>MHBQ01000175.1:11223-22896 GCA_001803315.1 Lentisphaerae bacterium RIFOXYC12_FULL_60_16
CCTACAGCGGCCTGGTCCTGCCTGCCCTGCACCTGCCCCGCACCCGCCACACGGGATACCGCTGGTTCCTCGTGATACCCGCCCTGGTCCTCGCGTTTGCCATCCTGGATATCGTGCGCCATTACACGGCCATCCCTCCCGCCGAACGCGCCTGGTATGGACTCCTGATCCACCCCGCCTGGCTGATGACCGGTCTCGCCTCCCTGCTGATCCTCATCCAGCCGATCCTGCCGTTGCGCGTATTCCGGCTCCTGGTGCGCCTCGCCTTTCTCTGGGTCCTGGTGGCCGGCGGATCCGCCCTGCGCCGCGATCTCGCGGATTACCGCGCCATGGAAGCCCGGCGCACGGTTCCGCTCGACGTGATGAGACTGTCGGAAACCTCGCCGGTGCTCGGCATCGACGGACGGCAGGTACATCTACCCTCAGCCCCCTGCCGCTTTGTCCCGGATGGCGGGTATGTGCAGGGCTGCAACCTCGAACTCTTCCAGCGGCTGCTCCAGCTGGACTACACCCGCGTACGCAACCGCCAGGTCCAGGAACTCGGCGCCCTGGAAATGATACTGGCCTCCCTGACCAACCTGCTGTTTCTTTCCTTCCTCACGGCGCGCTGGACTTGCGGCTGGCTGTGTCCCCTGTCCACCATGGGCAGCCTGCTCGACTGGATCCGCCGGCATACCGGGTTCCTGCCGCGCCGGCCGGGACCCGCCGCGCAAACCGCCATGCTGGCGGGAGGCCTCTCCATTACCGGCATCACCCTGTGGATGGCACGCCTGATCCCCCGCCTGGATGCGGCCGGCACGGTGGCCGGTGTCCGATTACCCATTTTCCCGCTGTGCAAAGTCTGCCCCAGCCAGCAAATCTGCCCGATGATCGGCGGCGGTCTGGCTGCCTACCCACCCCTGCCCGGCACGGAATGGGCGTTTGGTTTCTTCCGCTATGGATGCCTCATCCTGCTCGCGCTTTACCTGGTCTGTTTCGCGGTGGCCCGCCGGCTCTGGTGCCGGTTCTGCCCGATGGGCATGCTGTCCGGCCTGTTCAACCGCGGCGGGTCCTTCACCCTGCGCAAGGATCCGGTCCGCTGCAACGGATGCGGCATGTGCACGGAAGCCTGCCCCATGGGCATCGCCACGATCCGGGATGAGTTGACCCGCACCAACGTCAGCACCTATCATTGTGTGTTGTGCCTCCGCTGCGTCGAAGTCTGCCCGCGCAACGGTTGTCTCTCACTGGAACACGAAGGACATACCGTGCTGAAATCGGAATTCGAATAAATACAGGGTGTCAGGTGTCGGGTGTCAGGTGTCGGGTGTCAGTGACACAAAGACGCCTGATGGAGCGATGTAAGAGACAAAGTGTCAGGTTTCGGATGTCAGATCGGGATGTGTTGTCTGGAACACGTTATCTCGCCGAAAACCTGAAACCCGACACCTGGTGTCTCAGATCAGGAAGCTTTGGAGATGATCGATGGATAAAACCTATCTGCAGGTGGAAGACCTCGACGTATATCGCCGGTTATGCCAACTGCACCTTGAAGTCTGCGAGACATCACATACTTGGCCAAGCGAAGAGAAGTATGAATTAGGCAGCCAGGTACGGCGCTCCTCCAATAGTGCCCCAGCTCAATTGGCGGAGAAAAACGACGACCGGCATGTGCGCAACAAAATCGAAGGAGTCAATCGCAGCCGGGGCGAAGCAGCCGAAACAATCCATCATTTATTCATGGCAAGCCTCAAACATCACATAACCCCGGATGTGTATGCGAATCTCAAAGCCCGTTACCAGGAATGCATCCGGATGTTGAATGGACTGGAAAGGACCCTTGAAAGAAAGATTCCCTCAGCGGAACGCCGGTGGCAGATTGCTGAATCACCCCCCGCTTATGGCAACAACGATGAGTCAAGCCCGTCCGGCTGGCCACTCCCCCCTCCTGACACCCGAAACCTGACACCTGAAACCTTATGAATGATACATCCCAATTCGATGCCCGCTTCAAGCTCCCGCCGGTTCGAACCGACAACCCCGGTGTCCAGCGCCGGGCCCGCGTCATCGAACACCAGGCCGCGCAAAGCCTCGCGCGCATCGCACGCCGGCCCCCGGACATCGCCTGGTTCGAATCAACGCTGAACACCCTGCCGGCCGGTCCGGCGGACCTCCCGTGGGTCGGGTACTTCTGCAACCTGGTCCCGCCCGAGCTGATTGAGGCGTTCGGCGCCCGTGCCGTACGCCTTGACTGCGGAAATGCCGCCCTGGTACAAACCGGCGAGGAGGTTCTGTCCGGCGAAATCTGCCCGCTGGCCAAATCCTCGTTCGCCCGCTTCCTCGACCCCTCCGGTCCCCTCGCCTCCTGCCGGGCGCTGATCCTGCCGGCCAGTTGCGATGCCAAGCGCAAGCTGGCGGAAGTGCTGTCGGATTACGTGCCGACCTTCATCCTGAACCTCCCCACGGAACAGGACGCCGGCCGCTACCTCGACAGCGCGGCACGCGAACTCGAACGAGCCGCCGCCTTCCTCGCAGGCGTCCTGGGCGTCCGCCTGTCACGCCGTTCCCTGCGCGCCGCCATCGAAACCAGCCGCCAGCGCGCCGCCCGCATCCGGGAACTGGACACGCTCCGGACCGCCGAACCCGGCAGCCTGTCAGCCCGTGACGCCTTCCTCATCCTCCAGGCTTCCTTCACCGGCATCCCGCCCGCCGAATGGAACCGCCGGGTGGACGCCGTGCTCGCCTGGATGCGCGCCTTCGTGCCGGCGCGCGAACGCCTGCGTCCCCGCCTCGTGCTGACCGGCGCCCCGATCATCTGGCCCAATTTCAAGGTGCTCAACCTGATCGAGGAATGCGGCGCGGACATCGTCGGGGACACGCTGTGCACCGGCATGCAGGCGGGCTGGGATCCCGTGCAGGTGGATGAACCCGGCCTCCGCGCCCTCTGGCGCGCCCTGGCCGCCCGCTACACCTTCGCCGCCCCCTGCCCCTGTTTCGTATCCCAGGGACGCCGTATCAACCGCATCCTGGAACTGACATCCGAACGCCATGCGCACGGCGTCGTCCACTACGGCCTGCGCCTCTGCCCGCTGTTCGACATGGAATCCTACCGCCTCAACCGCATCCTGCGGCAACGCGGCATCCCCTTCCTGAACCTGCGCACCGATTACAGCCTCGAAGACACCGAACAACTCCGCGTCCGCCTCGAAGCCTTCCTCGAAACCGTGGAAGGCAACTGATTGAGAGGGATTCGTTCATAGCAAGAAAAACACGAACCGCAGATTGACGAATGATGAGGTATGAATAATGAAGGAAAAAGCCTTCGATCTGGAATCACGTCTGATCACCTTTGCCGTACGCATCATACGGACCGCCGAAGCACTTCCCAGAACTCCAACCGGCAACCATATCCGTAATCAGCTGTTGCGATGCGGAACATCACCGGCACCCAACTACGCCGAGGCGCA
Source organism: Lentisphaerae bacterium RIFOXYC12_FULL_60_16 (assembly GCA_001803315.1). Lineage (GTDB taxonomy): Bacteria > Verrucomicrobiota > Kiritimatiellia > UBA8416 > YA12-FULL-60-10 > YA12-FULL-60-10. Next base: position 14,670 of record MHBQ01000175.1, read on the forward strand.
AAGTGCTGAATCGCGCGCAGATTTCTCGCATAAACTCAAAATCGTATTGAAAGAGTTAAGGGAAACGCGCGTCTGGTTACTGATGATTCAGCAGACCGGACTCATCAAACCTGTCAATTCGCTTGATGCATTGGTACATGAAACCAATGAACTGACAGCAATTTTTGTAGCAAGCCTCAAAACCACGACCAAGGGAAGGACCTAACTTCGATGTTCTGCAGTTCATCATTCGTCAATCTGCGGTTCGATCGCATTTCCTCCCCTCCCGTTCCCCAACCCCTTATAAATCCAAAGGATCCCCATGATCACCGCGGGCATTGACATCGGTTCCACCACCATCAAGGTTGCCATCCTGGACCAGGACCGCGTTCTCGCCAGCCTGGTGGCGCCCGCCGGCGGCCTGCCCGCCGAAACCGCCCGGTCCATTTTTCGCCAGGCCCTCGACCAGACCGGCGTGGCTGAATCCGGCCTTGCGGCCATCGCCACCACCGGCTACGGCCGCCGCCTCGTGGATTTCGGCGACCTGGTCATGACCGAGATCAAGGCATGCGCCGCCGGCGTGCGGCATTGCCTGCCTGCCGACACGATCCGGACCATCATCGATGTCGGCGGACAGGATACCAAGGTGATCGCCCTCACGCCGGAAGGGGACATCGAGGAATTCAGCATGAATGACAAGTGCGCCGCCGGCACCGGCCGCTTCCTCGAGATGCTCGCCGCCAAACTGGGACTGGCCTACGAGGAGTTTGTCAGCGCCGCCGTAGGCAGCCTCCAGACCGTGCTTCAAATGAACGCCACCTGCGCCGTGTTCGCCGAAAGCGAGGTGGTCGGCCTGCTGGCCCGCGGCGAACCCAAGGGCGACATCGCCGCCGCCGCCCATCATGCCATCGCCTCGCGCATCGCCTCCATGGTCCGGCGAGTCGCCTACCCGGAACAGGCATGCTTCGTCGGCGGCGGCGCCCGCAACCAGGCCCTGGTCAAAACCGTCGAGGAACACCTCAACGCATCGGTCCGTATCCCCGATACCCCGCAGACGGTCGTCGCCATCGGCGCCGCCGTCTGTGCCCAACGCAAACTCCAGAACCGCGGGACTACAACCGGAACAGAAATTTGATGAGCATCTACCCTGAGCTTCGCGCTCCCCCGGTAGGGACGGCTCGCCGAGCCGTCCGCCCCCCCTCCCGTCTCCTCCCCATCCTCACCCTCTGCCTGCTGGTCACCTCCTGTCGGCAACATGAATCACAAACCGACATCCGCATCTTCCATGCCGCCGGCATGACTCCCTTCCTGGAGCAACTGGCACCCCGGACACAACACGACGGCCTCCATCTGCTCACCGAATCCAGCGGCAGCCAGATGGCCATCCGCAAGGTGACCGAACTGGGCCGCGCCTGCGATGTACTGATCCTGGCCGACCCCCTGCTGATCCGGGAATTATGCGCCGACCATTGCGAAGGCCGCCTCGATTTCGCAACCGATTCCATGGTGCTGGGTGTCGGGGCCCGCGCCCCCCGGGTCCCGGAAGCCGAAACCAACTGGATGTCCGTGGTCCGTGATCCCGCGGTCCGTCTGGCACGCGCCAACGAGACCCTGGGCCCCATCGGCTACCGGACCCTGCTGACCCTGCAACTGGCCGGACAGATCCAGGAAAACCCCGATCTGTTGTCCAACTTCGTGAAGCACTGCGAACTCGTGGTGGACGATGTCGAACGTTTACCCCCCCTGCTCACGTCCGGTGAGGCGGACTACGCTTTCCTCTATCGCTCCACGGCCATGGCGCATGGCGTCCGCTTCATCCCCCTGGACCCCCGGATCAACCTGGGCTCGATCAACGCGGATTATCGACAAGCCTCCTTAACGTTCCAGGCATTGAAGGCTGGAACCCCGCGTGACGTGACCGTTACCGGCGCCCCCATCGTCTGGACCTTGACAGTCCCCCGTCCTGCCGATGCACATGCCGCGGCAACGTTTATCCGCTGGTGGACCCGCCACCTGCCCGAACTACTGGAATCGGGCGGTCTGACCCCGATCCTGCCACCCCGTTATTCAGGACCGGCAACCTGGGCTGCCCGCTATTGCCCGGATGCCGTCTATTCCGGAAGCCCGGCGCCATGAAACCCTCCCGCATCATCCCCCTGCTCCAGGTCATCCTGCTGGCACTCTATGCCGCGGGCACGGTCCACGGCTGGCTCGAACCGCTGGAGTTGTTCAACCTGCTGATGATGACCGCCTGCCTGGTCACCACCGCCCGCGCCTGGCGTCACCCGGACGAATCGCTGGTGGCCGGCGGCATCCTGGTGTTGATCGGGGCACACCTGTTCGTGGGCCAGCGGATCGCGCCGGACACCCTGACCGGCGGCGCCATCCTGCTGGCCAGCCTGCTGACCCTCTATGTCGGCATCCAAATCAACCGCCATCTGCCCCGGGGGTACTGGTGGGCCTTCGTTACCGGCTACTTTGTGTTGTATGCCCTGTTCATCCTTCACCTCAACAACGCGGAACCACTGTTCATCCTGTTCCTGATGGCGATGACCGCCTGTGCCCGGAGCGCGCGACTGCTGGCGTATTATTGGGCCGCCGTGGTGAGCTTTACCTTCCTCCAGCCCTACGCCTGGCCGGCCGTCATCATCCTGTTCTTCGCCATCTCCGCCGTCACCGGGGCACGGTCATCGGTCCCCTCCCGTCTGTTGCCAGTTTTCCTGGCGGCTGGTCTGGCCTTGTTCGCGTTTGTTCTCCTGCCCGTACTGCTGATGCTGACCGGCGAAGACCTGCACAGTCTCGAAACCGTCTGGCGCGATCCGCGCATCCGCGCCGCCATCGGGCGCACGGCGGCCACCGCCACGGTCTCCACGGCGGTACTGACCCTGTTCGGTGTGCCGCTGGCCTACGCGATCAGCCGCCTCCGCTTTCCCGGCCGAACCCTGCTGCTGTCGCTGGCGGATCTCCCCATCGTCATTCCCCAATCGGTGGCCGGCATCGCGTTGCTGCGGGTGTTCGGTCGACGCCAGATCATCGGCGGCTGGCTGGCCGACACCCTGGGCCTGCCGGTCGACGGGACCCTGCTGGGAATCGGCATCGCGCAGGTGTTCGTGGCTTTCCCGTTCCTGCTGCGCAGCGCGGTGGCGGCCTTCGATACGGTGGACGAGGAACTCGAACTGACGGCCCGTTCACTCGGCGCCTCCCCGTGGAATACCTTCCGCCGGATCGCGCTGCCCCTGGGCGCGCGCGGAATCTTTCTGGGGATCGTACTCGCCTGGGCGCGCGCAGCCGGTGAGTTCGGTGCCGTGGTGTTTATCGCACCCACCCCGGAAACCGCGCCGGTGGCGGCGTTCAACCGGTTCAACAGCGCCGGCATGATCGAGACCGCCCCACTGGTTTCCCTGCTCCTCCTCTTTTCACTGGTCATGTTCTTCCTGCTCCAACTCACCACGCGGCTGCTGCCGACCGGCGCCGCCCAGCCCCGGAGGAGACCATGAACGGCATCCTGCATCTCGACGGCATCGTGGTCCGGCAGGGCGATTTCCAACTGGGTCCCGTAACCCTCTCGATCCGGCAGGGCGAACACCTCGTGTTGATGGGCCCCAGCGGATGCGGCAAGACCACCCTGCTCAAGGCCATCGCCGGATTCATCCCGCTGGACGCCGGATCGATCCGGATCGGCGACCGGGTGCTCGGGGACCTTCCGCCGGAACAGCGCCGGGTGGGATATGTCCCGCAATCCGCCTCCCTGTTCCCCCATCTGCGCGTGCGGGACAATATCCGGTTCGGTCTTGCCTATGCCGGCATCAACCGGGACCAGCAGGAAGCCCGTTTCAACCGGATCACCGGATTGTTGGGCGTGGAAGCACTGCTCGACCGCCGGCCCGCCACCCTGTCCGGCGGGGAAGCCCGCCGTGTTGCGCTGGCCCGGAGCCTGGTCACCGAACCGGATGTGCTGCTGCTGGACGAACCGCTGGGCATGCTCGACACGCCCGCCCGTCATACCCTCGTGCAGACCCTGAAATCCATCCATGCGGCGCTTGGCACTCCCACCATTCACGTTACCCATCATCTGGATGAGGCATGGATGATGGGCGGCCTATGCAGCCTGCTGCGCGAGGGCCGCCTGGTCCAGACCGGTCCGGTGGAAACCCTCCTGCTGAATCCCGCCAATGCCTGGGCGCAGGCTTTTCTCGACGGCGGTGAACCCCGCTCCACACCGGGAGCCACGGCATGAATGTCCTGCGCACCTTCATGGACCGATTATCCGCATGGCTGGAATCCGCCAGCGCCAACATCAAGCTGGTCGACCAGGCCCTGTCCGGCATGCAGGGCAGCTATGTGGAACTACTCACCCTCCTCGCGCTGGGGTTGCTGGCGGTGATCCCGATCATCGTGCCGGAACGCCACCGCCAGTTCTACCGCCGGCTCAACCAGTGCTTTGGCATCTTGATCTTCATCTTCGTCGTCTACACCTGCCTTGGCGTGTTCGGCATGATCCGCAACTTCCACCGCGGACTGATGGAAATCGGCCGCGAGAACATCATCGCCCTGTATTTCTGTTCGGTTCCCCTGACCGTGCTGGTCACCTCGATGATCTTCGGGCCGACCTTCTGCGGCTGGATCTGCCCCACCGGCGCCCTCCAGGAATTCATCGCGATTCCCCTGAAGCGCTGGCACCGGGCACGCCGGAAAGCCGGCTGGCCCTGCACGCCCGCCGTGCTGACGCTTACCGGCCTGGTGACCCTGGTCTTTCTCGGCTGGATGGCCTACCTGTCGGTCACCCGTGTCTTTTTCGTGGAAGACGCCTCGGTATACTGGTCGGAAGTGCTGGTGATCCTGCTGTTCGTGCTGGCGTTCCGCATGGCCCGCTGGGACAAGGCCCTCCGACGCCTGCGCTGGGTATCGTTCGCCATCATCGCCGCCGGCGCGGTGGCCGGCTGGCGCATCACCTCGCCGGTCCATTTCACCTTCAGCAAGGTGTACGACCCGGCCTCCGTCCTCTCCACGATCATGGTGGTGCTCGGGGCAATCCTCGTGCCGCAAATCTGGTGCCGTTATCTCTGCCCGTGGCGCGAGACCATCGCATGGGCCGGCCGCCACAGCGTGCGTCGACTGGAAACCCGCCATGACACCTGCACGCAATGCGGCCAATGCGACTCCGTTTGCGGCGTGGAAGCGGTGCATCACGGAACCGTGGACCCCCATGAATGCCACCTCTGCCTCAAGTGCGTGGACACCTGTCCCACCAAGGCCATCCGTCTCGTGGACCAGTGGAAGGTAGAACCATGAGCCCGACCCATAGCGCTCTCCTTCCCCAGGTAGGGCGAGGCGTCCCTGCCGAGCCTCCCTTCCCCGTCCCCAGACGGCTCACGAGGACCCTGCTTCGCTCAGAAGCTACGCAGGGCAAGCGCTTCGCCCTCCATGCTTCACGTGCGATTTCAAATTCTTTTCCATATTCAACACACGGCCTGCCCAACCCCCACCAACCCGTTTATCTCCCATCCCATCCTGTCAACTTCCATCCTCGGACGGCTCGTGTGGACACTCGCCCTCCAAACCAAATCCAGACGGACGGCTCGGTGAGCCGTCCCTACCTGCGCTTCGCTCTTTTCCTTATTCCATCGCGGTGCCGGCGTACTCGCCCGGACCGCGAGGTAAACACGGGCGCGCCACGCCGAAGCATCCGCGCGAAGGCGGGCTTCCATTTCGAAAAGGGCAACGGATTCGCGTTAGATGGCTCCAGCCGCAAGGCGGAGCCGTCGGCGCCATACTCCTGGTATGCGCCGACGGATCCAACGCCGCGGATGGGGCCATATCACGCGAAGACGCTTGCCCCGAAATGGAAGCCCGTCGGTTCATCACACGGCCTGCCTACCTCCACCCAACCAATCAGACCCAGGCTTCTTCCCGCTCCCAACTGGGCACGTCGCCTCCTGATCCTCATCACGGTCGCCGGCAGCCTGCTCGCCCCCCTCACACCTGCCGACGATCACACCCCCCACCCCTGGCCCTCCTCGCGCGGCACACCCGACGGCCGCGCATCCATCGAATGGACGGCCGGCACCGGCCTGAACGCCATCCCGGAATGGCACTTCCGCGGACGCGGATCAAGCCGCTACGAGCGCGGCATCACGGTGTGGGCTTCCCCCGCCCTCGCCATGATCGACGGCCGGCCCATGGCATTCATCGGCGGATGCGACCAGGCACTCTATGCGCTCGATCTCACCAACAAGTCCGTTCGCTGGTCCAAACTGACCAACGGGCATATCCTCGATGCGCCGGTCATCGGTCTCGTGCAGGGTGAACCGTCGGTGTTCTGGGGATCATCCGACCGGTTCATCTATGCCCACCGCGCGGCCGACGGCCAGTATCTCTGGAGCCGGGAACTGGTGCCCCCCACCCGGACCCAGGCCCCGGCGGAAATCCAGGCGCCCCTGCTCGGCAATGGACTCCTGCTGATCACGGCCTTCGTGCATGACAAGGCCCTGCCCGAACACCACCAGCAGGGCTGGCTGGTCGCGCTGGACCCGGAAACCGGCCGCGAGTTCTGGCGGCGGGAAATCAGCCAGGGTCCCGTCAATGCCCCGGCAGGACTCCGGATCGACGGCCGGTTCATCGTCTTCACCGCAGCCCGCAAGGGACAGATATCCGCCTTTGCCGTCACCCGCGACGGCGCCGAACCGTTGTGGCAGATCCAGCTTCCGCACGAGGTGCTGGCCACCCCGGTCTGCACGCCGCCAGACGTCCGGCTTCCGCGCCTGTTTATCGGCTCGAAGTTCGGCGACCTGGTGGCGCTCGACGCCCGCACCGGGGAACGCCGCTGGCAGCGCATGACCGGTAACTGGGTAGACAACGCCGCCTGCGTGCAAACTATTGACGGACAGACGTTGGTGTTCGTCGGCTCACATGACTACAGCATATACGCTCTACGCGCAGACGACGGAACACCGGTCTGGCGTCGCCCCCTGGGCGGCGAGGTATATTCGGCGCCCACGATCTTCCGGGAAGGCGACCAGTGGTTGCTTGCCGCCGCTTCACTTGACAACCACCTCTACCTGCTGGATGCCCGGGAGGGACGGGTGGTCACCAGTTACTTCACCGGTGAACCGGTCTGGGATAAGATCAGCAAGGGTGAAACCCTGTGGGGATCCCCGGCCTCCATCACCTGGCCCGGCGGTGCGGCCGTCATCCACGGCAGCTACAACGGGTACGTCTACAGCCTGCCCGTCGGCGGCGAGGTCAGCCTGCGCGCCAAGGCCCGGAGCAGTGCCGGCCTCTGGATCGGGCTGACTGTCGTTGGCGTGGTCTTCACCGGCGTGATTCTCCCGCTCACCCTGCTCGCCGCCAAGGGCACATCTTCGAGTTAGTATATTCTCACTGGAGCCGGCCCGACCCCGGGCCGGTCTGGATCGGGGTTGGTCGGGAAGGGAACGGGGCGAGGTCGCCCCGTCTCCAAACGGAGGTAAATCGATCCGTCTCATGCAACCGCCACCCGATAACTGCAAACCATCTTCCGCTTGATTCTTCACCGGTTCATCCGGTATAGCCAGTGTTATGAAACCATCCATGTCGGATACGGAAGTATGTATCATCGCTGAACCCGCGTTCTGGTCGCAGTGGACCGGCACATCCCCCGGCATCGATACCCGCCTGCTGAATAAGGCCATCCGGCTGGGTCGCGCCGGGGAAAAATCCCGCGCCTACCGCCAACTGGCTGAATGGCACCGGCACGCCCACCAGGAACGTTTCGCCGGTTTCCTGGAAACCCACGACCGACTGCCTGCCATCACCACCGGAGAATGCAAAGCCTTGTCCAACGCCTGGAAGAAGGCCCACACACCCTCGGACCGTTGCCGATGCACTGGGCAAACCATGGACGCCGGTTTCCGGCTGGCCGTCTCCCTGGCCCGCTCAGGAAACCCGGAAACCGCCTCCCTCCTCCGGCAACTGGTACACGGGCTGTACAACTTCCGTAAACAGGGGGTCTTCTCGCGATACCCGCTGGGAACCCAGCTCGGGCTGCACAACCATTTCATGACCCTCTGGAGCGCCTATCACGCCCTGGCGCATGCGGGTCACCTGGACCCGGCAACCGCCGAACAGGCGCTGAAACTCATGATCGGCATCACGCGCAAGGTTCGCATCAAGGCGGAACACTATATCGTCCACAACATTTACACGGCCGGCTGTTACGGCATCTTCATGGCCGCACGCCACCTGCCCGACTGGCGCGAGTCGCCGGCCT
>MHBQ01000175.1:23013-23469 GCA_001803315.1 Lentisphaerae bacterium RIFOXYC12_FULL_60_16
AGGTTTACCAGTTCGGCATGCAGACCGGTGGCATGCACGGGCTTGAACGGGCCTTCCGCGATGGTTTGCGCAAGGCCTACCAGTATTACGCCTACACCATGGGGCCGAATGATTTCTGCCCCGGGTTCGGCGACGAGGGACTCCGCCCCTTCGGCGACATTTTCGACAAGGCGCTCACGTCGGGCGTCTTCACCAAAGGCACCGCCCGGGATCTCGGGGTGGATCGTTCCCGGTCATACTGGATGCGCCCTTCCGGTGTCGCCATTCTCCGCAACGGCGCCCACCGTGACGCCACCTACGCCAACCTAAACCTGGGTGATTATGCCGGCTGGCATTCACACCAGGACCTGTTGAGCATGAATGTGTGGGCGGGGGGACGGGTCCTCCTCGAGGAAGTGGTCCGGTTCGGCATGTATGAACACCCCATGGACGTGTTGTGGCGCTGTGACCGGGCAC
>MHBQ01000176.1:0-11687 GCA_001803315.1 Lentisphaerae bacterium RIFOXYC12_FULL_60_16
GGCCTCCTCGATATGCCCTCGTCTCAATCCCTTTTGCTTCCCTCGCTCAATCCAGCCTCTTCCTTACCAGTATTTGGAACCGCTGGCACCGGAACAAACACTTTGCATGCACCGGGAATAATTCGTAAGGTATTGACGAAACCGATAACCACGGGATTTAAAAAAACACAGTTTTCATCATGCAATTCAAGCCATTCACCGGCATTCTGGCTGTCCTCCTTCTGGCGGGAATGAACCCGGCATTCCCGACGACAACCGCCATCGAGGTCCAGAATGTCATCAAGTCCCAGGACCTGACTAAATTGACATCCATGCTCAAGAAAAACCCCAAGCTCGTTGACACCAAAAGCAAGGGAGGTTCCACCCCCCTCCATTGGGCTGCCTTTTATGGTTCCACGCCCTGTGCCACCCTGCTGATGGATGCCGGCGCCCCCCTGGATGCACGAACCGACAGCGGATCCACCCCCCTCCACTGGGCCGCCAACCGGAACGCCAAGAGCGTCGTGGAACTGCTTATCCAGGGCAAGGCCGACGTCAATGCAACCTGTTCCAAGGGATACACCCCGCTCCATTGGGCCGCCATCGGCAACGCTGCGGATGTCGCCACACTGCTCATCGAAGCCGGTGCGCTCGTGAATATCCGCGCAACAGACGGGAATACCCCGCTCCATTGGGCCATCCGCAAGGAATCGTTCGATGTATCCCGCCTGCTGGTCCTCAAGGGTGCCGACCTCAATGTCCGGGCCGACGATCAATCCACCCCGTTAAGCCTGATCAAGAACAAGGAATTGCGGCTCGTCATTGAACAGGCTGTCAGCGCGGCGGCCGCCGCTGCGGCCACCCCTCCGGCTGCCCCGGCATCACCGGCCGCTTCGACGCCGGTTCCCGATCCGGTAGAACCCGCCGTTGCCACCACGCCACGCCCCGCAACGCCCCCGCCCGTCCCGGTACCGACCGTTACCCCCGCCTCCCCCAATCAACCGGTCCAGGTTCTTTCCCTGCCCGGGGGTTCCACCTATACCGGTCAAACCATGGACAACCTTCCGCATGGCCAGGGGATCTACACCTTCTATAACGGGGAACGGTTTGACGGCAGCTGGTGGAAAGGGCAACCCCATGGACCGGGAACCTACCGGTATCCCAACGGGGATGTTTTCTCCGGATCCTGGCAGGGATTGAACTTTCTGTATGGAACCGGCGTGTACCATTTCGCCGATGGCGACGTCTACTCCGGCCAATGGCGTGACAACCGAATATCCGGCCACGGACGCTACACCACGAGCGACGGCAAGGTCTTCGAGGGACAGTGGGACAACAACCGCCACCTTGTCGGGCCGTAATCCGACATCCCGCCATCTCCGGCCCGAGGCCGGCACCGCTCCCTCTCATTCCGTTTGGAACTCACACGCGCTTCACGGGAACATCCGCTGCTGCAAGACTGTACACGCGAATCGGACCGGCCGCTCCCCGGAGCGCAATCTCACCCTGGTCAACCAGGGTGGCCCGGCGCGCCTCCGACAAATGCTGACGCGTGGCTTCACTGATGAGGATGCGCGTGTTGAGTTCCTTGTTGGCCCCTTCCAGACGGCTGGCAAGGTTGACACCGCTGCCGATCACCGTGTAGTTGAGCCGGTCACTGCCTCCCACATTGCCGACCACCACGTCATCGGTATGAATGCCGATCCGGGTCACGAGGGGGTACTTTCCAGCCGCCGTCCGGCGGGCATTGAGCTGGTCCACCGCCGCCTGGCACTCGAGGGCCGCCTGGCAGGCATGGTCCGCATGCTCGGCATCCCCTTCCGGGGCGTTCCAGAAGGCGAGAAGACCATCCCCCATGTACTTGTCCACCACGCCGTGATGCCGGCTGATGATCCGGCTGAGCCAATCGAAATATTCGGAAAGGTCGATCATCAGCGTCGCCGGATCGACGGTATGGGAGAGGGCGGTGAATCCCTGGATGTCGGTAAACAACAGGGTCATGCAGCACGGTTTCCCGCCGGGCTTCGGCTCAATATGGCGGGCCAGAAGCTGCCGGACCAGATGCACCGGAACATAGCGGCTGAAAGCACCGAGCCCGTGCCGCATGGATGTGAAGGCGGCAACCATCTGGTGGATTTCGGAAATCCGGGACCGGATCACAACCGGCGACTCCAGATCGAATTGCTCCACACGCCGCATCTCCCGCGCCAGGTGTTCGATGGGTCTAGAAATGCCGCGCGCCAGGTGCAACCCGATCACCGTCGCCCCCAGGAGAATGACCAGGGTGATGACCAGGCTGGTTCGCTGGGATGCCTTGATCCCGCTGATAAAATCCCGCTCGGGGGCCAGTACGACAACCGTCCAGTCACTTCCGGTTTCCGGCGGCAGATCCTTGAGCTGGACGAGGTAATCCTCATCCCCGGCCATGAAACGCCACGCCGAAGTACGGGTATTCTGCCGGTAGACCGCAACCGCCGGCACCACCCAGGGTTCGTCGAGATCGGATACCCGGACCGGTTGGAAGGAGTCCATCAACTCCGGGATCAACCGCTGCGGGTTGGGATACGCCACGAGTTCCACCTTCGAGTTGACAATGAAGGCGAATCCCCGCCGGCCGATCGTGACGGTCTGCAGGAACTCCGAAAGGGTATGGATGGCAATATCAGCCCCGATGACCGAGCCGATTTCACGCTGATCGTCCAGGACGGGTGTGGAAACGGTCACCCCGGGAGTACGGGTCGACGCAAAAAGGTACAGATCGGTCCAGAAACGTCCCCGGTCGCGTTGGGCCCCCTGATACCAGGGACGGTCACGCGGATCATAGTCGGCCGGAAATTCCCGGGTATGGATTTCGGGAACCGGACTTCCGACCGGGTAGTACCATCGTTCCTTCCGGCCATCCCCGTGCCGGAAAATGAACCGCGTCGCCAGCCGGCCGTCGGGAAGCCGGATGACGCAAAGGAACCGGCCCTGGCGGTCTCCGACATACAGCATGGCCAGGTCAGGGGATGCCCGGAGTAACGTCCGCATGACGCCGAGCAAATCCGTATGGGTCTCCAGCCGGTCGTCAAGCATGCCCTGCCGACCGGCGAAACGCACCCTGAGGAATTCGGTCGCCTGAATCGCCGGGGTCAGATAACGGTGCGTTTCGGCCACCACGGTATCGGCCGTCCGCGAAACCAGCGAACGGCTCACGTCCAGAACGACCTGACGGTTGGCCAAGTAGGTCTGGACCCCGATGATCAACACCGAGACGACAATCAAACCGACAAAGGCCAGCACCAAACTGACCCGAAACGACCGGTGCCCGGCCGGGAGGGATTCATCATTCCGTCCTGATTCACCTTCCATGTGCGCTGGCATGCGTCTACCCCACCCTTGCTATTTCGAGGGGAACCGTATCGGCTTTGAATAGGTTTCCCGGGACACTCCTTCAACATCGATCGACTGCAACTGGAAGTTTCCGGGGTCTACCGAAGCCTGAACATAATGATGGTATTCGCCTTCGCCCATGAAGCCGCCGGGACCGTAATTCGTCCCCGCCCCTCCGGAGCAGACCTGGAGAACGTCATCATGATCCTGCACGTCAAACGCGATGATGTGCGAACACAGATAGGCCAAGACCCGGTGACGGACCAGAACCGCCCAGAACACGTCCGCCTCTGCCTGCATAAGGCACCAGAGGGGACGCTCAGCGTAGCCGTTAACCGGAAAGACGGGATGATGCCCGGCGACAATCTTGTAACGGGCGTCGGCATGTGCCGTGAGCGTGGCATCAAGCCACACTGACTCGACATGACCGGGCCCACCAAGCCCCGAGTAGCTCGTGTCCACCATGACAAGCAACAGATCGCCGCGCCGAACCCAATAACTCAGGCCCTCCTGACCGGGCGGTCCATTGCGCGGGATACCGGGAAACTGGTTGCGCCAGACACACTCGGAGACGGTGTCGAATGTGTCGTGGTTGCTCGTGCAGTGATAGAGCGGGATCCGATCCGTGTCGAGCCAGCGCATCTCCTCCTTCAACCAGTGCTGCCACTGCGCTTCCAGCGGATGGTCCTTCTCATAGGCCCCCATGATATGATCGCCAAGAAACACGATGAACTCGGGCTGGGGACACAGCCGCTGGAGTGCCCCGTTGACACGGGAGAAATTATGTTCAAACGGTTTCCCGGGAATTCCCGAACAGCAATCGCCATAAAACACAAATTGATGGCCATCGTTCGACGGCCTTAAGGCTGTAATGATTCGTTTCTTCATGTCCGTGACCGGGCCAGAATTACATACGAGATCAGCAAGTCCGCCTGCTCGATTAGGGCGTAACCAGATTTAAAACACCGCCCACCAGCAGGATCCGGCGCTGGCGTTCCGTCAGGTCGGTGCGAACCTTGATCCGCTTCCCCTCCCCCTCGCCTGCCACCAGGATCCCCCGCCCGTCGCCTTCAATGACCGTTCGCAGGGATTCCATACGCAGCGGCGCCCCCGGTTCCACGGCATCGTAATCGGCCGCCGACTCAAATACAAACGGCACAATTCCGAAGTTGATCAGGTTGGCCAGGTGAATCCGCTCAAACGACTTGGCAATCACCGCCTTGACCCCGAGATACATCGGGCACAAGGCGGCATGTTCCCGGCTGGACCCCTGCCCGTACGATTCCCCGGCCACGATCACATTGTGCAGTCCCTGGTCCCGGTTGGCGGACGCCCGTGCCGGAAACTGGGGATCCACCCCCTCGAACACGTAGCGCGCGTAGACCCCGACATTGGACCGGTGCTTGAGCCGCTGGCCGGCCGGCATGATGTGATCCGTGGTGATCTTGTCGCCCACCTTGATGGCCACAACCCCCTGGAGCACCTCCGGCAACGGCGTATTGCGAGGCACCTGGCCGATGCTGGCTCCCCGGATAATCGTCACCCCCGACCCGTCCGCGGGCGGATACATAAACATCGAATCGTCCACCGGGTACACCTTCGGTTCACGCACCCGCGGCCATTCCACTTCCGTCTGCAGGGTGGCATCCACGATGCGCCCATGAATCGCCGCCAGGGCCGCCGTTTCCGGGCTGACCAGGTACACCTTTGCCGTCGGTGTGCCCGACCGCCCCTCAAAATTGCGGTTCGAGGTCCGCAGGGATACCGCATTCGACGCCGGCGATTGCGAGTTGCCGATGCAGAACCCGCAGGCATTCTCCAGGATCCGGGCGCCCGATTTGAGTAGTTCGGTCAACAACCCCTCCTTGGACAGCATCATCAGCACCTGGCGGGAACCCGGCGCCAGCCCGAGGCTGACCGTGGGCGCAATCTGCCGGCCGGCCAGGATCTTCGCCACCGTTTTCAAATCGCGGTAGGACGAGTTGGTGCAGGACCCGACCATCACCTGCTGGACCGCCATGCCGGCCAGCGAAGCGACCGTCACCACGTTGCCCGGCGAATGCGGGGCCGCCGCCAGCGGTTCAATGTCCGACAAGTCGATCGCCACCTCCCGGGCATACCGGGCATCCGGATCGGCGGCGAGTTCCACCCAGTCATCCGCGCGCCCCTGGGCTTCCAGGAAAGCCCGCGTCACCGCATCGCTCGGGAACACGGAGGTGGTCACGCCGCATTCCGCACCCATGTTCGTGATCGTGGCGCGTTCGGGCACCGTCAGGTGCTTCAGACCCGGACCGGCATATTCAAACACGCACCCCACGTTGCCCTTGGTGGAAAACTTTTCCAGCACCTTGAGGATGACATCCTTGGCGGATACCCATGGACGCAGGCGGCCGGTGAGTTTGATGCGGATCACTTTCGGCGCCGTCAGGTAGAACGGGCTGCCGCCCATGGCCAGCGCCACATCGATACCGCCGGCGCCGATGGCCAGCATCCCCACCCCCCCACCGGTGGGGGTATGCGAATCGGCGCCCAGCAGGGTCCTGCCGGGCCGTCCGAACCGTTCCAGGTGCAATTGATGACAGATCCCGTTGCCGGGCCGCGAGAAGACCATGCCGAATTTCGCCGCGACCGACTGCAGGTAGGCATGATCGTCGGCATTTTCCGGCCCGACCTGGATGGTGTTGTGGTCGACATAGCTGACCGCCCGCTCCGCGCGCACCCGCAACAGGCCCATGGCCTCGAATTGCAGGCAGGCCATGGTGCCGGTGGCATCCTGCGTCAGGGTCTGGTCAATCCGGATCGCCAGTTCATGCCCCGGGGTGCAATCGCCCTCCACCCGGTGCGCCTGCAGAATCTTTTCCGTGATATTCAAGCCCATAACCATGCTCCTTCGCGGGTTGTTACAAATGACTGCCGGCCGGGTCGCGGATGACCGTATCCTCGGGCGGACGGCTGGCGTCCAGCCCGGGATAATCCAGCGTGTAATGCAACCCCCGGCTCTCATGCCGAAGCTGGGCGGACCGGACGATCAACTCGCCGACATCGGCAATGTTGCGCAGTTCCAGGATATCCGCCGTAACGACATTGTCGAGGTAGTATTGCCGGATTTCCTGGCGCAGGTTCCGGATCCGCCGCCAGGCCCGTGCCAGGCGTTTGTCCGTCCGCACGATGCCCACGTAGTCCCACAGGCAGGTGCGGACCTCGTTCCAGTTATGCTCCACCACGATTGCCTCATCGCCCGGCACCGCAGCGCCGGTCTGCCAGTCGGGAATGTGGATCGAACCGACCGGTTCACCGGGACCGGTTTTCGCCACCCGGTCTGCCAGCCGACGGGCGCACACCAGCGCTTCGAGCAGGGAATTGCTGGCCAGCCGGTTGGCGCCATGCAATCCCGTGCAGGCCACTTCGCCGATTGCCAGCAGGCCGGGCAACTCGGTCTCCCCATCCACGCCGGCCTCGATGCCGCCGCAAAAATAGTGGGCCGCCGGCACCACGGGAATCAGGTGCCGCGCCATGTCGATACCGAACTGGAGACACGCCTCGTAGATGTTCGGGAACCGGCTGCGCAGGTACCCCTCGGACCGGTGCCGGATATCCAGGTACATGCAGGGGGACCCCGACACCTTCATTTCCCGGTCAATGGCCCGGGCCACGATGTCGCGCGGAGCCAGGGCTCCCTGCGGATCATACCGCTCCATGAAGGATTGCCCGGACGCATCCACCAGCCGGGCACCCTCCCCGCGGACCGCCTCGCTGATCAGGAACGACTTGGCATCCGGATGATACAGGCAGGTGGGATGAAACTGGATGAATTCCAGGTTTGCAATCGGCACCCCGGCACGCCATGCCACGGCCACCCCGTCGCCGGTGGCGATATCCGGATTACTGGTATACAGGTAGACCTTGCCGCCACCGCCGGTTGCCAACACCACGGTCGGCGCACGAACCGAGAATATTTCGCCCGATACGCGGTCCAGCAGGTAGGCGCCCACACAGCGGTTCACACCATCAACACCCAGCCAGCCCGTGGTGACCAGGTCCACCAGCATGCAGTGTTCCAGCAGGTTGATGCCGGGATGCTCATGGACACGCTGGAGCAGGGCCGTCTCAATGTGACGCCCCGTGATGTCCCCCGCGTGCAACACCCGTCGCCGGGTATGTCCGCCCTCGCGGCCCAGGTCATATCCCCCACCCGCCTGCGCGGCAAAATGCACCCCCAACTGTTCGAGTTCCGCGATGCGGGCCGGGCCATCCCCCACGATTGCCCGCACCACGGATTCCCGGCAGAGTCCCGCACCCGCCCGCAGGGTGTCCTGCACATGGGCTTCAATGCTGTCGTCGGAATCCATCACGCAGGCCACGCCGCCCTGCGCATGGTTGGTACTGCTGTCGGCGCGGTCCTTCTTGGTGCAGACCACCACCGAACCAAAAGCGCTCAGCTTGATGGCGGCCATCAGGCCCGCCATCCCGCTCCCCACCACGAAATAGTCACAATCCAATCGTTTCATAATTACTCAGGCGGGCATGGTGATGCCGCCTGACAACGACTGTCAACATCTATATCCTGAAACCCTTGACGACCGCCTGCCAAGGCCCTTTATATAGGTCCGTTCCGCAACCGGGAGGTAACATCCATGAACCAGCGATTCCAACTTGGACCCGGATGGGTCACCTGCAACCCGTCCGATGGTGCCGTCGAACAGGCCGGTCATCCGGCCCAACCCCGCATGCGGTTCCTCCTGACCCATCAGGAAGCCTCCTGGCATCATGCCCCCCACCGGTGGGGCAAGGGATTCCTCATCACCAACCAGGGCAGCGGGCGGTGGGACCATCCGGAACGGATCCGGCGTATCACCGGAGGGTTCCACATGGTTTTCGAACCCATCCCCGGCATCGTCCTGACCGTCACCCGTCGGTTCGGGAAACGGTGGCAGGAACACTACTGCCTTTGGAACCGGACCGGCAGACGGGTCCGCATCGATTCCTGGGCCATCAGCACACCCTTTCACGATGTCTACCCTTCAGCCCGTCAATCGCTTGAGAGCGCCTGTCATGCCCATGTCTGGACCGGCGGCGCATTCAGCTATGTGTGGGCCATCCCCATGAACGGAAAGGGGCCCGGATTGGGATTGCGCCTGCTGGAAGGCGCCCTCTGGAGCTACTCGGTTGAAAGCCGCGACACCTTTACCGGGAGTAATGTGCGGGGACACCTCTACCTGCAGGCCACCGACGCCGCCCGGTCACCGCACGCATTCGGAGGACAACCGACCCTGGTCCTTCAAGCCAATCAACGCACGCATATGAAATGGGACCTGGACTGGTATCCTGATTTCCCCGCTTTCCGGCGCAAGGCCCTGCGGCCGGCCGTATCACTTCCGGTACTGGCTGCGCCGGTCGGCACACCCCTGTCCATGAACCGGACCAAAGCCTCGGTCCGGGTGATATCCACGGACGGTGCCCGGGCCCGGACCGCATCGTCCCGTACGATCAAGCTGACCGGTACCACACCGGGAATCCGTCACATCACGGTAGCCGACGGCACCCGTCAATCCCGGGTTGCGGTCCTGTTCCATCACCCCCTCCGCACGCTGGTGGAACGCCGCATTCGGTATATCCTGGACCACCAGCGCGCGACGAGCCGGGCCGCGGATCGCCGGGCTGCCTTTGTTCCCTACGACACCCAGTGGAACCTGGCCGTCAACGGGGCCGGCTGGTACGACTGGTCCGATGCGCGGGAACGGTTTGCCATGCCCATCCTGCTCCAGCTGGCCCGTCAGCGCAACTGGGGTGATACCGCCGCCATCGACACGGCCCTGACGGATTTCTCACGGTACTGTCGCCGGCACCTGGTCGACCCGGACGGGTCGGTTATGGAAGACAGTTTCCATCGCACCCCGCGACGCCTGTACAATTTCCCCTGGGCCGCACATTGCTTCATCGGTCAATACCGCCTCTACCGGCACCGCGACGATCTGCTCACCGCCTGGAAAATCCTGGACCGCTACTACGCCATGGGCGGCACCCATTTCCTGGCATTCCTCGGTGAATGCGCGCCGATGATCCTGGAGGACCTGGTTGCAGCCGGCCACAAGCGGGAGGCCGCCCGGCTCCGGGCCCGGATCCTGCGCCATGCCGATTATTTTGTCAGCCTCGGCAGGGACCTTCCCCGGCACGAGGTCAACTACGAGCAGACCGTGGTGGCACCGCTGGTTCAACTGCTCGAGAATGCCTACCGGATCAAGCCTGCACGGCGCTATGCCGACGCGCTGCGTGAAACCATGCGATGGTTGCTGGCCTTCGCCGGTGAACAACCCCATGTGCGATTACGCCACATCGGGATCCGGCACTGGGACGGGTTCTGGTTCGGCCGCTACCGGCAGTGGGGCGACATCATGCCGCATTACTGGACCGTGCAAACCGCCGCCGCCCTCATCAACTGGCCGGAGACGCTCAGCCCCATCCCGGACCGACTGGAAACGGCACGCGCCATCCTGGACGCCAACCTTGCCCATTTCCACGATGACGGCTCCGCCACCTGCGCGTTCGTGTTCCCCGCCTGTGTCAACGGGCAACCGGCTCACCATGAGGATCCGCTGGCCAACGACCAGGACTGGTCCCTGGTCTATCATCTCCACTACCTGGACTCCCTCGCACCCGTCCAACCGGAGCTGTCACCTTCAACTTAATTCGAAGGTCCTGACTTTCCAGGGTTCGATTCCGAAACGGAGTTGCCCGCCCTGCAGGGACTGGTCCGCAATCTTCCGCCCCAGCAGGTCGGTTTCGCAGGCGCCGGCAACCGGCAGGTTCAGTTTCAACCCGGTTTTCACCCGTTTGCCTTCACACTCCACCACCCGCAGTTCATCCCCGCCGCCAACCTTGCGGCGGAGGGCCAGCAGTTGGACACCCGACGGCTTCACATCGAGAAAACCCTGCCGCACCGGCAGGCTGCCGGCCGTCAACCCCGCTTCACCGGTGGTCGTCAACAAGTCCGCCGTGAATTGTGTCGCCGCGCGCAGGCAATCCTCGTGACGGAACCGTCGTCCGTGCGGCATGAAGGCATGCCGGTATTCACAGCAGCGCGGCCAGCCGTATTCCCGGGAAAAGAAGGATTCCCATTCCCGTACCAGCAGGTTCCGCAGGGTCCCGTCCGGCTGGCGCTTGAAATATTGTGTGCCGGGATGCAACACCAGAAGCCCGCCATCCTTCCCTTCCAGGTCCATAAACGTCAGGGCATGGAACGCGTTCCGCCGGGTCTCCTCGATTCCGAGCGGATAATCCCGCATGACCTTCCGCACGTCGAATGCCGGCTTGAAATCCAGCCAGTATCCATTGCCGATCGCCTTTTTGAACCAGGGCCAGTGCTTGTCATGCTGGTCCAGCAGCGGCGGGACATGGCACAGGATGCGCGTCGTCACCTCGACATACGGGGACCCCGCCGCCAGGGTGACCCATGACTCATACTTCAACAGCGCCCCATCCTGGCGGGCCCGCAGGGTGGCCCTGACCGGACCGCGTTCCATCCACGTCATGACCGTCCGCTCACGCGACGTGTCGAACACGACCGGCTGCTCACGTTGCTGGTTCGGGAACCAGTTCTTCCAGCTCTCGGCGGGGATCGCCTGCGGGTCGCCGATTCCCCGAAAGGTGGGCAAACCGCCGGCGGTGGCATCGACCATCTCGCGGCCGCTTGCCTTGTCGACCAGGCTGACGATCGACCCGTTCACGGGACTCACCCGTACCTTCAGATGTTGATTCTCCAACACGAAATTTTCCGCCCGGATCTTCAAATCCGTTGATGGGGACTTCACCGCCCGCTTCACATACCGGACCTGGTATGAGTCGTACCCCACCCCGGGTACGTTCCGGGCCAGGAAGGCCACCTTGGCCATGACCAGTTCGCCCGGCCGGTCAACCGTGCTCCTGACGACCTGGGACGCCACCGTCCGGCCGGCGCTATCGGTCACCTCGACACCCCGCACACCCGCCGGCAACGGATACAAACGGCCGGTCACGGCTACGCCATCCCGCGCCCACTGGCCGGCATTGAACACCACCACCCGGCGCCGGTCCGGACCTGCAGACCCCTTGATGCGGGCGGCGATCGACCGCAAGGTCTTTTCCAGCACCTTCCGTCCCTCCGCCTGGGCGGCATCCAGGTGGGCGTAACCGATCGAACCCCACGTCTGGCTGTGACGGTCTTCGACCCCGTCCGCCTGGGCCAGGCGATCACCCTGCCAGCGGGAATATTCACACAACGACACATCATGGCTCTGTGAAGCCAGCAGGTCCCGCCAGGCGGCTTCCAGGGACACCTCATGGGTTGCCGCCCCGAGGCG
>MHBQ01000176.1:11696-13576 GCA_001803315.1 Lentisphaerae bacterium RIFOXYC12_FULL_60_16
CACGTCGAACCGTTCCGCCGCGAGCAGGATCGTCTCCACCTTGCGGTCGAAAACGCGCAACTGGTCGCCTCCGAGCCCCCACGACAGCAATTTGTCCCAATCATCCATACGGAACCGCATGGTGGTTTTCAGGCGTTGACCATACCGGTCCATGTACTGTTCCAGCGTGACGAATTCGGTGGGTAGGGTATCGGCAATCTTCCGGTAAACCTGCGGCCGTTCCAGGTAGGCGGGCTGTTCCGCCGATTCCCACCCGAATTCCTCCCAGGCAAAGATCAGGGGCATGCCCGCCCGCTTCTGTTCGGCAAAGTCCGGATGCCGGATCGGCAGACGATCCGGCGTCGGATGGAAACAGAATGCCGTGGTCCGTGCCGTGCTCGGAACCCGGGTCCCGTCCAGCCCCTGCCAGTACAGGCAGGGAATCTTCACGACCGGCATGCCGGCGCGGCCCCACGTATCCATCTGTGAAAGGCTGGCATACTTGAACCCCGTTCCGGCCACAATCTGCGGAAGCTGGGGATGGCTGAACTCCTCCTGTTCCAGGAAGGTCCGCATCTCGTACCCCAGCACCCGCCGGATCAGTTCACGGCCCACCGCCACCTGCCGGATGTTCGATTCCCCGCTGAACATGGTCCCCAGCGGCTGACCATAACTGCCGCCGATCAGCTCCACCTTGCCGGCCTTCAGGTAGCGTTTCAACCGCCGGGTGATTTCCGGATACTTCTCCGCCATGAATTCATAGGCCCGGGCATCCTGGTTGATGCAGGTCCGGACCCCCGGCTGGCGGTCCGCCATTTCCATGGCATCGACCGCCGACAGCACGCAGGTTTCGATTCCCAACTGCCAGCCGATGCCGATGTAGCTCCAGTGGTTGCACACGGTCAGGCATACGGTTTGTTTTGAGACGGCTTTTTTTCGTGATTTCGGCATGACCAATCTCCCGGTTGAAACAACTCCGATTCCCGATCGCTGCACCCACAACGTCCTGCCGGGCTCGTTACCAAATATGCACGCATCCCGTCAAATGCATTATCCCGCCGGTTCATCACACGACCTGCCCACCCCCTCCAGACTCCCAGACCGGCCCGAGGTCGGGCCGGCTCCAACCGGACCGGATGGATCACTCCACGTAGGTGATCCTGCGCCGGCCCAACCGTGCCAGATCATCCACATCCCGGAATCGACCGAACTCATCCAACCCTGCCAGCGGACGTATTTCCATCGGTATACCCTCCTCACGCAAGGCCGCCATCGGGTTCAATCCGCCCACCACCACCAGTCCGGTACGACCTTCCGTTACCGGAACCCCCAACAGGGGCAGCCCGGGACGGCCGATCGCCACCACACCCTGCAAACCCGCGGTATCCAGTGAACGCACCACATCCCGGACACCCGACAAGGCTGCGGAGGGGAACTCCCGGAAACTGGCGCCTATCAGGCCGGTCCCCGAAACCGCACAAGCCTTGACCTGGGTCATTCCGGCCCGGATAAACAGGGCCAGGGGATCGACAGACGTGCCGGAATACTCGATCAGTTCGACAAAGCGAACCGGTCGCCGGTCACGAATCTCCAACAGTCCTCCAAAACGGGACGTAACGGGTATCCCTGCCTTCAGCAACATCCCATTGATCGACACGCTGCACACCGGCGCGAGTATCGTCCGCCCGCGCGGACATGAATATCCGGCAAACGTCTCCCCTCCCACAGCCAACCCCATGATCCGGCCGAGCGAGTATCCGCTTTGGAACACCGGCACGACATGCACCATCGCCCGCGCATAATCCCGCGCATCCAGGATGCAGACATTGGCCACCACCGTTCCACATTGCCTGCGGGGATCAAACGTCATGGCATATCCCAGTGCATCAACCTTGCTGGAT
>MHBQ01000177.1:0-14340 GCA_001803315.1 Lentisphaerae bacterium RIFOXYC12_FULL_60_16
CAACGGGTACCGGACACCCAATGCGGTTACCGCTTGTACCGGGCCGATGTCATCGGCGGTGTATCCCTTAAATCCGCTGGCTTTGCCGCTGAGTCTGAGGTGTTGCTGGTGTTGGCTGAACGCGGGGTACGGATGGGGGACGTCCCTATCCGGGTGATTTACGGAGATGAAAAGAGCAAGATACGTCCGTTCCGCGACACGTTGCGTTTTTTTAAAATGTTACGGGCGCATCGGCGTGAAAAGACGCTATCCCGGATGCCATGATTGCGTTCTCATGCGGGGTCTGTTATCGTAGGCGTGTTGTTCGATGGAAGGAGTGTGACATGCTGGTTGTGATGAAACGTGGTGCATCCCGCCGGGAAATCCGGGATGTCGAGCAGGAGATCAAGGACCTGGGTTACAAGTCCCATCCCATCATCGGCGTAGAACGCACGGTAATCGGGGCCATTGGCGATGAACGCGGCAAGACGCGGCTCCAGAGCCTGGAATTGTCGGCGGGCGTGGAACGGGTGATTCCGATTCTCAAGCCCTATAAGCTCGCCGGGGTGGAATTACACAAGGAAAAGAGCCGGATTGCGATCGGCGCCGGGCGCAAGGTGGTGTTCGGGGGGCGGAAAATACCGGTCATTGCGGGCCCCTGTTGTGTCGAAGGGCTTGACCAGATCCTGACGATTGCAAAGGCCGTGAAAAAGGCGGGTGCGGTTGCCCTGCGTGGCGGCGCGTACAAGCCGCGAACCTCGCCGTACAGTTTCCAGGGTCTTGAAGGGGAAGGCCTGGAGCTGTTGTCGCGTGCCCGGGAGGCGACCGGTCTGCCGGTGGTAACCGAGGTCATGAAGGAGACGGTGCTGGACCTGGTGGTGGACCATGCCGACATGATCCAGATTGGTGCGCGCAACATGCAGAACTTCGATCTGCTCAAGGCGGTCGGCCAGATCCGCAAGCCGGTCATGCTCAAGCGCGGTCTCGCCAACACGATCCGGGAGTGGCTGATGTCGGCCGAATACATCATGTCGCAGGGCAACATGCAGGTGGTGTTGTGCGAACGCGGAATCCGCACCTTTGAGACGCAGACCCGCAACACCCTGGATTTGAACGCCATCGCGGTGCTCAAGCGTGAGACGCATCTGCCCGTGGTGGTGGACCCCAGCCATGGGACGGGCTATAGCGAATATGTGGAGGATATGGCACTGGCAGCGGTTGCCGCCGGCGCCGACGGTCTCATGGTGGAGGTCCATCATGATCCGCATGAAGCCTGGTCGGATGGATCACAGTCCTTGACCCCGGAGCAATTTGCCCGGATGATCAAACGCGTGCGCAAGGTGGCGCGTGCGGTTGGACGGGACGTGTAGGCACCGGAATGGCAGGTGCGGGAAGGAGTTCGATATGGCTGGAACCTTGAATATTCGTAGGATCCTGGATGCCAAGGGCACCCGGGATGTTTTCATGCTCTCCCAGGATGTCCCGTTGTCGACGGTTGTGCGGGAAGCCTGTGCGCGCAAGATGGGGGCGGTTTTGCTGTCGGGCCCGGACGGGAAGCTGGCCGGCATCATCACCGAGCGTGACGTCCTTCATCTGTGCAACCGGCGGGTTGATTTCGACCATACGCTTGCCTCATCGGTGATGCAGAAAAACCTGATTGTAGCCCGTCCGGATGACGACATCAATTGCGTGATGGACCTGATGGTCAACCGCAGTATCCGTCATCTCCCGGTGGTTTCCGACCAGGGTCTCGAAGGTATCATCACGGTTCGTGATCTCATGTTTGCCATCCGCAAGAGCGACCGGGAAGCGGTTGATGAATTTGTCAAGTACCTGCAAACCGCCATGCCGGTGCGTGAGGGTGACCCGAAGGTCAACCAGGAGGATGTGTCCCGTGGCTGATCTCCTGTACGGCCGCCAACCGGTGATGGAAGTGTTCCGGGCCGGTCGCCGGACCGTGGCCAATTGCTGGATGCTGGATACGGCCCGTCCCGACGCCTCTCTGGAGGAAATCAAAGCCGCGGCGCTCAAGGCCGGTGTACCGGTTCATGGGACGGACCGGCACGCGCTCGACACCCGGACCGACGGTGCGAATCATCAGGGGGTGGTTATCGAGACCGATGGCTATCCGTATGTTGATCTTGAGGATATCCTGGCGCATAAGCCTGCGGATGGTGTGCCTCCGGTTGTTATTGCTGCCGACCACGTCCAGGATCCGCAGAACCTGGGAGGCCTGTTACGTTCCGCCGAAACAGCCGGTGTTTCTGGACTGATCATTCCCAAGGACCGTTCTGCCGAGGTTACCCCGTCCGCCGTGCGGGCATCTGCCGGAGCCGCGGAGCATGTCCGGGTGGCGCGGGTGGTCAACCTTACCCGTGCCCTGGAAGCTGCCAAAGAGCGTGATTTCTGGGTGGCCGGTCTGGAATCAGTTCCGGAAGCCAAGCGGTTTGATCAAGCCGACTTGAATGGTCCGTTGGTCCTCGTGGTGGGAAGTGAGGGGAGTGGACTTACCCGCCTGGTTCGAGAGACCTGTGATTATCTTATCCGGATACCCATGTGGGGCCGTGTGGAATCCCTCAATGCCCAGGTTGCCGCGGCCATTGCGCTTTATGAAGCCCGCCGGCAGTACCTCGTTGCCGCGGCCAAATGACAAAACCCCACCCGAACCACGATTCCAACGTGGAACAAAAAGGTGGGGTTATGTTACCGGCAGGATGCCGGCTATGGAAAATCCTAGTACCGGTCGCGACCGCCGCCACCGCCACCGCCAGAACGCGGTGCGCGTTCACGGGCTTCGTTTACACGAAGGGCACGGCCTTCAATTTCCTTGCCGTTCAATGCTGCAATGGCCTTCTGGGCGTCGGCATCGCTCATCTCGATGAACCCAAAACCGCGTGACCGGCCGGTTTCGCGGTCGATCAAAACGTCGGCCGACAACACCTGGCCGTGCGGTTCGAACAACGTTCGCAGTTCATCGTTTGTGGTGGAATACGGCAAGTTCCCTACATAGATACGCTTCGACATAACTCCATCCTCCTCGATTCGGGCGTTCAGCCGCTGTCCAGTCGCCGGAATCGAACAATTCACGGTCGAGACATATCACGCCTGTCCACCACAAAATCGCGTACATATCAATTACACGCTTTAATGAAATGCATGTCCAGTGAAAATATCGGCCATTTATGTTTCGGGATGATTGACTTTGCCGGATCGGAACGGTAAGGTGTATCCGTTCTTTGTCAGGCATGATAAGGATGGTGAGTGAACGGAAGCCCGTGAAAGTCGGGCACGGTCGCGCCACTGTAACCGGATACGAGTTCCCTTGAGTCACCGGTAGAGCCGGGAAGACGGGAACAAGGATTGATGCCGGAAGTCAGGAGACGTTGCTCACGGTCCCATGGAGAAATCCTCGGTTGGATTTCTGCTCCCTCGCGCCAGGGGGGCTGTCGGATGCACCCGTTTTGCATACCTTCAGGTTCCCGGTGGGAGCCTGAAGGTTTTTTTTGGCCCGTAACGGGCCGGAAGGAGTGCAACGATGCGTGTCTCGTGGCAGTGGCGGATGGCGGGTGTTCTGGTGTTGGGTTGCTGGATGGCCGGGGGGACCCGGGCCGCTGATGAGAGTAATGTGGTGGTGGTGTCTGCCAGCCGGATTCCCCTGCCGGCGGACCGGGTGGGAAGTTCGGTTACCGTGGTCGGGGAATCCGCCATCAATGCCTGGCAGTCGATGACGGTGCCGGATGTGTTGGATATGGTTCCCGGTCTTCATGTTGCCCGGAACGGCGGCGTGGGGCGGGTCGCTCCGGTATATATACGGGGCGCCGATTCCCAGCAAACCGTGGTCATGATCAACGGCATCGAAGTCAATGATCCCATGGGATTTGGCCGAGGAGCTGATATGGGTGGACTGGATGTTTCCGCCATTGAACGGATCGAGGTGATCCGGGGGCCCCAGAGCAGCGTGTATGGGGCGGATGCCATGGCGGGCGTGATCAACATCATTACCCGGAAGGGCACCGGTGCCCCGCAGACACGGGTAACCCTCGAGGCGGGATCCTACGAGACTTTCCGGCAAACGCTTGATTTCAGCGGACGGTCCGGCGGATTCCATTATGCCTTGAATGCCAATCACCTGGAAACCGCGGGTTTCTCGGTGGCGGACGAGGCGGATGGCCATTCCGAAGCAGACGGGTACCGTGCTACGACCCTGTCGGCACGGTTCGGCCATGATGCGGATGAACGGGTGGTACTGGATGGGTTCGTTCAATACGTGGATGAGGCTATGGATCTCGACAGCAGCAGCCACCGCGGTCTGGAGGATACACTGGACGATACCCAGCAGCGGCGCAGCTGGCTGGGCGGTGGGTCGGCCGTGATCAGCCTGCTGGATGCCCGGTGGCGTCAGCGGGTGAGTGCCGGCATGACTTCACACGAGCGCACCTACGACAATCCCGGCAGCCATTCGGTGTTTGAAGCCGATTTGTACGAGACGGGATGGCAGCATGACTGGGTCTATTCGGACCGCCAGGTCCTGTCAGCCGGTGTGGATTTCCAGTCGGAATCCGGGCGATCGGTTTCCGAGGGTGAATATGCCGGGACTTTCGGCAAGGAAACCGCCGAAATGACCGGATTGTTTGTGGAGGAAAACCTGGGATTGACGGAATGGTGGCATACCGTGTTGAGCGTGCGATGGGATGATCATGACCGGTTCGGCGAGGAGTTTACCTGGCGTGCCGCCACATCGGTATCGGTTCCGGGCGATGTCCGGTTGCATGGAAGTTACGGAACCGGATTCAAGGCGCCATCGCTCTACCAGTTGTATTCCCCGTATGGCAGTGCGCTGCTGCAGCCGGAGACGGTCAAGGGTTGGGATGCCGGGATTGAAACCGCCTGGTTCGAAAAGACCGTCACGTTCGGCGCCACCTGGTTCCAGAACCGTTATCGGGATCTGATTGATTTCGATTACGCCACCTGGTTGTACAGCAACGTGGCGCAGGCGGAAACCCGTGGATTGGAAACCGTGCTGGCATGGAATCCGCACGAACGGTTTGGATTGTCGATGACCTGGACCTCCCTGCGTACCGAGGATACCGACGGGGTGCGCCTGCCGCGTCGTCCGGAGGACCGTGTGACGGCCGATGTGCGGATCCGCCCCATGACGGATCTCTCGGTAACCTTGTCGGCGCGTCATGTGGGGGAACGTCCCGACGAGGATTTCGCCACCGGCCAGACGGTGCCGCTTGATGCCTATACGGTGGTCAACCTGGCCGCCGCCTATGATTATTCAAAGGCCATCCAGGTGTTCGGCAGGATCGAAAACCTGTTCGATGAACACTACCAGGAATTGCTGGGGTTTGGTACCGCCGGTCTATCCGGCTATGGCGGGGTGGCCTGCCGGTTCTGACCGGGCGTCCGGGGTACGACGATTCTTTTTCACTGGCAACGGCCGGCTATAACCAGGCCGGCCGTTGCTCCGGTGATGGATAGGATGGCGGCCCACAGCACCAACCGGCTGACGGTCCGGATATGCCCGGAATCCGCCTGGTCGGTTCCATCGCCAAGCCAGGGCTTCTCCACCGGACCATCCGGATACCAGGTGGGGCCGCCCAGTCGCAATCCCAGCGCCCCGGCGGCAAAACTCTCGGTGTGGGCGGAATTGGGGGATTCGTGCTTCAGGCGGTCCCGTCCGGCGATCCGCCAGGCATTCCGCGCATCCAGGCGGAGGCCCCAGGCGCCCACCAGCAGCGGGAGAAGTGCCAGGCGTGCCGGAATGAAATTCAAGGCATCGTCCCACCGTGCGGAAGCCTTGCCGAACCGTTCGTAGGGGTCGCCATGATGTCCCACCATGGAATCCATCGTATTGGCGATACGGTATGCCAGCATGGCTCCGACAGCCCCGGCGGCTGATCCGGTTGCCAACCCGGCAACCACATACCAGAACACGGGGGCGAAAAAGCCGTCCAGGAAACTTTCGGCGAGGCTTTCCACCGTTGCCCGGGCCACCCCGGCGGCATCCAGACGGGTCACATCCCGGCCGACCAGATTTGCCACCGCTTGCCGGGCGGCAGTCAGATCATTCCGGTCTAATGCGGTCATAACGGGGATCGCGTGCCGCAACAGATCCCGCAAGGCGATGCAGGAATAGGCGGTGAAGATGTCCACGACGAAGGGTGCCCCGGGGTGGACCTTCCCGGCGATGAACCGGATCAACCCGTAGGCTGTCAGGCACAGGATCGTCACCACCAGGCTGAAAATGATGCCGCCGGCCACGCTGTCACCCGGTCCGCGCCGTAGCCGGCGGTTGAGCCAGGTGATCAGGCGCCCGATACATCGCACCGGGTGCAGGGGGTAGACCGGATCGCCCAACAGGAGATCCAGCAGAAAGGCACCCAGGAGGAGGATGCTCAACGGGTTCATGCAATGGGGCCCTGGACCGCGCCGAACCACAGCACGGCGGTCTCGATGAGTTCACTGGCGGTGCCGAGCAGGTCGCCCGTGATGCCGCCAACCCGGCGCTGGCACCACTCCCCGAAGAGGCGGTTGCCGATCCAGCAGGGGATCACGGACAGGCCGATGAAGGGGTTGTGCAGGGAGAGGACCATGAGTCCGGTGAGCATGCCGGCCATGGCCAGCAGCCACTGGCGCCGCCCCGCTCCCTCGATGAACGGGGCGGCGGTTCCGCCGTCCGCCCGCGCATAGGGACGGCTGCAGGCAAGGTCCACCTGCATGAACCGGGACAGCATGGCGGCAGCGAGTATCCAGGCGGTCCCGCCATGGCTGATGATCCGGGTCAGGCATGCCCAGCGGGTCAGCAGGACGAGGACCAGGGCGATGCCGCCGAAACTTCCGATGCGTGGGTCCTTCATGATGCGCAGGGCGGATTCCCGGTCCTTTCCTCCCCAGAACCCGTCCGCCCAGTCAGCCAGACCGTCCAGGTGGAGGCCGCCGGTGAGTGCGATGCCGGTTACCAGGGCCAGGATGGCGGTGCCGGCCGGCCAGGTGTAGAGCCCGATCCACCCGGCGGCACGGATAACGGCGACGACCGCCAGGCCGATCAGCAGGCCGACCAGGGGAAACCAGGGGAGGGCATCGGCAAACCGTTTTGTTTCCTGCCCGGGGACCGGTACGATGGTCAGGGTACGCAAGGCGGTGACGAGGCTGTTGATCATGGTGTGGTCCCGGTTGTTTTTTCAGCTACACCGGCAGAATGGAACGTGGCCATTTCGCCGTAGAGTTTCATGGCTGCCTCCATCAGGTTCATGGCCAGGACGGCCCCGGTTCCTTCGCCCAGCCGCAGGCCCAAATCCAGGATGGGGGCAGCCTTGAATTCCTTGAAGAACACGGCGTGCCCTTTTTCCTGGGACCGGTGGCTGAAGAAGAGGTAATCGCGGACGTGTGGACAGATCCTGCATGCCGCCAGGGCGGCGGCTGACGATATGAAACCATCCACGGCCACGGGTGTCCGGTAGGCGGCGCCACCCAGCATCAAACCGCACAGGCCGGCGATTTCAAAGCCGCCGAGTGCCGCGAGTGTTCCCAGCGGCGTGGCGCACCGGCCGGCGTTGACACGGATGGCGGTCCGGATCACCTCCACCTTGTGCTGCAGGCCGGGTTCGGTGATGCCGGTCCCGTGCCCCGCCACGAGGGCGGGTTCGAGCGACATGAACTGGGCAAAGAGAGCCGCGGACGGGGTTGTGTTGGCGATGCCCATTTCGCCGGTTCCCAGGAGCGTGCAGCCGGCATGGACGGCTTCACGGGCCAGTTCCGCACCGGCCTGTATGGCACGGCGGCATTCCGGTTCGGTCATGGCAGGACCGCGGGCGATATTGCCGGTACCCGGCCGGATGGAATGGCGGCTCAATCCTTCGGCGCCTTCGAGCGGATCAGCGACACCCATATCGACGACTGTCAGCCGCGTGTTGGTATGCCGGCACAACACGTTGATGGCGGCCCCCCCGGCGAGCATGTTCCGCACCATCTGCGGGGTGACGGCTTGCGGAAAGGCGGAGACGCCTTCCGCGGCAACCCCGTGGTCGCCGGCAAAGCAGAAGAGATGCTTGCGTCCGAATGCCGGGTGTACCTGGTTGACCGCGAGGCAGTATTGCAGGGCCATGGATTCAAGGAGTCCCAGGCTGCCGCGGGGTTTGGTGAGGTCGTCCAGATGTGCCTGGACGGCGGTTTCCAGTGCGTGATCCACCGGTTTGATGGTGTTGAGCAGTGCTTCCAGATGTTCCATGTTGCGTCTCCCGATTGGCTCTTCCGGCCCGGGCGAACTGAACCCAATGGTCCCGTTCACCGCCGGCAGGCGGTTCCGGAACCCGTTTCCATGAGGTTCACTGTTCCTTTCGGGTCAGCCGGTCTTCTGGCTTCCGGGTCATCCCGGCAGGCGCGCCTTCCCATTTGCGATGCCCCCGCAGGGGCTCGCGAACAGTGGCGGGGTTTCCCCGGTGCCTGCCAGTCGCCGGTTACAGCGGCGGGACCGCCACGGAATCACACCGTGTTCCCGAACGCTGACCCGTTGTATTCA
Source organism: Lentisphaerae bacterium RIFOXYC12_FULL_60_16 (assembly GCA_001803315.1). GTDB lineage: Bacteria > Verrucomicrobiota > Kiritimatiellia > UBA8416 > YA12-FULL-60-10 > YA12-FULL-60-10. The sequence continues at coordinate 8,504 of MHBQ01000177.1, forward strand.
GACGACCCGATGATTGCTGAACCGGCCGGAAAAAGCAAGCCTCCGGGTGTTGAAACGGGCGCCCGTGAGACCGGCATGGTCCAGCAGGACGTAACCAGCATTGTACAGAAGTTCCTGGATGCCAGGCCTGCTGCCATTATTCGACTGGTGGCGTGGCGACTGCCGGGGGCTGGCCGCTCCAATAAACGCTTGCCAACCGGTCACCTCACTCGTAGGGTTTCAGATATTGTTGGGTCCGGTATTGGGTATTGGCTATATGCATAATCGACGGGCACGGAGTGTGAAGATGGCTCGGGGCATGAAGACCTACCGGGGCGGGTCCGCCTGGGATGGCGCCACATGGCCTGGAGATCCCGGGACGGCGGACGAGACGGTGTGGCAATACGAACCCGCATCCGGCCTGTTCACCAACAAGCTGTATGCCGACGGCAATGGCACGGCCTATTCATACACCCCCGAGGGGAAACTCGCGACACGGCGCTGGGCGCGCGGGGTAACCACCACCTACTCTTACACGAACACCACCGGCGAGATGATCGGAATTGATTATTCTGATTCAACGCCGGATGTCGGATTCACGTATCTGCGGATGGGACAGCAGGGGACCATTACGGATGGGGAAGGGACTCGGACGCTGACCTATGATCCCCGGCTCCAGTTGAGTAATGAAGTGCAGGTGCTCACGGGCAATCTTGGAACCAATATAATATCCAGGGCAACCGACAGCCTTGGCAGGAACACGGGTTTCCGGCTCGAACAGAATGAATCCGTGGTTTGCGAATCGGCGTATTCGTATGCGACGGACGGCCGGTTCAATGGTGTTGCGTGGTCGAACGCCGGCATGAGCGTTGCCCGGTCAGTTCAATACCAATACCTGCCCCAGAGTGAACTGCTCGCTGGGTGGACAGAGTCCGATGCGGGATTCACCGCGGTCCGGGAATACGAACCACAGCGGGATTTGTTGGTAACGGTGTCCAACCGGATCGGGACCAACGTGGTATCGGTGTTCGGGTATCAGAATGATGTGATTGGCCGGCGAACCAAGCGTTACGATGGCGGGTCTGCTTTCACCGCCGTTGTGACAAACCTGTTCGGGTACAACACTCGGTCGGAACTGACCAACGCCGTGATGGGTGATTTATTGTATGGGTTCCGGTTCGATAATATCGGGAACCGGGAATGGTCGAAGACCAACGGCACGGAATTGCTTTACGTGGCCAATGAACTCAACCAGTACACCCAGATTGCCAACGGGGTAACCAATAATCCGACGTATGATCTGGATGGAAATCTTTTGACTGACGGGACGTGGACCAACACGTGGGATGGAGAGAACCGGCTGGTTGGCGTGACCCCGCTCAATGTGGTGACGGGCTCGAAGAAGTTGCAGATGGCGTATGACTATATGGGGCGACGAGTCCGGAAAGCTGTACTGGAATGGGATGGCTCATCCTGGCAGACAAACAAGACCAGCCGTTTTGTATTTGATGGCTGGAACCTTCTTTCCGAGTATTCCGTCCTTCCGTCTTCCGTACAAACCAACTGGTTTGTCTGGGGCCTTGACCTTAGCGGCAGTCTCCAGGGGGCCGGTGGAATCGGTGGGTTGATATCCGCGCAACTCACCGATCCTGCGACCAGCAACCTCACAACCCTATTTTACACCTTTGATGGGAACGGCAACGTCAGTGAGTGCCTGACCACCGGAGGGGAAGTTGCCGCCCACTACGAATATTCCCCCTTCGCCGCAGTAGTCGCCTCATCCGGTCCGATGGCAAAAACCAACCCGTTCCGGTTCTCAACCAAGTGGTGGGACGATGAAACGGGGTTGGGGTGGTGGGGATACCGCTTCTATGATTCAGGAACAGGGAGATGGTGCAGTAGAGAACCCATAGGAGAGGTGTTGGGGTCGTTGGGATTATATGGCTTTGTGCAAAACTCGCCGATAAGCGGTGCCGACTACTTGGGGTTGATGAGTATGTTCCCTGGGTTTCCTCAGCCAGGTTGGAAGATTGAAGACTTCATTAATCATTTTTATCGCCTTCCACCTTTGGCTCCAGGTGCACCTGTCTATCTCGGAGATCCAAATGTCGACCTGCTTGATGAATATCAAAATTCACCCGATATTGACCTGTACCGATATTCGGATGTTCCGTGGGACATTCAAAATCAGGTGAATTTACAGAATCCCCCATGCTGTATTCCTGGTGAAATTCTTGAGGGAGAACGTGGCCCGGACAATGTGGCAACAACGATATTTGTGATGAAGAGCGGTCGCATCAAGGCGCAGTGGCGCTGCACTTGCGAAGCCGGTGGTTTAAGTTTCCATTGTAGGATCTACTTTCGAGGAACAGATGTGTTCGATAATCCAATCAATATTGGACATTTGCCGCCGGCTATCAGTGATCCGATACCGGATCTAATTAAGAATGTTGGTGGAACGCCCTTTGATATTGTCGCTGAGTGGAAAGACTATCGAACGTTTGCGATAGGTGCGACGTTTGTTGTGCCCTAGTATTTTGAAGGTGGGGTAAACGTTGAGCACAGGACACAGGACAAATGAATAATGCGCGAAAAGAACCTTACGGAACATGGCATCCTGCGCCATGGAGAAGCTTTCATGTATGGGTTCTTTGGTTGTCAAGTATCTGGATCGTACTGTTTGGATCCCTTTCCCTGTGGTCTAGTTGGTTGGCACAATCCCGCGGAGTTGGTGTTCAAAATGTTGGTGGGCTATTCGTGATTCTGCTTGGAGTCGGTCTATTTCTTCGGTTGCGGGCTGTTATCTGGATTGTTTCGGTGTGCAGTATGCTGTTTGGGGCATACTTGATGGTTGGACAAATGAGTCAGTTGATGTTCGGCACTTCATTATTGCAGCCAGACTTCATCTGCTTTGCAGGAATAGTATTTCTTTATGGTATTTTGTTAATGCGTGGACTACTTCAACGCAAGTAGCGATTCAAATCGGATGTACCCCATAAGAATAGGGCATCCTTTTGGATCCCATAAAGGATGGGGAGTGATGCGCACTGCAAAACATAACCCACCGGGACAGAGTCTGCCTTCCGCCTGCCAGGCCGCCCACGTCCAACCCGCACCCCTCCCGTCCCCCACGTACAGCACAACCACCCCGATCTTCTCCCTCGTCCCGCCCGACTCGGAAACCTCCCCCTTCGCCGCAGTTGTCGCCTCCTCCGGTCCGATGGCAAAATCCAACCCGTTCCGGTTCTCAACCAAGTGGTGGGATGACGAGACCGGCCTCGGGTGGTGGGGCTACCGTTGGTACGGGGAGTCGAGATGGACGAGCCGGGATCCGATTGGGGAGCGGGGTGGTCTTAATCTTTTTGTATTATCGGCAAATAGCGGAGTAAGTGGGTATGATGCACTTGGGGACGCCGGGTGCGTTATAAGTTATGAATATTTCGTTCGTCCAGAGAACATGGCTCTTCCAGACAGCAGGGGGATTACTCAGGGTAGATCGCAATTTGATCATAGATGGAAACCCTGCGATAAGTTGAGTGAGAAGCTTTCGGATTACGCGCCAACATGTCATGTCACGGTCCAGTATCGGAATGGAATCGATATCGATGCCCTGCCGCCCTGGAGATCACAACGAACTACGAGGCAACATGAAGAAGTGCATGTTCAAAACTATGAGGCATATTTCCAGGGGGTTGATGCAGAGTATCGAGCATGGGAGAATAAATGTGTGTGCTCGCCGTGTGCTGATGCAGTTGCGGATTACCTCTTTGAGAAAAGGTGGTGGTGGAGAGTGCGTAGGGATTTGCAAGACGCAATACTCGATTGTGAAGATTATCCGCCTGGCGCAGAGAAACAAGAAAGGTGTGCGGATGAAAGTGCTATGCGAGAAATGTGGATATTGGCGCATGCGAATGTTTCATCGGCGGAACAGAGAATGGAACGGGCGTGTGCCCCATGAACAAGTCTGGTTCCGTCTTGATCAAGTGCGGTCTGTGGTTTTATGTCTGCTTATTATCAGTCTGCAATATCGGATGTGCTACGCAGCGTTCGCGAGTTGTGGGTGAAGGGGACTTTAGCCTTGTGCCTGCGAATGTCACGTTAGACGCGATTGTTTTAGCCGTACACAAAGTGTGTGATTCTAACGGGTATCGTTCACGAGTGCAAACAACAGAGAAGGATTCACGAAATTACCGTGGTTCCAAACGTGTTATGTTATCGGTGCGCGGTAGAGGTGTGGATGGAGTAGTTGATTTAATGTTTGCAGGGCGAGGGTTTCTTTATCATGTAAATCTGAATGTATCGAGGTCCCCTTTCAGTTGCCGTGCAGAAAAGGACGCCGTGTTATTGCGCGAGCAGATATCTACTGCAATTAATAAACTATGTGCGATCTAATCATAAGTCGAGGAGGCGAAGGGTTAGTCCATCGAATAATGAAGAAGGTTGCGAGAGCAGCGGGGAAACGAAGGGTCAGTCCTTCGAATAACGAGAACGTGAGTGACGGGCCCCAATAATTCAGAAACCACCGATCAAAGATGAAGATCACTTTGCGATATTAACCAGCAGGGAATAACATAACTACCATGCAAGGAGCATTGCATAATCGACCTGGACAGCGTCTGCAACCAGCCCGCCAGCCAGCCTGTCACGTCCCACGTTCAACCGTCAACGTCCCACGATCACCACTCCCGTCCCCCTCGCACAGCACGACCCACACGACCGTTTCCGTCGTGTCCCATGACCCGGAAACGTCCCCCTTTGAAGAATATCGCGACTGCACGTTGGACGCTTGTGGCTCTGCGAAAAAGTATAATGACGCAAGATGAGCGATCATGCTATCCTAAGGCAGCTGGAGGTGTTCGATGAACCGCGTTGACCGAATAACATTTGACCCCGGGGTCATGGGTGGAAAGCCTTGTATTCGTGGCATGCGTGTAACGGCCGGCATGATTGTCGGGCTGGTTGCAGCAGGGCGGACAAGCGATGAGATACTCACGCTTTACCCGTATCTGGAACCGGAAGATATCGTACAGGCACTGACCTATGCGGCTTGGCGAACCGAGGAAGTCGACCTGCCCCTTGTCTCTGCATGAATCTTGTCATCGACATGAATCTCTCACCGGACTGGGTGGCGGTATTAGCCGGCGATGGGCATGTAGCCACACACTGGTCTGAGATTGGTGATCCCCGTGCAACGGACCATGAAATCCTGACATGGGCACGCGAGCATGCGTGCATTGTGTTTACCCACGACTTGGATTTCGGAGCGATTCTTGCAGCTACATCCACCCGCGCACCCAGCGTGATCCAGTTACGGACAGCAGATCCGACGCCACAACATTGCCGGAATGTAATCTGTGACACGCTTAAGCGACATGCAGCCGCGCTCACAAATGGAGCGCTTATTTCCGTTGATGAAAACCGATCGAGAGTCAGACTGCTACCACTCAATCTATAATCGAGCTGCCGATGAAATACAATTTGGAGAAAGTGGATGAGTTGACCATGGCGCTGATGTTCCTGGTCATGTGGGACCGGCGTGAGGATTGCGGCGCCCGCGCATGGAAGTCGTTCGACTGGGCGACCATGGACCGGCTTCACGAGAAGGGGTGGATCACCGATCCAAAGAAGAAAGCCAAGTCGGTTGGTGTGACGGAGGACGGGTACAAGCAAGCAGAAGCGGCTTTTCTGAAGCATTTCGGGGCACCAAAGGTATCAGGCAAGCATAGCGGGTAGTAAATGATTTATTTCACTCAACCTCTGCATAACCCGCCGGGACAGCTTCTGCCTTCCGCCCGCCAGGATGCCCACGTCCCATCGACCCCCACACACAGCACGACCACCACCGTCTTTTCTCTTGT
>MHBQ01000177.1:14393-15902 GCA_001803315.1 Lentisphaerae bacterium RIFOXYC12_FULL_60_16
ACAGGTGGTTGCAGGACGAACGATGGATCTCCAGGGATCCGATTGGGGAAAAAGGATTATTCTCTTATCACAGAGAGGAAATAGTTACCGAAGAGGAAAGAAATCTATACGGGTATGTTAATAATTCTTCGGTGAATGCGTATGATGTCTATGGTTTGTATTGTGGTTCGGGATGGAATGAGTGGCTTGTTCCCGACAATCCAGGAGGGTTCCCGTTTGGACCGTCATGCCAAACCCATGACGGCTGCTATGGTGACGAAGGGTGTAAAGCAGGGAAAACGAGGCATGAGTGTGACCAGCAGTTTCTGGAGGACATGCAGAGTGTCTGTAGTTCTCAACCCGAAAAGGTGTGGGGATGGTGCACTCGTTCCGGGAAAGGAAACTGGGGGCATCGATATCGCTGTTGGAAGTATCCGAGAAGAGATTGTGAGTCGTGGGCCAGCCTTTACTACAACGCTGTCAGTAAATTTGGGCAGGGGCCGTTTGATGGTGCCAGAAAGTCGTGTTGTTCTCCGAAGGATGATGTGCCGTGATACGGCATATCATCCGCGCCACAGCTCGCATTTGGGTGTTTTGTCTGGTAGCAACCGGACTCAACATTAGTTGCGTCAATTTCACCACACAAGGACGACAAGATTCCACATGCTGGGGCGGGTATTCCGCAGGGCAGAGACTCCAGCTGTTACAAGCTTGTTTTATCGCACGAGTCAGCGATGGAGTTGAAGGATGTCGGTACATTCTGCTTCCCCAAGGGCAAGTGTGGACGCCTGGAAGGCTTCACCCTGCGCCCGAGCAGATTTCATCATGGAACAAAGGAAAGACTAACGAATGGCGATATCCTGGAGTCGACATTAGCAGGGTAGTTCCAATAGGAACCGTAATCGCGATTCGTCATCTGAAAGTGAATCGGGGGTGGAGTTGGTGGGCGGGGCGACACATCATTCCTGTTGTCTACGGCCAAATCATGGAAGGTGAACATCATGGACAGTTTGTTGATATGAGTGACGTGTCGGTCTTGCAGCATGATGGGAGGAGTCGTGGGCCGAACCCCGTCCTGTTCAGACCCGCCCCGCAAGTGTCGGATCAGGGAAGTGCTGCCCCGCCAGAGCCAGACTTCGAGAACGGAAAATATATGGGTGATAATAATTCAGGGATTGACACGAAAGTAAACGGTAAATGACTCTTTTGAACCCAGTCCTGCATAATCGACCGGGACAGCGTTTGCCGACGATGGCCCGCCCGCTGTCATCCTTGCCGGCCTCCTGTATCCATGGCCCCGCCTTACCCCTCCCGTCCCCGTCATATAGCACAACCCGCACGACCGTTTCTTTCGTGTCGCCCGACCCCAAAACGTCCCCCAACGCCGCATTGTTTTCCTCCACCGGCCCGATGGCAAAATCGAACCCGATCCGGTTCTCAACCAAGTGCTGGGATGATGAGACGGGGTTGGGGTGGTGGGGTTATCGCTGGTACGGGGAGTCGCGGTGGTTGTCGAGGGATCCGGCAGGA
>MHBQ01000178.1 GCA_001803315.1 Lentisphaerae bacterium RIFOXYC12_FULL_60_16
AACCCTGGCACTACAGCCGGCAGGAAGGGTTGCCGGGGTTGACCTGCCTGTGGCAGGTGTCGGGGCGCAGTGAGCTGGGGCTGCATGACATGTGCGTGCTGGACCTGTATTACCTGCGGAACCAGAACTGGATCCTGGACCTTCAGATTCTCCTGCGGACGATCGGCGTGGTCCTGTTTGCCCGCGGCGCCTATTGAACAGGGAGGCTGAACACTGAACAGCGAACAAGGAACGCCCAACGTTCATCGATCTTCGGGGTTCTTGCGGGCGTTCCTTACTTGTGAGTTCAGAGTTCCTTGTTCGCTGTTCGATGTTCAGGACGGGGCGTTCAGTCCGGGATCGTAAGCGACTGGTGGAGGGAGACTACGAAGGCTTGGAAGGCGGGGTCCAACGGGCGTGGGTCCCCGTCCGGGCGTGCGGTTAGCATCGACACGTAAGCCCAGGGCCGCACCCGGTTGTGCCAAAGTGAATCCGCCATGTTCCAGGCCGCCAGCCGGAGGTAGCTGGTGGTCTCGCCACGCCATCCGCTGAACCAGTATACAAACTCGTAATACGGTTGTTCTGGCTGGGAGGGTCGCCGTAACAACAGGCGGCGGATCTCGAGCGGTTGACCGTCTGCCCGGGAAAGGATTTCGGTGGTTTCGCGTTCAATCACGAATCCCTGGCCCGGCAGGCACATCTGGGGCCGATGGACGCTGGTGCGCTGCCGGCCGCTGGTGACCACGGCCGCGACGAACCGGCGGCCATCCGGATGATGGTAGATGCGCCGGGACAACCCGGTGTCGGGTGGCAACTGTCGCCGTTCGGCAGGCGACCAGTCGTCCGATGGTCCCCCGCAATAGGGGCAGTCGGTGGGCTCGTTGGGTGCGGATTCAAAACTCCGGAGGCAGGTTTCGATGGTGCAATAGCGCAGGGGTTCGCCTTCCAGTCCGCCGGCCATGGCGGGTAGCGGGGCGACCGGATTGAAGTCCGGGTCGAGTTGCGGGGGGGGCATGATCCGCAGGATCACCAGGGTGACCGCCAGCAGACCGGCCACTATCAGGTTCGGGGTTTGTGCGCGGATTTCCATTGGTTCCATCGGGTGTGCCAGGGGGTTTCGAGTATCCGTCCGGCTGCAAGCAGGAGCAGCACGGCGGTGATGTAGACGACATAACCGGATGCGTAATGGTAAAGGCCGGCGGCCAGGGCCGGGTTGAGCATGTGTGCACAGAGTGCAATGACGAGGATGCGCACCATGTTGGCCATGACGGCGACGGGAATGGAAGCCGCGAAGAGTATCCATTGCCGCCAGCGGGTTGGCTGGGTGATGGCGGCCATCAAGGCGCCCAACGCCAGCAGTGACAGGAGGTAGCCCAGGCCGCTGCAGGGATCGGCCACTTCCAGCCGGAACCCGTCCGGACGTGCGGAAACGAGGGCGGTCCCCACCTGGAGGGTTGCAATACCCATGCCGTTGAGCAACAGGGCGGACGCCGATGCGGCAAACAGGCGGAGCGGGAAACTCCACGTGTCGAGAAAGGTCAGGGGTACGCAGAAGAGCAGATAGGCGCATGGGAAAGCGAGGCGGCGGGCGACCGCGGGACCAAACCGGTACCAGGGCATGGTCCACAACAATCCGGCAAAGGCCACCAGGGAAAGGCGGGGTTGTTGCAGGCGTGCGCCCAGCAGGTGCAGCACAAGGAAAGCGACCACCCCGCATAAGCCACGCCAGTCAATCCGGACCGGTGCGTCGAGCAATGCCTGGCGTTGGCGCCAGACCAGCCAGGCGCTGACTGGTGGTACCAGCCAGGCATAGGAGAATTGCTGGCCGAGATCCCCCCACCGGATGACCATCCAGCGGAAAACGGAATGGCCGAAGAGGGGTATGTCGGAGGTGTTTCCGTTCCAATGGAACAAGGCGGCCAGGAGGGCGGCAATTGCCACCATCCAAGTCGCGGAGGCCAGTTGCTGTGTCTTCAAGGTTTTGATGTTCGAATCCATCGTTAATCCGTATCCGGGTATTGTCGCAGACCGGTCCACTGGAGTGCAAGGTGCCAGATGAACCGCGGGTTGTTGCGAAGGTAGCGTGGCGCCAGGCGTCGGGGTTCAAGGCAAAGGCGGAACAGCCATTCCATGCCGATGCGTTGAATCCAGCGGGGAGGACGACGAAGGTTCCCGGACAGGTAATCGAAGGCGGCGCCCACCCCGAACATGACCTTGACGGGGAGGCGGTCATGCCAGTCGGCCATGAAAAGTTCCTGTTTGGGCGTGCTCAATCCGACCCATAGGCAATCCGGTTGTGCTGCCGTGATGGCGTCATGCAATTCCTGCTCTTCAGCCGGGTTCAGGGGGCGGAACGGGGGGCACCAGGTTCCGGCAATCCTTAGGCCCGGCAATTGATCCTGCAGATGGTGGGACAGCTGATCCGCCACGCCGGGTTTCCCTCCGTAGAAATAATGACGCCACCCGAGGGGTATTCCATGGCGGAGGACGGCGTCCATCAGATCGGGACCGTAAACCCGGTCCATTTGCCGGTGTCCTTTCAACCAGCCGATCCATGAGATGGGCATGCCGTCGGGGACGCAGAGGTCGGCGCGGTTATGGGCGGTGCGGATGGCAGCGTTGTCCAGACCTTCCATGATGCCGTGGACACCGGTCACGCAAACGTAACGGCCTGTCCGGTCAGAGGAAATCCATTGTTCGACCTGGCGTATGGCGTCGGAGGGGTTAACCGGACTGATCCGGGTACCGAGGATGTTTATGGATTGTGTGGCGTCCGGCATGGTTAATGAGCCGCCGATGGTAACCGGTCACCGGGGGACCCGAACAGGCAGAAGGATTTGGTGAATCCTGCCATCCGTTCGCGGTGGAGCATCCACCGGCGGTGCCCGGGGTCCGTTGTGGTCAAGGCTTGGAGTTCCGAGGCCGTAAGCAGGTGAAGGGTGAGGGCATCGTGGACCGCATCGTTGACGGTCATGCCGGGAATGACATGGTACCAGGATCCCGGCCAATGACGTGCTATCCATGCGCGGCAGGTTGAAGGCAGGAAGGTGAACCATGGAAAACAGAAATGTGGTTCGATGGGGAACCTGCGGTTGGGTGTTTGAAGGTAGACGGCATTCCCGACGCGGCAGAGTTCGTTAAAGCAGAGGGTTTGCTGTGCAGCGGGAATATGTTCGATGAGGGAATTTGTGTGAACCAGGTCAAAGGCGTGATCGACAAAGGGCAGGGCAAGGGCATCCGCCACGATGAATCGGGATGAAACAGCCTGAATCCGCCGGTTGATTGCACACACGGAAGCCACGGGCCATGAACTGAGACGGTCATTCCATAACGCCGGATATCCGCCGACATCCAGGACGGTAATTCGTCGGCCCAGGCCTTTTGCGAAATCCCGGATTTGATGTTCGAGCCACCGGTCCCTATGTTTCCGGAAACGGGCCTGGCACGCTGTCAATGTGTCGAGGTAAAAGGACATGGTCAGGTTTCCGGACCGTATAATGCCGTACGGTAGGCCGATAGGGTCTGGCGGGCGCAATGGGGCCAGTTGTAACGGTCCGTCAGCCTGTGGCGGATGTTGTCGATTTCGTCGGGAGCGATCGCGAGTGCCGCGTCCAGGGCACGGATAAATGATGCCGGCCCGGTGCCGTCCCAACCGCCGGGGAGGCTTTCAAGCAGTTCGGCGGTTGCGGTTCCGTTGCGGTAACCGACGGGTATGCCGCAGAGGTAGGCTTCAAGGGCCGGCATACCGAATCCCTCGATTTCACTGAGGAATACGAGGGCACGGCTTCGTGCCAGCTCGTTGATGAGGGTGGTGTCGTCGATGGGGCCGGTGAAGCGTACATCCAGTGATGCCGGGAGGGGTTCCCAGTCGTGGGGCCAGTGTGCCAATGTCGTTACGAGAATGGTCCACCGGCGGGAGGATTGCGTGACAAAATCCGCAAGCAAGGACAAGGTGGTTTCCGTGGCTTTGTACGGAATGCGGGAACCGATGACAACCAGTTGATCGCGTTTCAATACGGCAGGAGGAATGCCGTCGATTGAAAGACCGGGGCCAGGATCGGTGATCGTAATATCGGAAATCCGGTTGGGATTCAATTTTCCCAATTCCTGTGCGCTGAAACGGGAGTCGGTGAGGATGATGTTTGCCTTCCGGAGTGATTGGAGGCTGGCGTTGATGAAGTAGCGATGTTTGAAGCGGGACCTGGAATCGGGGTAGTGTTTGGCAAGATAATGCACAATTGTGTCGTGCATGGTGACGATGCTGGCTGCCGATCCGATTTTGAAGAAGGGAAGCCAGCCCTTGGGATAATGCACGGCATCCACGTGGTCGATGCATGGAAGCAGGGCACCCCACCCGTGGTCAGCCAAAAGGCGACGCCACCCGGCGGCATAATTCCCGGGGATGATGCGGACGGACATCCAGGCGGGCAAGATGGACGGGCATAAATCGGATGCATTGGCAGACGACAGCCACAGGCGGATATGAAAACCGGGGTTCGGGCCTGCGGCGAGGGCGTGGATCAGTTGCCGTGTGTAGTTGAAGATGCCGGGGGATGCCAGGCGATGGTGATCAAGGTCCAGGGCGTAAAGGCCGATTCGCTTGGTGGGGGGGACGGGTGGGGTCCACCGCCAGCGTGCACCGAGCCGTCGGGCCGAATGGGTGACAGTGTGGCCGTTTTCATCGATGCAGAACGGGTATGAGATGCGGGTCGGCAGATAACAGCCGTGAAACGCTTTTTCCAAGACACGAATTGAGCGGATGGGTAGTAACCAAGGTGACCCGGCCGTTCCCCATTCGGTTCGCAGCCGGTTAATCTCCGAGGTGCCGCTGCTACCGATTGACAGATTATTGCCCGATATGCCGAAAAGTGCCAGATTCTGTCGGAGGTGGAGGAATCGTATGCCGGCCGATAGCAGGCGATGCACCAGTTCGGCGTCCGCCACGATTTGGAGATCAGGTCTGAACGTGAGGAGTCCTTGGTCCAGGAGTCGACGCCGGAAGAATAGGGTGCAGGAAAGGGCGTACAAGGGGCCGTGGGTGATATAGATCCGACGCAGTGGAATCTCGCGACGGGCGGCCAGAGGTAAGCCGGATTCGGCATCGCAGAGGATGGCGTCACCGAACACGGCATCGATCCCGGGGTGGGCAGCGAAGGCCGCCGCGACGGTTGCCAGTGTGTCGGGGAGGTATTGTTCATCCGTGTTCAGGTAGGAGAGGATGTCGCCGTGGCTCCTTGCCCAGGCGCGCGTGACTGCCTCGTACAGGCTGGTGTCCGGCTCGCTTTTCCAGTTCAAGTCGGGTTGGCCGGAGAGCCAGGGCACGGTGTCATCGGTGGATGCCCCGTCCTGGACCAGGTGTTCCCATCGGGCGCCCTGTTGTTGGCGAATGGACCCGACGCACCGGCGCAGGCCGGCCAGTGAATTCCGGGTGGGGGTAGCGATGGAGAATTGTATATCGGTCATGGAGCAACTTATGGGACGGGTGGACAGTTCCTGCATTTCCCGATGATGGCGGCATAGGCTTCCCAATGGAGGCGGGCAATCCGGTCGGGGGCATGTTCCCGGAGGACGCGGGAATGTCCGGCCTGGCCCATTTGTTGAGCCTTTGCGGGATTCTCAAGGATCGTTTGCATGGCGCGTGTCATCGCGGGTTGATCGCCGGGAGAGACGAGCAGGCCGTCGATGCCGTCCCGGACACGGGCAGGTATGCCGCCGACCCGGGTGGCGATCACGGGAGTTCCGGCAGCATGGGCCTCGATGATGACATTTGGGCTGGAGTCCATCCATGAACCAAGGACGACCATTTGTGCGGCAGCAAGATGCCGGGCCAGTGTTGGCGGATCCATCCAGCCGACCAGTCGACAGCGGTTGCCCAGCCCGAGTTTCCCGATTTGTCCGGCAAGAACGGGTTGCAACGGTCCTGTTCCGGCAAATATCAGGGTGGTGTCGGTCGATGGAAGGGATGCGAAGGCCTGCAGAATCATCCGGGGATTTTTCAGGGTAGACAATTCCCCCACACACCAGATTTCGGATATTTTCGGGACTGGAGTCAGGGTGATGAATGCGGGGTTCAGGCTGTTGGGTATCTCGAAGGAGGGCGTGTCCGGGACGATCCTGTGTGCCCAGTCCAACCCGAAGGGACTTTCCGCGATGATGCCGTCGGCCCGTTTGACCGCCGCACGTTCAAGTCGGCGGAGTGCCCATTTCTGCCAGCGGGGCCAGTGCGGCAGATGGGGTGACAGTTCGGCCATGATGCCTTGCAGTGCGATGATGGACGGGTATCCGCTGTTGACGGCCAGCCATCCGAGCGATTGTTCCGTGCCGAATCCGACCACGAGATCCGGGTGGATTGCGCGAAGCAAGTGACGGATGCGGCGGATCCCGGTGCGGTAACCATACAACGGGGCCAGGGTATACGGTTCGCGCCGAAGCAGGTGGTAGCAGACCCCCTGATCGTGTGCCGTAAGTGACGGAAGGGTCAGGCCGGGGGTTTCGATGATAACATGAACGTCGCATGCGCCGGTGGCAGCCAGGGATGCAATCAGCGGTTGGTACCGGTTCAAGCGCGGGTGGTCGGGAAGAACCCGGAGGGCACTGCGGATCGCCGGTATTGATTCCGGAGGCATGTCGGGAAGCAATGCGATTCGTGGGTGAAGCGGAGGATTCATGCGATTGGTGCGGGTTCGAGTGGTGGTGTTGAGGTGCGGGCATGTTCATCAGCGGCGCGGAATGCCTGGACCAGGCCGATCCAGATGCAGGTAGCCAGGAAATCCTCGCCGCCGCCGTTCATCAACGCCTGCCCGGTTTCGGATACGGCATAGACCAGCATGCCGACAAACAGGGTTCCTTTCCAGCCATCATGCCGGCTTGCGAGTTGGACGAGATGAATAAAACTGAGAATCCACACGTAGCAGAACAACAGACCGGCCGGTATGCCGTTGAAGTACATGACATTCAGGGCGAGATTATGGAACTGGCCGGCGGTGGCAACCCCGCGCATTCTTGCCTCGTACAAGTCGGTGGCCGATGCCAGGTCGGCCAGTAACAATGAACTGCTGAAGGCGTAGCCGTGACCCAGCCAGGGTTTCTCTTGGATCATGCGCATGGCACGTGACCAGAGCTCTTTTCGCCAGAGTGATTTAGGGCCGGTTTCGCCATGACCGTAAATGGTGACGGCACGGGTGGTTCGGGTTTCGATGCGTACCACCGACAAGACGCGTTGAGCCCGTGCCGGGAAGCGTTCATAAAGGTTTGTGTTGGCAACACCCAGGCAAAGCAGGCTGAAGGCAACAATCGCCAGGATCGTTTGTTTCCTAAACCCGCTGACCCAGAAGGCGCTACCAGCCATAAGCGGAGCGAATAAGATGCGACTGCGAAACCCGCTCAATAATCCATTGATCATGATAATGGCGGCAAGCAGGTAAGCGGGAAGCAGAGGAAGAACCCTGGATTCCTTTCGCCATATTTTGAGGGCGTAACCCAGCGCCAGCCCGTAGAACCACCAACCCGTCGGCCAGAACCAGTTGGACACGATATCCGCGAGCGGTAATTGTTTGACGATGTTCTCGATCGAGACAACGATCAAGACGATGGTCGAAACCACCCAGATGGTCTTTACCAGCCGGCCCCAATGAGGGGTTATGCCCCGGAGTGAGAGGCATCCCCAGTAAGCGCTCAACCCGGCAACCGCAAGCATGGCTTCCCACGCGCCACCCATCCCGGCGCCCATGCTGGCCATGCCGGGACGGTCCATGGCGATCCATCCCAGGGAAAGGACGGAAATCAGGATCATGGGCAGGTTGACACGGCGGTCCGTTCGTGGGGCCGGGTTGATACCCAGGCACAACCGGGCGATTCCACCGGCCAATACCAACAGGGGGAACACCATATTAAGCGGGATCGGGCGATGTCCGAGGAACGGTGGGATGGTGAATGGAATGACAAATCCAAGGAAGAGGAGATACGGGTGCAGGCGGTAATAAACCACCAGCAGCAGAACGAGGGCCGGTGAACACCATAATACGGTCTGCAGTTTGCTTGATGCTCCAAGCATGCCTCGTTGCAGGGCGAGGAAGGGGGGCAGCACGACCGCCATGGCCAACAGTACATTCAACGCACGTTGTAAGGCGGCGGGCATCAGCGAAGTTTTCTCATCCGATGGATGAATGGCCCCAGTACGGCGTGCCGGAGATATACCCACTGGGAGAGGGTTTTGCAATGGTCCAGGTGGCGGCGGGCGGCCGCCGGGTCGCCCAATTGGTCGGCAAGTCGAGCGGCATGCAGTGCAGCCAACGCCCTGGCGGGAGCCGCGCATGAGGCGCCGAAGTTCCGTTCAAGCGCCGTGAGGCTGCTGCGCAGCACGGTGTCCCGGCGTGTGGAGGTCAGGCTGTGTTCGTGCAACCGGTAGTGGTAGAGCCACCGGCGGAGGGGTTTAAAAGCCGCCTGTCGACGGGCGCGCAACCAGTAATCGTAATCCTCGGCGCCGGGCAGGAGGGGGTCGTACATGCCGACCGAATCGAGGATGGTGCGGCGGTACAAGAAGCAGGCGCCCACCACGTTTTGCAGGGGAAGCCGTTCCGCAGACAAGAGGCGCGACCGATCCTGGCGGCCATGCGGTTCACGTTCAATATGCATGCCGGCATAGACCAGTCCTGCGCCGGGATGCAGGTCAAGGGCCTGTTTCATTTCCTGGAGGGCGGTGGGTTCGTACCAGTTGTCATCGGAGGTCCAGGTCAGGTATATCCCCTGGGCCGATCCAAAGCCCGTGTTGAGCGATGCCGCCAACATGCGGTTTTCCTGATGCCGGATGCAACGTATCCGTTCATCCCCGGCGGCGTATGTGCGGATGATGGCGGCGGTGCGGTCGGTGGATGCGTCATCCACCACGATCAATTCCCAGGATTTCAAGGTTTGGGCCTGGCATGATTCAATGGCGACCGGCAGGAACGATTCGCCATTGTATACGGGCAACACGATGCTGATTGCGGGGGGTGCGCCAGGGGTGTCGGGGTGTGCGGTCATGGTGCGGGAGTATAGTGGCGGTGTCGATACGCGGCCATGCGGCGAAGCGCCGGCATACGGGACTTGGCGTGCTGCCAGAGCGACCAGAACCCTGAGACCAGTTGTTCACGGCAATCGGCCGCTTGCGCATGCAGAATCAGATCCAGTTGCTGGCGGCGGGATAACGTTCGGGCGGAAAGCGACATGAAGTGCCGGTACCGATCGGCTTCCTGCGCATCTACCTGTGCGGTGTCGAAGGGGGCGGCCGCGCGCGGCGCCTGGTGTTGCAACGATTTCCGGTAATCGTCGTTTTCACACACCGTCCGGATCGCTGCAGCCAGGGCCGCGGGATCCTCGTAATCCTCAATCAGGTGTGCGTGGATACGGTGCGTCAGGTATTCCGTCATGGGGGCTATGCGTGAAGTGAGGATGGCCGCGCCGCAAGCGGCGGCTTCGATAAACACAATACCGAACCCCTCGTAGCGGCTGGGCACGCAGAAACAGTCGCAGGCGGCATACCAGTCGGGTAATTGGTTGTTCGGTACAGAATCGAACCATTGGCAGCGCGAATCCACGTTCAACCGGTGTGCAAGTTGTCGGAACGGTCTCTGGTCCCCGCGTCCGATGCAAACGCAAAAGTATTCGACCGGAAGGCGAGCCAACGCCCGGAGGAGGGTGTCGAGGTTTTTCTGGGGCGTGGGGCGGCCAATGTGCAGGATCATTTTGCCTGCTGGGAATTGTCGGCGAACCCGTTGGGGGCTTTTCGGATCGATTGGAGGCTTGAAGATTGCGCGGTCCACCCGATTGGAGAGGATGTGGATACGTTGAGGGTCAACTCCGGCCGTACGGGCGCCCGCAGCCACCGCCTGGGACATGCAGATGACGTGGTCTGCATAACGGATGGACGGGTGGGGCCGGACGGGAGGTGCATCATGAAGGCTCACCACGACCGGCACGCCGGGCAATCGGTACCGGCAGGCGAGATCCGCCTGCCAATACCCCCCGTAGGCGCGGACGATCGTCGGATTGACGGCCTGAAGTTGTCGCTTGAAATGCTTTTGCTTAACTCCATGGACGGTCATGCCGTATGCTTGATAGGTGCCGGTTTCAAGGGGGCTGACGGCATGAACCTGTTCGAACAGCCCGGTCGGGTTGTAGTATTCCCTGAGGCGGACCAATCCCTTTGCCTCATAGGCTGCCAATGGGTTGGTGGGGATGACGACCAGTGTTGCCGGTGACGATGCCGTATTCTTGACGGAAGGAAGCATCATGTTCCACGCGTGTTGAATTGACCCCACGCCACTTGTGAATATCCAGAGCGGTAATCCGTGCCTTCGGGGATACCCCAATGCCTCCGGAGATGACGGTGGAATGTGCGGCGTGTGAAAATGCGTACATGGCAAGGATCCATAAGCGTACCAATCGGAACCGAAACCACGTAATGGCTGTCTGGTTTGATGTGTTTATGAAGGATGTGTAACAAACGGATTTCCTCATCCGGATAAAGATGTTCCAGGACTTCGCAAACCACGACACAGTCAAACGTGTGCGGTGGCAAGGATGGATTATCCATGTCCAACAGCCAGGGGGTGACTTTCTCCAGGCGATAATCAGATAAAAGGCTCAAGCATTCGGGGAAACAATCTGCGGCCCACACCCGCGAGACCGATTCCCGTTGTGCGATCCATCGTGTCATGGTTCCAATGCCGCAACCGATCTCGAGTACTTTTCCGTGGGTCTTATCGATACTGCCTGTCAGCCGCCTGAAGTAGGAAGGCGCTTTGATCGATGTCTCTTTCCATGTCCATTGCATCATGGTTTGATAGGTGTGGATGGAGGCGGGGTCCTTCCATTGGTTGCGAGATATTTTCCGGTTATAAAGTCGGTAGGCGGTCTGTACACTCAACCATCGTAATATGGTACGCAAGTAATGGCGGAGGTTTGTAAATGGAGTTTTCGGTGGCATTATCGGTTGAGGTGTTTTGTTTGCGGGCCTGATCTTTTTAGCATCTTGAGCAACCGGTGGCATATTTGCCTTATGGATGACATTAGGAGCAGCCGGCTGTAGACTGCGAAGGATTTGGCCAGCAACCACTGTCCGGGCTGGCGCAGAAATTGTCGGGCCAGCACCTTAAGCCTTGAAGTGGTGAAACACCCAGGTGTGGTGTTGGAAATGGAATGCTCGTGTAGCCGGTAAACGTAAAGCGGTTCCTCTTCGAGTGAGAGATGGGCTATGCGAAAACTAGAGGATGCGCGAATCCAGAAATCATAATCCTCGGCGCCATGCAGCCGTTCGTTGTATCCACTCAACGTCTCAAAGACCGCTCGTCGATATAGAAAAGCCGCCCCCAAGGTTGCAAAATAGGTCCATCGACCGGGTATCACGAAGTCAACGGGATTTATGTTTGCCTGACGGCACGCGGCACGAAAACTGGCGCGGCAATCCCCTTCCAGTATACCGGCGTCGTTGGCATATTTATAGGAACCGAAAATAATGGATATTTCCGGATGATCAATGAGTGGTCGCGATAGGCGCGACAGCATGCCTGGCAACATGTAGTTGTCGGAAGAGGTCCAGGTGTGGAGTTCACCTTCGGCCTGTTCGAAGCCGCGGTTCAGGGAATAGGGGAGCTTGCGGTTGCGGTCGTTCTTGATGTATTTGCGGATCCTATATTCCTGAATCAACCCGTCAATATCCTGGGTGGCTTCGTCGTTGACGACGATCAGTTCCTTGTTGGGATAATCCTGGTTCAGCACGCTTTCAATGGATTGCCGGAGCCAGTCCTCGTGAACATAGCGGACAGGAAGGACCACGGATATGAGAGGGAGGGATTTCACCGGGTGGTGCATTCCATGTAGAAATCCGAGCATTCGGAGGGAATGATGCGCGACAAGCCGGAGAGAAGCGCGAATCCTAACCGTTGGCGGATAAGGAAATCCTGGAGTCGTTCAATGCCCGTGTAGAGCACTTCGCGCATGACGTGATGTGTCTTGAATCCCGCACGAAGGAGCAACACCCGGATGCCGGATTCGGTGTAGAAATGGATATGGTCCGTTACGAATCGTTCGCCCATGCGATGGCGTTTCCAGCGATGGAGAAGACTTCCTTCGTTGGGGACGCCCAGAATCAGGGTGCCTTCGGGGTGCAACCAGGAACGGATTGCCTTCAGGGCGGAGATGTCATCCGGGATGTGTTCGAGTACCTGGCTACAGAGCACAACGTGAAACAAATGGCGTGGGTGGTAATCGGCAAAACACGACTCCGTCACCTCGATGTCGGGTGATGCCTGACGCGCACGTCTGACACGAACCGGATTATAATCAAAAGCCTCCCATTGTGTGTGGGGAGGGTGCCCCAGCCTGGTCAACCAATAGCCGTCTCCGCAACCGGCATCGAGAACATGCAAATGGCATCGGAAATGATCATGGGTCCTGTCCAGGCATCGTTGGAAAAACCGCTCTCTCCCGGCATAAATGTCCCGTATGCCCGGACGATTTGCCCATTCAGACTGGTCACCCGTGTACCAGGGATTGCGGTTATTCAGTTCTTCCTGGACGGTGCTCTGAACCGGTGTGTTCATGTCCCCGCTTTCCGGGCTGTAACCAATAAGCGGTGTTCCAGTTGCAAAGGGCGCAGGATTTTGTTGGAGAGAAATCGTCCCAGCCGGTTGGCGAATCCGCCGGGGAGATGGCGGTACAGGTTCGGGAAGTAGTAGGGCAGGAGATCCACCATGGCGAAAGTTTCAGACGACAAAACCTGAAAACCGGTATCCATCAACAGACGGGATAATCCTTTTCGGTTGAAATAATACAAGTGTTCATAACTGGCCTGATAACCGTGCCAGCGATCGCCCCATACCCTGTGGGATGAAAAGTTGGGTGTCATGATGGCCAGGAGGCCTTCGGGCTTCAATAACCGCGCCGCTTCGGCCACGGCGGGGCGGGGTTGTGGAAGATGCTCAATCACATCCATCATGGTGATGATGTCGAAATCGCCGGCGTGGAACGGATGGTTCAGCAGGGTCCCGCAGACGGCATGAATGCCCAGTTGTGCCCGCGCCTGTGTACAAGCATATTCCGATATGTCGAGGCCCACGGCATCCAGCCCGCGGCGTTTTGCAACCGCCGGCAGGAGCCCGGAAGCGGTTCCAACATCCAGGAGATGTTTGCCCGGCAGTGGTCGGCGTAATGACAGCCGATCCAGAATCATGTTCCCCAGGTTGTTCGGGTCCGATACTTGTGCCTCAAGCGCGTTGAAATAACTGGGATGTTCGCTGAAATAATCCGCACTGTATGATTTTGGATCCTCATCCAAGGTGAAAACATGCTGAATCATTCCCGATGAACAGGTCCGGCATTTCCATACGGTTTGCCCGTCTCCCCGGACACCCGCCGGAAGCAGGTCGCTGTCGGATAAACAGATGGGACAGGTGTGGGTCATTCAGGATTCCGAACCGGATTGAGAGTTTTTAGGTGCGATACGGCTGGGGTCGTCTGCACATGTGCCATGCCGGATAGACGAGCAGGAAGAACTTCCTTGTAGCGTGCCGGTATACATGCAATACCTTGAGTAATAAGAGGGGATATGAACGCGAAAAAAGGGGGAACTGTATTCAGTATTTTGATCGTAGGCATATTTGCATGCATGTTGTCGCTTGGTAGTGTCCGCTTCCAGGTCCTGCGATTGACGAATGCATGCCTTTTGGGGCGGGAGACGTCTGCCCACTGCCAGTCATGGCAAGACGTGTCGAGTCAAAGTATACGCAGTATTTATGATTATCGGATCCTGGCTGTTGGTTTCAATGAAGCAATGTGCCAAGTGTGGCATCGCCTTACAGGCGGTGATGTGTTAACCGCCCTGAAGTTGTCCGTATTCCTGCTCAGGACATTGGTGCTGTTTACGACGTTTTATGTGTTAATAGCTTTTGGGGTGCCGAGGGGGTCTGCACTATGTGGAATTCTGTTTGTCCAATATTCGATAAATGCATCCTTCTTTAATGAAGGCCTGAATCATTATGAACCGATGTTTCTTTTATTGTTCCTTTGGTTCCTGTTGCTGTCGCTTAAAGGCGCGTGGACCTGGCTGCCGTTAGTGACGGTCGTTGCCTCCCTGGTGAAGGAAACGGCGGTTCTTCTGCCGATACTCCATATGGTGATTCATTGGCGGAATGAAAATGTGATCTCAATCAGGCAACAGGTCAGGATTAATGGAGAAATTGTTGCCACATCGACGGTAATGGTTGTCCTATCACTTGCCACGTATTGCCTCCTCCGGTGGGGTTGGGCCGATCGGGGTATCAATACCATGGTGGATCAGGCTCGATGGTATGGATGGGGTCTGGAAGCTTTGCGGCACAACCTGACAACCCCGGCTGTTTTTACAAATTACCTGACAACGTATCATCTTTTTTTACTTTTACCATTTGTCCTGTGGAATAAACAATCGCCGCTTCACCGGCGTCTTGTCCTGTGGTTCTGCCCGCTCTATATATTGCCTCACCTGTTGACCGCACGGGTTGAAGAGAGCCGACTCTTTCTTCCCCTGTTGATCGTCGTGTTGCCCGGATCGATTATGTCCCTGCTTAGGCTGATCTCACATGGGCGCCATGAAAGATTCGGACTCGGGGTCCAAGATTGAAGGCTGAGACGGCGTTCTTGCTGAGCCCGTCGGGGTATCCCATCTGGTGGCAACCAGGCGGCGGACTACGAAAAAGGCCAGAATGGCCAGCACACCGTAGGCGACCAATTGAGCTGTTGCCTGTCCCAGCGCCAGGTGGC
>MHBQ01000179.1 GCA_001803315.1 Lentisphaerae bacterium RIFOXYC12_FULL_60_16
GCAGACGCAGTTACGTTCCACTACCGCCCGGTCAGCGAACCGGTCGGAGGAGGACTCCCACCTCCTTGACATGGCACCCTCACGGGCGCACTGGCTGGCCACTTCGGTGGCCTCCAACGTGGCGCTATCAATAATGTAGAGTGCGCCGATCCGGTAACCACAGGCATAGTAGTTGCCGAGTTCCGCATCGAGTCGGCCAAAATAAAGGTCCTCGTTCGGAACTGGTGTTCCAACATAGGTCGTGAGATTGCGTTCCGGATCGTAAATGAAGGCCCGCGAACTGAACCCCAAGGGATCGTGCCAAAGCGAATTAAGCGACCATGTCGGGTGATAAATGCCGGCGGCGGTGTTGTGCGTGACCATAAAAAGGCGCCCGTCTTGCATGGTCTGAATGGCGGTGTGAAATTTGCTCTGCGGCATGATGCCGGTGGAAAGATCAATGCCAGCCGCCGCGTCTGCGTCGAACAGCCTCTCCCTCTGTCCGTTGCGCGTGTCGTAACGAAACATGACCACCGACCTGGCCTCCGGGAACTCGGCACACAGGGGAATATACACAAATGGCCCCGAGGCGTGGATATCCCACATCGCATTCCAACCCTCATAACCCGGGAAACGCAGCTCCCGATAACAATCCGGAGGCATGACTTTGACCGAAACGAGGCTTTGTTTGCGCTCGGCAACCAAACGGCGGAGCTCATCGGGCGTGTCGTCTATCGTCATGGCGCAGATCTCCAAATAAACCCATACAAATTGCGTGGCCGGTCCATAGGAAATTGCTTTTCAAAGCATGGCTTGCCTATAGATTCATTTGCGGCCTCAGAACAAGCACTTATGGAAACAGGTGTCTCGGCAAGTGGCAAGAGCGATCTCATATCCCCCACGCCCCACCAGTAAAGTAAGCCATTGCCTGAAGCCCGGTATCATGCTTGAATTGAAGCGAACGGAACGTCCCGCTACCGCTCTCGACGAAAGGACGCACTCTATGACATGGATCCAAACTGGCCGGCTTATCCCGATCCTGGGTCTCATCTTCCTGTTCCTGTCCAGACTCCCCCTGCACGCCCAGGAGACTACGGCTCCGGCACCGGCGACACCGCAAACCATCAACCCCTACCACGGCTTGCAGGATCAGAAACAATTGGCAGGACAGACCCTCATTCCGGGCCTTGACACGTCGATCCTGCTGGAATTTGAAGGTCAATGGTTCAAACAGGGGGATGTGGATTTTTCGGATTTAATATTTTCCACCTTCCAATTTGCCGTTGCGATACAACCCGTTGAAGGCTTGTCCGGACGGGCCGTCATGTTGTGGGAACAGGGTGAGACGGAACCAGTCGAACTCGACGAGGGCATCGTGCAGTACGGCGATACCGACACGATTCCCTGGTGGATCCGGGGTGGACGCCGATACCTGCCGTTCGGATCCTACTTCACGCATTTCATCAGCGACCCCTTTACACTCACCCTGGGCGAAACCCGCGCCACCACCCTTTCAGCCGGATACCGCTGGCAGGCGTTCTCGATTGAAGCCGGCGGCTTCAACGGAAACCTCGATTCAAATCAGGAAGATACCCGCGACCATGTGGACAACGGGTTCGCAGCCTTTACCTGGACACCAGCCGACACCTTTGAGTGCGGCCTGTCAGTCCTGTCCGACCTGGGCGAATCGCTTGCCTTGCGTGAGGGACTGTATTACGAGGCCCAGCAATACGGCGAAGCGGTCGGCCTGGCCGCTTATGCGTCGGGATCCTATGGCCGGTTCCATGTTGACCTGGAACTGGTCGGCGCGCTGGATGACATTGACCTGCAGGGCACCATCATAACCTATGATGAAAATGATGAACCCGTCGGCAGTACCTATCATCGGTCTTTCCGGCCGATGGCCTGGAATTCCGAAATCGGCGTCCGCCTGACCGATATCATGGACTGGTCGTTCAAGCTGGAAGGGTCCGACGACCTGGCCGGTCTGCCGCGCACCCGGTTCGGAACCGCCATCAACCGGAAACAGGGCGAACATGGTGTCATCCGGATGGAATACCTGTTTGGCGATCACGAAACCGACCCTGACAGTCAAACCATCAGCCTCCAGTTGGGTATCACGCTATAAGGGGTTCCACCACCATGAAAACCATACTCGACTTCACCGTCACCGCCATCGACGGGACCAGCCTTCCGCTCAACCATTACAAAGGCAAGGTGCTGCTCATCGTCAATGTCGCCAGCAAATGCGGGTTTACCAAGCAATATGCCGGTCTCCAGAAGCTGTATGAGACCCACCGGGACCGGGGGCTTTTGATCCTGGGATTTCCCGCCAACAACTTCAAGGAACAGGAACCCGGCACGGACGCCGATATCCAGCAGTTCTGTTCACGCACCTACGGGGTAACGTTCCCGATGTTTTCCAAGATCTCGGTGGCCGGCGACGACATGCATCCGCTCTACCGTTTCCTGACCGATCCGTCGACCAATCCGGACCATGCCGGCAAAATCTCCTGGAATTTCAACAAGTTTCTCATCGGACGGGACGGCCGCATCCTGAACCGGTTCGGCAGCCGGACCGAACCCGAAGATCCGGACCTCATCCAGGCAGTCGAAGCCGCACTGGGATCCAATCCCTGACGTGAACGCCTTCCTGGAGACCATGACCGCCGCCACGATCCCCCTGGCGGTAGGCGTGATCGGATACCTGCTGCTACGGCGGCGCATTCTCCCGGAGACCAGCCTGCCCGTGCTCGCCGTGCTGTCGATTGACGTGGCGCTTCCCGCGCAGGTATTCAGCCAGTTGATCGGCCAATTCGACCCTGCGGTCCTTACCGACTGGTGGCAGTCCCCCCTCTGGTGGGGCGTGTTCACCCTCTGGACCGCCGGCTTGTCCTGGGCCGGTTGCCTGCCCTTCCGGCGATGCCGCCGCGAAGTGATGGCCTGCCTGTTCTATCCCAACGCCATCTTCATCCCGATCATCATCCTGACCGAATTGGACGGAGCCGGTTCCATCCGCCTGACCGGACTCTTCCTGTTCACCCTGTTCTATCCCGCCTTCCTGTTCACCACGGCGCCACGCATCCTCGGCCAGGCCGGCACCCCGTTACCCTGGCGTCACATCATCACCCCCGTTTTCATTGCCACCCTGGCGGGCATCGTCATCCGCCTGCTGGAAGTGCACCACTGGATTCCCGGCTGGACAGAAGCCTCCCTGCGGGTCCTGGGATCCATCACGGTACCCGTGCTGCTCCTGTATCTCGGCGCAGTCATTGCGGTTGACATCCACCAGGGCGGGCCATCCCCCCGCCTCGGGAACGTGATCGGGTTTGTCGTGATCAAGAACGTGCTGTTCCCCCTGTTGACCCTGCCCCTGCTGATGCTTCGCTGGATTCCCGCCGAAACGGCGTTCCTGATGGCGTTGATCAGCGCCGTACCTCCGGTCACGGCGCTGCCGATACTGGCGCAACGGGCCGGGGCCGATCAGCGCCTGATCAACCAGTTTCTCGTGGGGAGTTTCATCGCGTCCGTGGTCACCCTGCCGGCAACGGTAGCCGCCTTTGCCTGGCTTCGCCCGCCGGGACTCTGAACCCGGAACCGGATCTACCGCCTACAGGTAGAACGAGATCCCGACAGCGCCGACGAAATAGGTCTGTTCCGAGTTCCCGGATGCCTTCCACTGGTTAAGGGAATAATTGACCGATACCCCGTCGTAGACGAACTGCTTGATGCCGATATGGATGTCCGTCATGGTTTCATCGGCAAAATCGTGATCCCCGATGCTGGCCAGCAGCCCGACGCCCACATAGGGCACCAGCATCTGTCCCGGCGCCAGCTGGATATCAACACCGCCTCCGACAGCCCCGCGGGTATTCCCTTCATCGCCAAACCATATCACGGTACCTTTCAACTCGAACCAGCGGGCCACATAGATGCCCAGGCCGCCCAGCAGGATCTGGTAACTGTCGCCGTCCTCCGGCTTCATGAAGACGCCGGCGACCGAAACCTCGGTGCTTCCATAATCCGGCCCGGCCTGCGCCACCCCGGTCATTCCCGCCACCATCGCGGCCACCAGTGCCGACAAAAGGATTCGTTTCATGTTTGCCCCTTCCTGTCCTGTTTGCCCGGAATCATACCCATAACCCCGGGATAGTTGCAACCCCTGACACCCGTGCGCTTCTGTCGCATTCCGTCCGACAACCGTAGCGCCGCTCATGATGCCTCCGGCGGGGTTGCCCGGACGTGATAGTCCGGTCCGAACTGAGCCAGGTATTCCACACTGTAAAAGCGGAAAAACACCGTCACCGGCAGAACCACCACCGCGGCCACGTAGGGGATCATCAACAGGCATCCGGCGATGCAGCAGGTCAGGACAATCAACAACACCATCAGCAGGCCGGCGCCCCAGTTCAACACCATGTGGAACAACCCGTACAAGACCAGTTGCCAGAAATGCCGACGGACCAACGGGCCGAACCGGGTCCAGGCTTCACGGGCGGTCACACCGTGCCGGTACATGATCGGAATGATAAAATCCTCCAGGAACCGCGCCACATAACCAGCCACCACCCCCACCACCATCCACACCAGGCCAATCAGCAGGACGATCGGGATTATTCCCGGAACCAGGGCCCGGGCACGGATGCAGGGCAGAACCCCCAGCAGGAAAATCAACCCCAGCATCACCACCGTGACCGCCAGGATCACCAGGTTGAACACAAACGTCCAGGCAAACAGGGAATTACCGTGCCGGGCAAAGGCATGCCAGGGAGCCGACACCTCACTGCGCAAGCGCACCAGGTTGTCGAGCAGCATGAACTTGCCGCGGCTCCTGATCCAGATGATCACAACCCCCAACGCGATTCCCAGCGCCACCAGAACCGCCAGCAGCAAGGCAAACACATCGGCATGTTGGCGCACAAAATCCACCGCCTGCCGTAACTCGGCCGGGGCATCCGCCAGCCAGTCCGAACCGGTGGTTTGCCCCCCCTCGTCCACAGCCCCCGGCTCCGTTCCGGCATCCTCCCCCGCCGGCAACGGGGTTTCCGGAAGCTCATCAACTTCCGTCGTATGCGATGAATCAAGATTGGACAAACCGCTGAAATCGGCATTGCCGGCCGGCAAACCGGCCCCCCCCATCTCGCCCAGGGTTGCCAGCCAGGCCGAAACCCCGAGGGCGAACCAGAACTTTAAACGGAAGGGGTTGAAGAGGGTCTGCTTCGTTCGATCCCAGGCACGGTCCACCGGGTCCACACACGAGATCCGCCCGGGCAATACCGGGGGCCTGGCCGGCAACGGAGGCGGTGGGGCAACCGGCGAAACCGTCGGCGTCGACGCCATCACACCCGACGCCTTGACCCATTGCGGGCCCATGGTTTCATTCCACACCAGATCATCCGGCCGGATGGTCCCCGCCTCAAACAGACGCTTCAAAGCGGCATCATCCACCGGCCCGACCGATTGTCCACCCTTTGCATACCACCATTGCATGGCCACACCCTCCCGGCATCACAACCCGACCGACTATTCCAGCTTCCTCCCTCGATTGTCCAGACGAGATAACGTCCCGGCCCATGCAATTACCCGCTGGCTATCTCAAACGGTTCGGCTATATTTGCGCGACGGTTCGTTCAACTCAACCAAAGGAGCAAAAATGGATCCTCAGATGGAAAGCGCCATGCAGGCACCAGCCGGCCCCGTGATGTTTATGAACCTGATATTCCTGGCTCTGGCCATACTGGGCCTGGTGGCCGGATGGCGGATACTGTCAAAGGCCGGCAAACCCGGATGGGGCATATTGATACCCATCTGGAATATCATCCTGTTCCTCCAGGTGGCCGGGAAACCTGCCTGGTGGATTGTTCTCCTGTTTATCCCGTTCGTGAATATCATCGTTGGCATCCTGGCTACGGTCGGACTGGCGAAGAATTTCGGCAAGGGAATCGGGTTTGCCATCGGCCTCATCCTGCTGGGACCGATCTTCTACCTGATTCTCGCATTCAGTGATGCCCGCTATGTGGGCGAAGGATCAACTGCCGCCTGATGGGGTCCGTTACTTACCGATGGTTCAACCGGGCCATGTTCACCCTGTGTCTCGCAGGATGGGCATGGCCCGTTGTCTGCTGGTTGACGTCGGATGCCTTGAGGCTCCTCCTTCCGGCATGTCCCAGCCGTGTCTGGCTTCAGATTCCCTGCCCCCTGTGCGGGCTCACGCGCGCCTTCATGGCCCTGTACCAGGGCCACTGGCAAACGGCCGTTCAGCACCACCCGTGGGCTCCGATCTTTGCCGCCATCCTTCTGGCGGAAACCCTGTTCCGTGCCGTCCTGTCCATCCATTTCCACGTGTTGAATGAATCCAGATTATTTACCATACGCCGGCTCGACGGTCGGGTTCATGCCTTCCTGTTTGCCGTTTACCTGGCATATGCCATCATCCGGTTCAGTTCCTTCGCCATGGCCGGCGTGTCAGGAAATCCCTGACAATTATTTTGAATTTTCCGCTTTCCCGAGCGCTCCGACTTTCGCACAGTATGATCCAGCGCGAATCGAGTGGGTCAGGGAATTTTCACCATGCCGCAAAAAGATCATCGTCTTGCCGGATTGAACGTGCTGATCGTCGAAGACGAAGCCAGCGCCCGCCATGTCTTGATCACCCTGCTGACCCTGGCCGGTGCCGAGGTGACGGCCGTCCCGTCCGCCGAACAGGCCATGGCATCGTTCCGGGGACGGCGGTTTGATGCGGTGGTTTCCGACATCCGCCTGCCCGGCATGAGCGGGCTGGACTTGCTCAAGGAAGTACGCTGCAAGCGTCGCACCATCCCCTTCATCATGGTAACCGGGTTCAGCACGGTGGAATCCGCCGTGGAGGCCCTGCGGTTGGGCGCCCAGGATTATCTGGTCAAACCGATCGTATCGGCCGAGCGCCTGCACGACGCCGTGCTACGCGCCGTCCGGCTTCATCAACTCGTGGAAGCCAATCGGCGGCTCCAGCGGCGCATCAAGGAGAATGAAGCCGTTTTCAGGACACTCTTCCACCAGGCCACCGATGCCTGCCTGGTTTTCACCGTGGATCGGGACGGCCAGCCCGGCCGCCTGGAGCAGGTCAACGGCCTGGCCTCCAGCTTGTCGGGGTATTCCCCGTCCGAGTTGGAAAGCCGCACCCTGCTCGACCTGCTACCCCCGGAACATCATGCGGACATCATCCGACACCTGTTGAACGCCCGGGCTGGACGCGCCGAAACGTTGGACACCCTCTGGCTGTCCGCCGACAAACGCCGGATTCCCGTCGAAATCCGGTCCCATACTTTCGCGCTCGGCAAGCGCCGCATGTTCTTGAGCGCTGCCCGGGATGTCAGCCAGCGCCTCATGATGGACCAGCGCGTCACCGACGCCGCCGACCGGATCCAGAACCAGTTGGGCCATGACCTGCACGACATCCTCTGCCAGGACCTCTCATCCGTTGCCATTCTCTCGACCATGCTGGCCAGGAACCTGGAATCCACCCGGTTGCCGGGCGCCGCCGACGCCGCCACGATCCGGGAGATTTCCCAACGATCCGTCGGCATGATCCGTCGCCTCTCCTCCGGCTTGTTCCCGGTGGCCCTGGAACGGTCCGACCTGGCCGAGGCCCTGCAGGACCTTACCGCGACGGAACGGGAAATGTTTCACACCCCCTGCCGATTCGATAAAAGCGCTGATGCCATCGTGCCGGCAGGACCCATCGCCCTGCACCTCTACCGAATTGCCCAGGAAGCCCTTGCCAATGCCCGGAAACACGCCCAGGCATGGTCGATCCGGATTGAGCTGAACCGCACCCCTGGCAACGGCACCCTGACCATCACGGACGACGGATCGGGGTTCAAACCATCCCCGACACGTTCCACCGGGCTGGGGATGGACCTTATGCGGCACCGGGCACGTCTGATCGGCGCCGCGCTTGACATATCCAGCGAGAAAAACAAGGGAACCAGAATAACCTGCACATGGCCACTCGACACATCACATCCCGACAGCCCGGCAAAACCCGCATCCTGATCGTCGACGACCACCCGATCGTCCGGTTCGGTATTGCACGGATCCTCAACGCCGAACCCGGCCTGGCGGTCTGCGCGGAAGCGTCCGGCAGCAATGAGGCGATCGCCGCCGCCGCCCTTTACAAACCGGAGATCGCCGTGGTGGATATCAGCCTCAAGGGGATCGACGGCCTCCAGTTGACGCGCCTCCTGCACCGTCAATATCCCGGCTTGCGCATCCTGATCCTGTCCATGCACGATGAAACCACCTACGCGCCCAAGGCGCTCAAGGCCGGTGCGTCCGGATATGTCATGAAGGAGGAAGCCGCAACCCGCCTTCTGGACGCCGTCCACACCATCCGGAATGGCGATGTGTATGTCAGCGCCGCCGTTAAGCAGAATCTATTGAACACCCGGAACGGGATCCACCCGGCCAACATGCAATACGGTATTGACACCTTGAGCGAACGGGAACGCCAGGTTTTTACGTGTCTGGGACAGGGATGCAACAGCCGGGTCATCGCCGAACGTCTGGCCATCAGCATCAAGACCGTCGAGACCCACCGGGCCCGCATCAAGATCAAACTCGGCATTCCCCAGGCCACGCACCTGATGATCGAAGCCGCCCGCTGGGCACGTCAGGAAGGGCTTATCCCCTCCTGCTGAACACGCCAACCACCAACCAGACCCGCCCCGGCGTTTTCGTGTTTGCTTTTGCATGGTTCGGCCGAATAGGTTTCTCCCTGATCAGGTAACGAACAGGAGCCCATGCATGACACCTTCTTCCAAACCCCATCCGGAACCCGACGGGATCCACGCCCTGCCGCCACGCGAGCGCATGACGCCTTGCGCAATCAAACGCCGGGATTTGTATGCCCGTAAACCGGGCGCACCCTTTCTGCACCGCGAATTCTGGCTGATGTCCGTCACGATGGACCGTTGGCAACGGGAGGATGGCCTTGATCCCAACGCGAACTTGCAGGAACTTTTCCAGCTTGATCCGCCGGGGCATCTCGTCCTGAGCGGGTTGGGCTGGTGTGAGTCGGCTTTTCTGCCGGCATTCGAAGTGAAGCAGATCGAGGACCGCGGCGAACGCGAAGTCATCCAGGATACCGCCGGACGCCACGTGCTGGTCTTCAAGGGACGGCGCGAAGGATTCATGCCGGATTACCTCGATCATCCCGTCAAGGACCTGCACACCTGGAATGAACAGGTCAAGTGGCGACTCAACCCGGATACCCCGGGCCGGTTCGATGGTCTGGAAACCCAGATGAAAAATGCGGTGGAAGCGGCCGGCTGCGGCCTGATGATCTGCCAACAGTTGGTCGGCGGATACATGTACCTGCGCAGCCTGATCGGACCCGAAGGGCTCCTGTATGCCGTCTATGATCAGCCCGGCTTGATTCACGACTGCATGGACGCCTGGCTTAAACTCGCCGATGCGGTCATCGCACGACACCAGCAATACGTCACGCTGGACGAATTTTTCATGGCCGAGGACATCTGCTACAATCATGGCCTGCTGATTTCGCCCGACATGATGCGGGAATTCCTGTTCCCCTATTATCGGGAACTCATCAGCCGGGTCCGAACCCGCCAGCTTGACCCCTCCCGTCACCTCTATATCCAGGTCGATACCGACGGGCTGGCGGATCCCGCCATCCCGGTCTACCGGGAAATCGGTCTGGATGTCATGTGCCCGTTCGAGGTGGCTTCCGGCAGTGATGTCGTCAAGCTGGGCCGCCAATGGCCGGAACTTGCCATGAGCGGTGGAATCGACAAACGGGTCCTGGCACGGGGACCGGCCGCCATTGACCGCATGGTGGAAGGCATCCTGCCGGTCATGCGCAGGCGGGGCGGTTACACCCCCACCGTGGATCATGGAGTCCCACCCGAAACCCCACTGGCCAACTACCTCCATTATCGCCGCCGGTGCGTCGAACTCGGCGGGTAAAAATCTCCATATCCCTGGTGGATCGCGTTGCTTGCCCTGCGCAGCCCTTGGCGTAGCAGGGTCCCTAACGCGATCTCCCCGGCACCTGCAAGCTTCGACGCCGTTAGGGACCCCGCTACGCCAAGGGCTACGCAGGGCAAGCAACGGCGTCCACCCCGGACCAGACGGGCTCGCGGGAGCTCGCCCCTCCATGCGCTCCGCACCATTCAAAACTCTTTTCCATATTCCATCGCGGTGCCGGCGTACTCGCCCGGACCGCGAGGTAAACACGGGCTTCCATTTCGAAAAGGGCAACGGCTTCGCGTGATATGGCCCCAGCCGCAAGGCGGAGCCGTCGGCGCCATACTCCTGGTATGCGCCGATGGCGACAACGCCGCGGATGGGGCCATATCACGCGAAGACGCTTGCCCCGAAATGGAAGCCCGTCGGTTCATCACATGACCTGCCACCACCAACCAGACCGGCCCGGGGTCGGGCCGGCTCCAGCACCGGAACACCGATGCGCGATGATTCAACACGCCCCTGCTTCACGCTTGTCAGTGCCTGCCGGCACCTGCTAAGGTTCCAGTTTGCACAGGGAGTTCATGCATGGACCATAAGAATTGGATTGCCATCCTCGATTTCGGATCCCAGTACACCCAGTTGATTGCCCGCCGGATCCGCGAACAGAAGGTGTATTCGGAAATCATCCGGTATAACACCCCCGCAGCCGAACTGGCGCGCCGCCAACCGTCCGGGATCATCCTGTCCGGTGGCCCTTCCAGCGTGTTTGAGCCGGGCGCCCCGCTGGCTGATCCCGCGATTTATGATCTGGGCATCCCCATCCTCGGCATCTGTTACGGCATGCAGATGACCGCCCGCATGCTGGGCGGTGAAGTCCAGCCCGGCACCACCCGGGAATACGGCAGCGCCCGGATCTCCGTGCTGCACGAACAGCCCCTGTTTGCCGGCATGCCGGCCGAGAACGACGTCTGGATGAGCCATGGCGACCAGGTCCGCACCATGCCACCGGAATTCACCGCCATCGCCGAAACCGGCACCTGTCCTGTCGCCGCCATGGGATGCGCCTCCCGCCGCATCTACGGACTTCAATTCCACCCCGAGGTGGTCCATACCCCGCGCGGCACCGAAATCCTCCGCCATTTCATTTTCGACGTCTGCACCTGCAGGCCGGACTGGGAAATGGCCCAGTTTATCCGGGACAGCATTGAATCCATTCGCCGGCAGGTGGGAACCGAACATGTCGTGTGCGGCCTCAGCGGCGGGGTGGATTCGTCGGTTGTCGCCGTGCTGATCCACAAGGCCATCGGCAAACAACTGCACTGCATTTTCGTGGATAACGGCCTGCTCCGCCACGACGAAGCCCGGCAGGTCGAGGAAACCTTCGGCACGGCGTTCGGCCTGGATTTGCATGTGGTCCATGCCCAGGACCTGTTTCTCAACAACCTGAAGGGCGTCACCGACCCCGAAAAAAAACGCAAGATCATCGGCAAAACCTTTATCGACGTTTTTGCCGCCGAGGCACGCCGGCTTGGAGCCGTGAAATTCCTGGCACAGGGGACCCTGTACCCCGACGTCATCGAAAGCTCCTCGCCCATCGGGGGCCCCTCGGTCACCATCAAGAGCCACCACAACGTCGGCGGGCTTCCGCCAGACCTCAAATTTACCCTCATCGAACCGGTCCGCGAATTGTTCAAGGACGAGGTCCGCGCCATCGGTCATGAACTCGGCATGCCCGACGCCATCATCCAGCGCCAGCCGTTTCCCGGCCCCGGCCTGGGGGTGCGCATCCTGGGCGAGGTAACCGCCGAACGCGTAACCATCCTGCAGGAAGCCGACCTGCGCGTGCAGGAGGAAATGCTCTCGCTTCCCAATTACCGCGACATTTGGCAGTCATTTGCCGTCCTGCTGCCGATCCAAACCGTGGGCGTAATGGGCGACAGCCGCACCTACGAGAACGTGGTGGCGGTGCGCGCGGTCCAAAGCCAGGACGGCATGACGGCCGACTGGTTCCGGGTTCCCTACGATGTGCTGGCCGGCATTTCCAACCGCATCATCAATGAGGTGCGCGGCGT
The DNA here is from genome assembly GCA_001803315.1 of Lentisphaerae bacterium RIFOXYC12_FULL_60_16. Classification (GTDB taxonomy): domain Bacteria; phylum Verrucomicrobiota; class Kiritimatiellia; order UBA8416; family YA12-FULL-60-10; genus YA12-FULL-60-10. The sequence goes on from MHBQ01000179.1 coordinate 12,021, forward strand.
CAACCGCGTGGTCCTGGATATCAGTTCCAAACCCCCCGCCACCATCGAATGGGAGTAAGGGACTCTAGCCGGGTTTGGTTGTTTCGTTCATGCGAACCATGCATTCATACGCGTTGCTGCTCCTGACCGCCTTCGCCACGCTGCTCCACGCCGCCCCGCCCGATCCGGCCAATGGACTTGGCCCCATGGCACTGGCTGTAAATCCCGATGGGTCCCGCCTCGTCATAGCCGAAGCATGCGCCCGCCAACTGGTTCAAATGGAACTCCCGTCCGGCCGCCTCCTTCGTGTTGTGCCAATCGCCGGTTCACCCCTTGTGCTCACCGCATCACCGGACGGACGCCTGCTGTATGTAGCACTTGGCGAGGTGACCGGCCGGGTCATCTGCCTGTCCGCCGACACACTCGATCTCATCGGCGACTATCCGGCCGGTCACACCCCAACGGCCATGGTACTGTCTCCCGACCTCACGACCCTGTATGTGGCCAATCGTTTTAACGGAACCGTCGAGCGCATCTCGGTTCCCGTTGAAAGGGGGACCCGTCCCCCACCCTTGGAAGTCGGCCGTGAACCTGTCAGCCTAGCCATTACCCCCGACGGCCAACGCCTGTTCGTAGCCCATCACCTGCCCGACATGGCGTCGACCGCGACCGTCGTTGCGGCCGGCATTACCATCTGGGACCCCGTCAAAGGAATCCGCACCGGCCAATTCCTTCTCCCCAACGGGTCTACAGCCGTCCGGAATATCTGTCTGTCCCCGGACGGAAAATTCGGGTACGTGACCCACATCATCGGTCGATTCCAGGCGCCGGCCACCCAGCTCGAACGCGGATGGATGATGACCGCCGCGATGACCGTTTTTGATGCCCACACCGGCACACCGGTCAAAACCATCCTGCTTGACGATTTCGATCGTGGAGCAGCCAACCCGTGGGGCATAACCTGTTCAAATGATGGTGCTTGGATATACACAACACATTCCGGAACACACGAAATAAGCCGTATCAACCGGGAGAAATTACATCGGCGCATTGGTGCTGAAGACGGCTCGCGTGAACGCTTGCCCTCCACTCCTTCGCTACCGGACCCGGTCCTTAATGACCTTTCCCTGCTTGTCGGCATGCGCGATCGTATCCCATTGCCCGGCAACGGTCCACGCGTCTTGGCGATTCACGGCAACACCTTGTATGTGGCTGAATATTTCTCCGACACCATCGCCGTGATGGATACCAGCAACCCTACCAGCGGTATCCGAACACTCCATCTCGGTCAACCTACAAAAATGTCGCTTCTTCGGCGGGGCGAACAGGTTTTCCATGACGCTACCCTTTGTTTTCAGCACTGGCAAAGCTGTGCATCCTGTCACCCGGACATGAGAGCCGACGGCCTGAACTGGGATTTGCTTAACGATGGAATCGGCAATCCGAAGAACACTAAAAGCTTAATAACCTCACATCTTACCCCTCCTGTCATGGTTTCCGGGGTCCGGGACCGTGCGGAAACCGCCGTCCGGACTGGATTCCGGTTCATCCAGTTCCACGACGTCAATCCAGCCGATGCTGAAGCGGTGGATGCCTATCTTCGGAGCTTGCAACCAATAGCCAGTCCACACCTGGTAAACGGGCAATTATCCGAACGTGCCCGGCGGGGAGAAAAGGCATTTCAATCCGCGGGATGCGTCGTTTGTCATCCCCCGCCGTTATTCACGGATGGCAAAGCCTATGATATCGGGTTGGGCAAGCCCGGAGAATCTGTCCGGCTGTTTGATACCCCCACGATATTGGAAAATTGGCGGACCGCCCCCTACCTGTACGATGGACGGGCAAACACCATGCTTGATGTATTAACCCTTCACAACCCGCAAGATCGTCATGGTAAGACCCGGTCACTGGCTACCAACGAGCTACAGGATTTAATGGAATACCTCCTATCCTTGTAGGGCGCATAGAATTTGTACATTTCTGCTGGAGCCGGCCCGCGTGCCGGGGCGAAATGTCCGCACGAAGCCTGGACCCCGGGCCGGTCTGGATCTGGATTGATCGGGAAGGGAACGGGGCGAGGTCGCCCCGTCTCCAAACGGATTTAAAATCGATCCGTCTCATGCAAACGCAAAAACTCACAGTTATTCCAGTGGTCGATGAACAAAGTAAGTGAGCCTTTGGCGGAGTAACTGAGCGTGGGGGCGCGGTTAGTCTATCCGAAAACTGGGTAGGAGGAGGCT
>MHBQ01000180.1 GCA_001803315.1 Lentisphaerae bacterium RIFOXYC12_FULL_60_16
CAGGCACTGGAATGGCGAACTCGATTCCCTGTGGATGGCATCCGCCGCCTGATTCAGGTCAATGAATCAGGGATGCGCCCCTATCCTAATCGCCCTTGAACCCGGCATTATTCACTTTGGTAAGGATGATGCGTGACCGCAGCCCGCCCTTGCCCTGCCGGACGAGTTCCTCCACCAGGTCATGCGCAGCTCCGGGCCGGCCGGTGCGGATCCAGCAATCCGATAGAGACTCCGCCAGATCCGCAAAATACGGAACCGGTTCCCCGACCTTTGTCACCAGGTCCAGTGAGGTGGCAAGTTGTTCCGCGGCATCCGCATACTGCCCGGTATCCGCCAGGAGGCATCCCAGCCAATAGTGCAAACGTGCCTGCTCGTTCGTTTGTGAGGCATCCAGCAGGACCCTCAGTTCCCGTGCCAGCCCGGTACTGTCCGGAAGCTGCAGGCAATGCCGTTCCCGGACATACTGCGCGAACCGCAATCGGCAACGCTCCACCGCCACCTGGTAACCGGCAGGTGTAAGGGGTGATTGCAGCTTCGCCGTCGAGGACGAAGCGTCCGGATCCATCCCGGTTTCAAGAATAAAGGCCAGGCGCGCCTCGTCATTCGACGCATCCAGCCGATACCATTCTCTCGCTGCCACGGCACGAAGCCCCGGCCAGATTGAATCGTTCTGTACGACATACCGGTAGGCATTCTGCCATTCAGCGGTTGAAGGAACCTGCCCCCTGATATAGTCAGTAATCCACAACCTTCCGGCCCGGGAACTCAAGGGACGTTGATCCAGCCACCGGACCCCGTCCACGGTAACACCGGTGTAGAATCCTTCAGCCGCCATGCGTTCGAGTATGGGGAACGCATCGGAATGGCGCAGTCCGATCCAGGGAACCCTGGCCGGAACCTCTGCATAATTTGCCACCTGGGTCAACAGGATCGGAAACAGGGACTGGACACCCATCATGCGGCACTCGTCGACCATGGCAGGACTGGACAACCGGTCCTGCATCCGGGTGAAGTCCGGGTGAACCGGCAAAACGGACCCGATGATAAGCGTGTCCGTTCTTAACGGATTCCAAATCGTGTAGCAGGGAAAGATTCCGCTAAACGTGTCCAGGATGGTGAAGAAACATAAGTTGTCCATTTCATAGGTCTGTACCCATTGGACCATCAGACCGTCCGGTGCCAGGCGTTGACGACACGCCATGAAAAATTCCGTGGAAAACACGTTGGGTATCCCGCTCATCCACGGATTGGACGGTTCGCTGATGATCACATCGTACGGAATTCTCCCCACCTGGAGAAAGGTCTTTGCGTCCTCACAGACAATCCGAACCCGCGGATCCTTCCAGTATTCCCGATTCACGTCACCAAAGAAACGGCTGGCCGTAACCACGTCAGGCGAGATATCCAGTGCATCCACCGACTCCACCTGCGGACAGGCCAGCACCGTACCGATCGTCGCTCCGCTTCCCACTCCCACCACGAGCACCCGCTTCGGATCCCTGGCCTGGAGTATCGGCAACAGTCCGAGCATTTTCTGGGTGGGTATATCCTGTTGTGAAGAAGCATCCACCTTGCCATTGATCACCAGCAGACGTTCGGCTGACGGCCCGTGGCCACGGCTTCGAACCATCACCGATCCGGCCGTCCCGTCGCGGTGAAAAAGAATCGGAGAGGACTCGGCCATCTTGACAAAATAGTCAAAGGAAGCTATCCGGTGCCGCCAGCGGTAGGCGCCGGCATTCATCACGGCCACATTCCAGTTCCCAAGCCGGGCCAGATACCATCCGCCGGCTACCATCAGCAGGGCGGCAGTCGCAGCAAGGCGCCGGGTCCGGAGTCCCGGTGTCGACCAAATCCAGACAACCAGGATGGCCAGGCAACCGTTGAGCACCACGCCTATTTCCAGCGTCGATTTGAGGCCCAGGACCGGAAGTCCCACCGTGGTGGCCAGTATCGACCCTGCCAGAACCCCGACCGTGTTGAACGCGAGCACGGTTCCCACGGCGGTTCCGGTATGCCGGCTCCCCCGTGCAAACAGGTGGACCGCCGCCGGGAATGTGGCACCCTGTAAAATGGTCGGCACCAGCATCACCCCCGCACACAACAGGAAGACTACCACCTGAAAGGTGCCAAAAGTCTCCGAATCACGGACCAGTTGCGAGGCAATCTGATTGAACCAGAATGGAAGTCTGACATAAAAGCCGATCGAGGCAAGCACGGTGATACCAACCCCCAATTCGCAAACTGCCAGCACGGCAGCGTAATCACGCCACCGGCGGAACGACAGGGCGAACCCGCCCAGGCTCAATCCAAGAATAAACGTAGCCAGCATCAGGGCAAAGGCATAACTGGATGAACCCACCACCAGGACGAGCATCCGGATCCAGGCGACTTCATAAAACATCGAGACAGCACCCGAAACCGCCGCTATCCCGAGCAGTGCCCGAAGTGCACCCGGCCCGGAACCGATCGTTGCCGGTTGCGTTTCCAAAACCGACGACGCCGGTCCGGCTGGCATAAGCAGCGGAAGATGCGCCGAGAATATCCAGGCAACGAGCCCCGCCCCTACACCCGCCAAACCGCCAACCAGGAGTGACGCATCGAGCCCCAACCAGGGGATCAACACAAACGCCGACAAGAGGCATCCGATTACGGCTCCGGCACTGTTGACAAAATACAGGCGTGCCACCATGAGCCCGGTATCATCCGCCTGGCGCACCAGCCACCGTGTCATCGCCGGCAACGTCCCACCCATCAATATGGACGGAAGGAGGATGGTGCCGACACACGTTGTCAGTTTAAGCCCGGTCATGGCAACGCTTTCGAAGGGAAATGCCGTGGCAGCCCACAGGAAGACGGTACGGGCATGGACAATCAGGATTGGAAACAGGGCTGCATACAGGCCGGCAGCCAGTTCCAGGAAGGCATACAACTTAACGGGATTGGTCTGGCGGTCGGCCACGCGTCCGAACAGATGGCTGCCAAGTGCCATGCCCCCCATGAACGTCGCCAGCACGATCATCTGCGCAAGGCCGCTGTTCCCGAGAAAAAGCGATAAATATCGTTCCCAGAGTATCTCGTATACCAACCCGGCAGATCCGGAAAACAGGAAGCACAAATAAAAAATCCAACTGACCTTCGGAACCACCGGTTCTTCCCGTAATCGTTTCATGTCATTCATGTGCCTGATTTATACACAATCTCCGTTCTCCTGAAAGCCTGGACTTCAGTATGGTACAGGTCTCGTGACCCCCGAAGCTTTCTTTGCCAAAGCAAACGGCATGCGATACAATTCCGCTTATGAAAACGCACATGCCAACCAGGCCTTTCGCGGCTGGATTGACGAAATTCGGTTATATGATTATCCGCGCTCGGAATCCCAGGTCCGTGACAGCTACCAGGAGCGAAAGCTTATGGGACAGACACGATAGTGGGCGGTAAATGACTCCATTGGATTCACCCCTGCACCATCGACCGGGACAGTGTCTGCCGGCGCCTCGCTCCTGTCACGTTCCCCACATCCCACGTTCAACCTTCAACGTTCCACCTGCACCCCTCCCGTCCCCCACGCGCCGCCCTCCAGGGGAGCAAGTGTGAGGGTGTTGCCCTTGATGCGGTAAGCAAGGCGGTGGAAAAAACGCTTGAATTCGATGTTCAGTGCCGGTACCTTCACGGTTCGATTTTTCGGCGTGTCAGGTCCGCCGGGTGGATGCTTTCTATAACAGGGGTGATGCGATGGATTTGGTCCAACGGTTCATGGAACAGGCGAAACGGAAACCGGCCCGGGTGGTTTTCCCGGAAGGTGATGATGCCCGGATCATCAAGGCGGCGGCAAAGGCCCAGGAACTCGGCATCGCCCGTCCGATCGTGGTGGGGGATACGGATGCAGTCGGCCGGCTGGCCGCCGAGCAAAAAGTCTCCCTGAAGGGTGTGCAGGTGGTGTCTCCGCAGGATCCGGCGTATGCAAACCGATATGCGGAGGCGTATGCCGCCAGCCGCGGGATGAAGGTTGCCGTGGCGGCCAAGCTGGTCCGCAAGCCGCTGGCGTTCGGCGGCATGATGCTGAAGATGGGGGATGCCGACGGGTTGGTCGGTGGTGTTGCCAACGCGACAGCCTCCATGATCCAGGCGGCCGCCCTGACGGTGGGGTTCCAGAAAGGCATGTCGACCCCGTCGAGTTTCTTCGTGATGATCATTCCGAATTTCCAGGGGCAGAAGGATGTCCCGATTGTTTTTGCCGATTGTGCCGTGAACATCCAGCCGACCGCCCGCCAACTGGCCGAGATCGGCGTGGCCTCGGCCCGCAACGCGCGGAACCTGCTGGGGATGGACCCCAAGGTGGCGTTTCTTTCCTTTTCCACCAAGGGGTCGGCCAGCCATGCGGATGCCGACAAGGTGGTGGAGGCGTTGCAGTTGGCGCGCGCGATCGATCCGTCGATCGCGATGGACGGTGAGTTGCAGGGGGATGCCGCCTTGGTTGCCAGCGTGGCGGCCAAGAAGGTGAAGGACAGTGCCGTGGCCGGCAAGGCTAACGTGCTGGTGTTTCCCGATCTCGATGCCGGCAACATCGCCTACAAGCTGGTCCAATGGCTGGGCGGTGCCCAGGCGCTGGGGCCGATTTTGCAGGGGTTTGCCAAGCCCGCCAACGATATGTCGCGCGGCGCCAGTGTTGAAGACTTGATCGGTGTGACGGCGATCACTTCGGTCCAGGCGCAAGGCGCCTAGAACGCAATCGAAGAAGGGTAGACGATACATGAAGGTTCTGGTGTTCAATTGCGGCAGTTCGTCGATCAAGTACCAACTGTTTGACATGCCGGCCGAAACGATCCTGGCCAAGGGAATGGTGGAACGGATCGGGGAGGCGAAATCGGTTTCCGCCCAGAAGGCCGAAGGCGGACGTGAGATCAAGCTGGAGGAACCGGTCCGGGATCACGAGCATGGCCTTCGCATGATCGAACGGATGTTGACGGACCCGGCCAAGGGCGCGATCAAGTCCCTGGCGGAAATCGGGGCCTGCGGGCACCGCGTGGTGCATGGCGCCGAAGCGGTTTCCGGATCGGTGGTCATTGATGACGCGCTGGAAAAATCCATTGAACAGTTCGCGGACCTGGCGCCCTTGCACAACCCGCCGAACCTGGTGGGTATCCGGGCCGCCCGCAAGACGCTGGGCGCCATTCCGCAGGTGGCCTGTTTTGACACGGCCTTTCACCAGACGATTCCCGAGGCCGCCTACCTGTATGCCCTTCCGTATGAATTGTATGAGAAGTTCAGGGTCCGGCGGTACGGGTTCCACGGCACCTCGCACCGGTATGTCGCCCGGCGCGCGGCCACGATGCTCGGCCGCGGTAAATATGATATCAACGCGATCACCTGCCACCTCGGCAACGGCAGTTCCATGGCGGCCGTCCGGGCGGGCAAATCGGTGGATACCTCCATGGGGTTGACCCCGCTGGAGGGGTTGATCATGGGAACCCGGACGGGGGATTTCGATCCGGCTATCATCTTTTACCTGATCCGCAAGGGCTATACGGCGGACGATATCGACAAGCTGTGCAACAAGAAGTCCGGGGTGCTGGGGATCTCCGGCACATCCAACGACATGCGTGACCTGGAACAGAAGGCGGCAGCCGGCGACCGGCGTGCCGCGCTGGCCCTGGAGATGTTTGCGTACCGGTTGCGCAAGTATATCGGTTCCTACATGGCCGTGTTGAACGGGTGTGATGCGATCGTGTTTACCGGTGGAATCGGCGAACGCGCGCCGGTTACGCGACGCCAGGCCCTTGAAAACATGGAAAACCTGGGCGTGGTGCTGGATCTCAAACGCAATGACGAGGTGGTGGGACGCGAAGGCAGCATTCATGCGGATTCCTCGAAGGTGAAGATTCTGGTGATCCCGACCAATGAAGAATTGGCGATTGCACGGGACACCTTCCAGATGGCATCCGGGAATCCGGGATGAGTTTGCGTGTCGTTTGAGCCGGCCCGACCTCGGACCGGCGGATACATGGGGCCGGCGCGCTTGATGATCGCGCCCTGCCACGGATGAAACATAGGTTGAAGCGCTTGTAAGGTTACAAACCAAGGAGAACAGCTATGGCAAGCACATTGGAACGGATCAAGAAGGTGACGGCGGACCTGCTGAAGGTGGATGCGTCGAAGGTTGTGGAAAGCGCCCGTTTTGTTGAAGACCTGGGTGCCGAATCGGTTCAATCCATAGAACTGGTCGCATCGTTTGAGGAAGCGTTTGACATCGAGATGGACGAGGATGCTGCGTTGGCCGTGAAAACCGTCGGCGATGCGGTCCGGTTCATCGATAAGGTGCTGGCCGGCAAGTAACGGAGCGCCGGTGTATCCGGAGCGGAAGGCGCTCATAGCGCGTGGTTACATCCGGAAGCTGTAACCACGTTCTGAGAACGGATAAGGACCGGGGCGAGGCCGCCCCGGCTCCCGTGCGATGGGGTACGCAACCGTACAGGCAGAGAGACCATATGACCATGCGAGCATTGACACGACAGGAAATTGAAACGTTGGAGCGGCAGGGATGTTCGGCGGAGGCGTGGGGTACGGTTCGGGTGACCGACGGCTTCGACCCCCTGCGTGTCCGCCATACGATGTTTGCCGGAACGGTTGATATCGGCCGACTCGATGGTACGTTTCCTGATGCGGGAGATGGTGTCCGGCGTGTTCCCGGGATCCGGGATGCCCGGTTGCAGGATGTACGGGTGGGGGACGGGTGTTATATTTCCGGGGTTCGCGGCGGACTGGTCAACCTCGATATCGGGGCGCAGGTGTTGATCGAGAATGTCGGTTTGGTGGTCTGCGTGGGGGAAACCACGTTCGGTAACGGGCATGAAATTGCCGTGTTCAACGAGGGTGGCGGGCGCGAACTGCGCATGACCGACCGGACCAGCGCGCAGATTGCCTACTTGAGCGTCATGTACCGGGACCAGGCGGAACTGATCAAGCAATTGAACCATCTGGCCGACCGGTGTGCCGCGCAACGCAAGGCGTCGACGGCGTCGATTGGCGAGGGTGCGCTCATCCGGAATGTGAATGAGATCCGCAATGTCCGCATCGGCGCCTATGCCCGGATCGATGGCGCCACCCGGTTGTTGGAAGGCACTGTGGACTCGTCGAAGCAGGCCCCCAGTACGGTCGGCACGGGTGTGATTGCCGAGCATTTCATCATCCAGCAAGGCGTCAGTGTGACGGATGGAGCCCTGGTGGGCGCCAGCCTGGTGGGTGAAGGCTCCAGGGTGGGCAAGCAGTTCTCCTGTGAGAACACGGCGATGTTCGCCAACTGTGAAGGCTTCCATTCGGAAGCCTGCTCGTGGTTTGCGGGGCCTTATTCGGTCACGCATCACCGGTCGACCCTGATGATTGCGGCGTGTACCTCTTTTTACAACGCGGGGAGTGGCACCAACCAGTCCAACCACATGTACAAGCTGGGGCCGTTGCATCAGGGGATCATGGAGCGGGGATCGAAGACCGGTTCGTTTTCCTATCTCCTGTGGCCGTCGCGGGTGGGCGCCTTTACCGCCGTGATGGGCAAGCACTACGCCAACTTTGACACATCGGACTTTCCGTTCTCGTACATCAACGAGGAAGGCGGCAAATCGACGCTGACGCCGGGCATGAATTTCTTCACCGTCGGGACCTTGCGGGATGGTGAGAAGTGGCCGGCCCGGGACCGCCGCAAGTCGGCGGACAAGCTGGACCAGTTGATCTTCGATGTGCTGTCGCCCTACACCGCGCAGAAGATGATCCGCGGAAGCCGGCTGCTGCAGGAACTGGGGGATGCGGCGGAACGCAGCGCGGAATACGTGACCTGCCGCGGCATCCAGATCAAGCGCCTGTTGCTCAAGACCTGCCGCCGCTATTACGCCCTGGCGCTCGAGAAGTATTTCGGCGATGTGCTGGTGGCCCGTTTCGAGGCGAACGCAGGCAAGGGTCTGCGGGAGGTCCTGAAGCCGGCCGCCGCCGGGGAACCCGGTACCGGGGAATGGCTGGACGTGTGCGGCCTGTTGTGCCGGAAGAGCCGGCTGGACCGCCTGGTTGCGGACCTGACGGCGGGACGCATCGCTTCCCAGGAAGACCTGCTGGCGGCCTTCAAGGTGATTCATGCGGCATACCGCGAAGACGCGTGGAACTGGTGCCTGGCGTCCTACCGGGAGATTACCGGTCGTGACCTGGCCGCCGAACCGGCAGAGGGCGTGAAGGCGTTCCTTGAGAAATGGAAACAGGCCTCGCACAAGCTCCTGAACATGGTGGCGGGTGATGCGCAGAAGGAATTTGAAGGCGCCACGCGGACGGGGTTCGGGATCGACGGCAACGGCGATGCCGATTTTGTCGCGGTACGCGGGGCCTTTGAAACCAATAAATTCGTCCGGAAACTCAAGGATGATGGAAACAAGGTGGATCAGCGTTTTGACGCGGTTGTCAATCGGCTGGTGTGACGTTCCGTGCAAGGCATGGAAGGTGTAACGGGTAAAAGCATCGTGATCGTTAAAACAAGAAAGGCAGTTCCATGAGAGTAATCATTCAACCCAACTACGAGAAGATCAGCAAGTGGACCGCGGCATATATTGCCCGGCGCATCAACAACGCCAAGCCGACGGCCAAGAAACCCTTTGTGCTGGGGCTTCCCACCGGATCGTCCCCGATCGGGACGTACCAGGAACTCGCCCGCCTGTGCAAGGCGCGCAAGGTGAGCTTCAAGAACGTGGTCACGTTCAATATGGACGAATACGTCAACATTCCGAAGGATCATTCCGAGAGCTACCACTCGTTCATGTGGAAGAACCTGTTCAGCCACATTGATATTCCCAAGCAGAATGTCAACATCCTGAACGGCAATGCCAAGGACCTCGTGAAGGAATGCGCGAATTATGAAGCGAAGATCCGCAAGCTCGGCGGTATCAAGCTGTTCCTCGGCGGGGTGGGGCCGGATGGCCACATCGCCTTCAATGAACCGGGTTCCTCGCTGGTTTCGCGCACGCGCGTCAAGACCCTGACGTATGACACGATTCTGGCCAATTCCCGTTTCTTCGACAACGATGTGACCAAGGTGCCGAAGCTGGCGTTGACCGTCGGTGTCGGAACGGTGACCGGGTCCGATGAAGTGATCCTGATCGTCAACGGCTACAAGAAGGCCCACGCCCTCCAGAAGATCGTGGAAGACGGCGTGAACCACATGTGGACGGCGTCGGTGCTGCAACTGCACCCGAAGTCCATCATCATCTGTGATGATGAAGCGACGGCGGAACTCAAGGTGGCGACCGCCAATTACTTCAAGGATATTGAAGCGCGGAATCTCGATCCGGTGGCCCTGTAAGGCGGTTTCGGCCGCTACGATGAAACCGGTTTCCAGCGAGTGTGCCGTCGGCATTGATATTGGTGCCGGCAGTGGCGCGAAGATGGGGCTGTTCACCCGGGAGGGTAACCTCCTGGGTGAAAGTCTTTTGCCCATCGAGCGTTATGGCCGTTCCCCCGTGGTCATGGTGGGGGAACTGGCCGGCGCCTTGCGTGACCTGGTGAAGGGTTCAGGATCGCCCCCGCTGATCGGTGCGGGGGTTGCCATGCCGGGATTTGCCTGTTCCGACGGCACGGTGCGTTGCAATAACCTGCCGTTTCTCGACCATGTGCCGTTTGTCCCGATGATGGAACAGGCTTTTGGATTGTCCGTGTGTGTCGTCAACGATGCGGATGCCGGCGGGTTGGCGGAATGGAGCCATGCCCGGACGGAATTGTTGTATTGGGTGTTTGGCGGTGGATGGGGCGGGGCCTGGATCTCGGCGGACGGGCAGGTGCGGTATCCCGCCGTGGATTGGGATGGGGATGATGACACCCTGCATTATTCCAATGAGCCGGGCTATGCCATTCCCCTTTCCCGGGAGCGTATGGGGGTGGAACTGGCCTCGCTGGGCGGTTCGTGGGAGGGTTTTGAGCGGATTTGCATGGCGGAACGGGAATGGCCCGGAGGACGGCTTGCCGGGCCCAACGGACGGTTGGATTGTGTGCGGGCCGAGTTGTTTGTTTCGGGTAATGGCCGGTGGCGGATATTCCGTACCCTGGCCGCTGCAGACGGGTATGATCTCGCCCGTTTGACGCCCGAAGAACGGCAGGCGTTGGAAACTCCGTCGAATGCCGGGCGTGTGATTGACCGGTTGGCGGAACAGGGATGTCCGGTGGTCCGCCGGACGGACCTGATGTTCGGGCGGGCGCTGGCCGCGGCGGCGGAATTCCATTTCCGTTCCGGCCCGCGGGGGAATTGTCCGGATGGCATCGCGATTTATGTGGGGGGGAAGCCCAGCCGGGCCCTGCCTTGGTTCGGGCCGGAAGCGGAATCGGTGATGCGGGCCAGGAGGCTGCATGCATCGTTGAAGTTGTCCTGGTTCTCGGAGCGGAATTTGAATGCGAATCTGGCTGGTGCCGCGGTGCTGGCCTGGAACCGTTTGAAAGGCAGTTGAGAAAGCTATGACACCGATGCTGGAAGCGGTATTGGATTATCATCTGGGTGGTAAGATAGGATTGCGTCTGACCCGCCGTTTGGCCGGAGTTGATGATTTGTGCCTGGCCTATACCCCGGGGGTTGCGCTGGCGGTGAAGGAGCTTGCCCGTGATCCGGGTGCAGCCTTCCGTTACACGGCGAAGGCCAATCTGGTGGCGGTTGTCACGGATGGTACGGCGATCCTGGGATTGGGTGATCTGGGTGCCACGGCCAGCATTCCAGTGATGGAAGGCAAGGCCGTCTTGTTCAAGGCGTTTGGTGATGTTGACGGGTGGCCGGTTCCGTTGGACCATTGCCGCCAGGGTGGCGCGAACACGGGTCCGACTGATCCCCAGCGTGTGATTGACGCCGTGGCGGCAATGGCGCCGATGTATGGCGGTATCAATCTCGAGGATATTGCGGCACCGGCCTGTTTTGAGATCGAGGACCGGCTGGATGCCATGCTGGATATTCCGGTCTTTCATGATGATCAGTGGGGTACGGCGGTGATCACCCTGGCCGGGGTGATGAACTTTGCGCGATTGCGCGGAAACCGGCTGGATGAATTGAAGGTGGTGATCAATGGGGCCGGGGCCGCCGGCATGCGCATTGCCGACATGCTCAAGGCAGCCGGTTGCCGGTCCGTGACGATGTGCGATTCGAAGGGCGTGATCCGTCGTTCACGTTCCGGGTTGAGCGGTAAGAAACTGGAACATGCGGTTGACACGACCGCCGTCACCCTGGCGGATGCCATGACGGGTGCGGATGTTTTCATCGGCGTGTCGGTTGCCAATTGCGTGAAGAGCGGGGACATCCGGCGCATGGGGACGTATCCCGGGATTTTCGCGATGGCCAATCCCGACCCGGAAGTCCGGCCCGAAGTGGTGGCGGAATGCCTGGGTGGCCAGCCATATCTGATGGCAACCGGGCGTTCGGATTATGCCAATCAGGTCAACAATGTGCTGGGGTTTCCCTTCCTTTTCCGGGGGGCGTTGGATGTCCGGGCGCGTACGATCAGCATGGCGATGAAGCAGGCGGCGGCCGATGCCCTGGCGTTGCTGGCGCGGGAACCGGTACCGCAGGATGTGCGGGACATGTATGGGGTGCCGGATCTGGCCTTTGGGCGGGATTACGTCATTCCCAAGCCTTTTGACCGACGGTTGTTTGTGGAGATTCCGCTGGCGGTGGCCCGTGCGGCGATTGAATCTGGCGTGGCGGCGTCACGTGATTGTGATGCCTATCGGCGTGAGTTGGAGCAGCGGAATGAGAAGCGTGCGGGTTTTGGGGTGGTAACCTGATTGACGGTGCGTTGGATATGTGATAAGGAGATAAGGATATGGGACAACAATTAAGAGCTCGATTGAAGCGACAACGTTCGTTACGCCGGGTCCGCCGCCTGAATGAGAAAGCCAAGGCGGTCAAGACCAAGAAGGCGTGAGCGTTGTCGGGCGTTTCTGGCGCGATGGCCGAGAGGTTAGGCACGGGTCTGCAAAACCTGGTACACCGGTTCAATTCCGGTTCGCGCCTCCAGTTGTAAGTCGTTAAATCTTAACAGATTGCAACCGGATAGCATGAAAACAAGCAACCCCCAAAAAAGGCGTATAACGGCACAAAAAGGCGGTTTCAGGGGGTAAAAACCGTCAAAAAAACGTCAAACGACTTTCGGGGTTTTCGACGTGCAAACACCCTGCAACCGCCTGCCTGTCCGGTCAATCGTAGGGCCATCCGTGCCATCAGTTATAGGGCGGATTGAGTGCTGGTGAGGGATGGTCAACCCGTTCATAACAGGCATACACGGCACCCCCCTTGGCGTACAACTCCACCAGCTCAACGGTGAGCCCGGCCGACCGCGCCATGTATCCCGGAAGATCCTCAAAGTAATCGGTGTGGAACCGGACGTAGTCCTTCGGATACCCGTGGTAATGGAATGAGGGCGTATGCGTCATGATATAGAGATGCCCGCCGGGTACCAGTAACTCGAGGCAATGTTGGATGGCTTGCGCAGGCGCAATCACATGTTCCAGCAATGCCTGGCAGAGGATGGAATCAAAAGATCCCTTGCGAAGCGAAGGGGGCGGTGTTTCGCAGACATCCCACAGGATATCCGCCCCCCCTTGCATTAAGTCCGGAAAATAATCCGTCACCTTGAATGACACGTCCGGATACAGGAGGGCAAGCTCCGACTGGACCTGCCGGCTTTCCGATACCAGCAGGCAGGTCTTCCCCCACCCGTAGCCGTTAATGAACTGTCGCAGCACGGGGAGCAGGCTGCCGGTCAGGTTGGGTAATGGGATGGCCAGGGCCCGATCATCCCGGACCGGTCGTCCGCTGCGCGACAGAACATACGCATCTGCCGGCTCCAGGCCGCTTCGCGCCATGATCAAATGGCGAAGCCACCGATAAAACTTTCGAACCATAGGCACGAACCCCATCCCTATTGTACACATGGGGATCATCACACGGTGTAAGTGGACAAATCCAACCGGATAGTTTCACACCGGGACCGGCCGTGACAACTCAAAACAAACCCCGGCGTACTTGACCTCGCTCCCCGCTCGCGGTGGGGCGCATCCCTGATTCATTGACCTGAATCAGGCGGCGGATGCCATCCACAGGGAATCGAGTTCGCCATTCCAGTGCCTGACGAGAATACGGAG
>MHBQ01000181.1 GCA_001803315.1 Lentisphaerae bacterium RIFOXYC12_FULL_60_16
GCCGGATGATCACTGTCACCACGCCCTACGGTGACATCCCGGTCAAGCAGGGCCTCTGGAAAGACGGCATCGTCACCCAGGCTCCCGAGCATTCCGACTGTGTCAACGCCGCACAGCGCCACCAGGTGTCCATCCGCCTCGTTTATGAATCCGCCCTGCAGGCGATTGCCCGGCAATCGCCTGTCCAGCCGAAAGGTTAGGGTCACATGCCGTTCGTGAAGGTCAAGGGGATGCCCGGCAAGTTGTTCGTTCCGGCCGACCAGCCGAACCGGGAAAAGAAACATCCCTGCCGCGACTGCAATTCCTGTCAATGGTGCAGTGATGAGCGCTGTTCCCTCTGCATGAAACGGTGCACGAAACGGCGCCACGCAATCAGATCGAAAAACGAAATTTGACGACGTAAGTTTACGGCATGGTAGGGACGGCTCAACGAGCCGTCCGCGGCGCTTTCGGCGAAAGCACCCTACCTTTATTGATGGGATTTGTTACGCGGCGATTTCCGGGCAGCATCCTGCACAACCGAACCGGCCCATTGCAGCTTCTGGCGTAAGACGGCGAAATGACTGTAATCCGGGCGGTGCAGGAAACGGATGCCCCGAGCACTTCTCCGGATGCACACCGCATCGCCGATCCGGAGCGGGTGGTTCACCTGCCCGTCCACGGTTACCTGCTGCGCCACATCGGTCATGATGCGCACGGTAATGGCACGGTCATCGGGCACCACCACCGGCCGCCAGGTAAGGGTGTGTGGGCATATCAGGGTCAACACGAAGGCGTGAACCTCCGGCGTAAGAATGGGGCCACCCGCCGACAGGGAATGGCCGGTGCTGCCGGTCGGTGTCGCCACAATCAAACCATCACAACGGTAGGAGGTGACGGATTCCTGCTCGATCCAGGCTTCCAGCGTAAGCACACGCGAAGAGGTCAGCCGGCCGATCACCACCTCGTTCAAGGCGCGTTCCGTTGCCACGATGCGCTTGCCACGTCGGACGGTAATTTCCGCCAGGGAACGCTCGGTCACCACGCACCGGTCCTCCACAAGTTCTTCCAGGGCCTGCTCAACATCCGATTCGGTCACGCTCGTGAGAAATCCCAACCCGCCGAGATTGACGCCCATCACCGGACAATCGCGCCCGGCCAATTCACGGGCGGTACGCAGCACGGTGCCATCGCCACCACAGGCGATCACGGCGTCGATCGACCGCGGCAGTTCCGACAAGGAGACCGGGCATAAGCCCGGCAACAACCGTGCCGTTTCCCGGTCTGCCACGAGATGCACGTCCAGTTTGCGTGCAACGTCGGCTATGCGCGCCACCACACGGCCGGCCTGCGGCTTCGAGGGATTGGCTATGACCACCAGTCGTTTCACGTGTTTCCTTCCCGTCTCCCGTTCCACCGCCAGTAGGCCAGGAACTCCGTATTGCCGGCCGGCCCCTTCAGCGGTGATTCACAGGTTCCCGCACACTCCAAGCCCAGGGTATCACGTCCGAACGCCAGGATCCGTTCAACCACGGTCCGATGCACCACGGGATCACGGACCACCCCGCCCTTCCCGACCTGGTCACGCCCCGCTTCAAACTGGGGCTTGATCAAGGTGACCAATTCCGCCGGTATCGATAGAACTTGTATAACAGCCGGCAGTACAAGGGTCAAGGAGATGAAGGAGACATCCACCACGGCCACTGTGGGGCGTTCCGGAAACATGGATGCATCCAGGTAACGGGCATTGACCTCTTCCATCACCGTGACGCGCGGATCCTGCCGCAATTTCCAATGCAGTTGGCCGTACCCGACATCCACCGCATACACCCGCGATGCCCCCCGCTGGAGCAGGCAATCGGTAAATCCGCCGGTCGAGGCGCCGATATCCACGCACACCTTGCCGCCAACCTCCAGATGGAAGGATTCCCAGGCAGCAGCCAGTTTCTGACCGCCCCGGCTTACAAAGGGAAGTCCGGTCCGGACTTCCAGCGGAATATGCGCATCCACCGACACCCCGGCCTTGTCCAAACGCCGGTCACCGGTATACACCTGGCCGGCTCCGATCAGGCGTTGCGCCAGGGTACGGGACTCGGCAAGGCCGCGTTCAACCATCAACAGATCCAAACGCTGTTTCATACGGGCGTCGGCACCGGACGGGCGTGCCATTCCCGGATGAAGGAGACAATGGATGGCACATCCTGTCCGAACGTTGCTTCGAGGATTTCCTGGCTGCCATGGGGAATGAATTGTTGCGGCCATCCGAACAGACGAATCTCGCCCCGATAATTCTTCCGGGCCAGGGCCGATCGAACGACCTCACCAAATCCACCGGCAACATTACCGTTCTCGAGGGTTACGATGCACCGTGCGACCGACGCCTGGCGCATCAGCAGTGCTTCGTCCAGCGGTTGCACGAAGCGGGCGTTGACAACCCCGGCATGGATACCGAGCTTCTCCAATTCATCGGCCGCCTGGATGGCCCTGGCAACCCGGTCGCCCAGCGCCCAAATCTGGATATCATGGCCTTCGCGCACCACCCCGGCCTGCCCGAGGGGAAGGGGTTCCAGGGAAAGCGGAACGGCTTTCCCGGATCCCGGACCCTTGGGATAACGAATCACCACGGGTTGTTTGAGCAGCACCGCGGTTTTCAGCATGGCGGCAAGTTCGGCCTCATCCGCCGGTTGCATGATGACCAGCCCGGGAATGGTCCGCAACAACGCGATATCAAACACCCCGTGATGGGTCGGGCCGTCTTCGCCGACAATCCCGGCACGATCCAGGCAGAATATAACCGGAAGTTTCTGGAGGCAAACATCATGGATCACGCAATCCACGGAACGCTGGAAAAAAGTCGAATAGATGGCCACCACGGGCACCAGGCCGCGTGCCGCCATGCCGGCCGCAAAGATAACGGCATGTTCCTCCGATATGCCGACGTCGAAAAACCGTTCGGGATACCGCGCCTTGAAACGGGTCAATCCGGTGCCGGCCGCCATGGCGGCCGTCACGGCCACCAGGTTCGGATATTCACCCCCCAATTGTTCCATGACGGTGCCGAACACGCTCGAATAACCCGGGAGCCCCGGCGCCTCCAGCGGTTCACCGGTTTCAACATCAAACGCCTGGGTGCCATGCCACTTGCCCGGTTTATCCTCGGCATAGGCATATCCCCGACCCTTCTGGGTGGCGACATGCAACAGGATCGGCTTGTCGGATTCCGCCGCAATCTGAAGGGCATCCAGCAAGGCCGGCAGGTTGTGCCCGTTGACAGGCCCGATATAGCGAAGGCCGAACTCCTCAAACAGCACGTTGCGCACAAACAGGCTCTTCAGCGCCTCTTCCAACCGGTAATAAATTCCCCGCAAGGCGCCCATACGCATCTGCAAGGCCGCCTGCTCCACCGTTCGTTTCCATCGGTTGTACCGGGGACTGGTCAGCAGCGACCCGAGGTAACGGGACATGGCGCCGACATTGGCATCGATGGACATCTTGTTGTCGTTCAACACGACGATCAACTGGCGGGTGGAACCGGCCAGGTTGTTCAACGCTTCAAAGGAAATGCCGCATCCCGCCGAGCCATCCCCCAGCACCACCACCACGGATTCCTTGCCGCCCAGCCGGTCCCGGGCCACCGCCATGCCCAGACCCGCGGACAGCGCGGTCCCGGCATGGCCGGCCCCGAACGCATCACAGGGACTCTCATCCCGGTTAAGAAAGCCCGACAACCCGCCAAACTGCCGCAAGGTCTCCATGCGGTCACGCCGGCCGGTCAACATCTTGTAGGCGTAAGTCTGGTGACTGGTATCCCAGATGATTTTATCCACGGGCGGGGAGAACACCCGCAAGAGGGCCACCGTCAATTCAACCACGCCCAGGTTGGCCGCCAGGTGTCCCCCCGTATGGCTGACATGCTCGATGATCGCTTCACGCAATTCAGCCGCGACGCCCTCCAGCTGCCGGGCGTCAAACCGCTTGAGGTCATCCGGTCCCTGCACCTGTTTCAAGAGCGATTCCATGGTTTGCTTTCCGTTGCTAGTCATGATCCCCGGTGACACGCAACCGCGGGTCCAGGGCATCGCGCAAGGCGTCGCCCAGCAGGTTGAATGCAAGCACCACGGCCAGTATGATCAGCGTGGTGAATCCCAGTTCCCACCAGATTCCCTCCCATAACCGGAGTCGTGCATTGCTGATCATGATACCCCAGGACGGTTCATCCTGCACGCCGATTCCGAGGAAGCTCATAATCACCTCGGTCTGAACCGCGGCGGGAAACCGGATGGAGAAGTTGATGATTACCAGGTGCATCAGGTTCGGCAGGATATGGATGAACAGGATGCGAAACGGTCCTGCACCCAGGGCGCGTGCCGCCTGTACATATCCCAACTGCCGGTGCTTGAGCACCTCCCCCCGCATCAGGCGGCAGAGATGCACCCAACTGGTTAGCCCAATTCCCAGGTAGACGCCCATCAGTCCCTTACGGGCAATCATGGCTATCGCAATGATGAACAACAGCGACGGCATGCAGTCGAAAGTCGAATACAACCAGACAATCACGTCATCCACGCGCTTGCCGAAATACCCCGCCAGGCATCCCAGAATGACCCCGATCGGAATGGCGATCAGGGACGTGATAACCCCCACCTGGAAGGCGATCCGGGTACCCTGCACCAACCGGTGAAAGACGTCCCGCCCCAACCCGTCCGTCCCCATCAGGTGCCGACGGCTTGGCGGCTGGTACCGCTGGTCAAGGTCCTGGCGGATATAGACCGGCTCCTGCCCCCGAACCGACTCCGCCCGCAGGATCCGGATCGCCAGTTGCTTGACCGGCTGAAGGCGCGCCGGCATTTCGGCGTCGAGTATCCGGTAGCGCCAGTGCACAACCGATCCGTAGATGGCCGCCAACGTGAAGACCACCACCACCCCGAAGGAAAGGACCACCAGGGGGTTGCGGCGCAGACGCCGGAAGGCATCCTTCCAGAGGGAGTTTCCGCCACGTTCCGTGCGCAGGGTTGTGTTGGTCACGTTCATTTAAGGCGCACCCTCGGATCCACCCAGGCATAGCTGATATCCGTCAGGAGGTTGGCAAACACATAGATCACCGCGCCTACAAACACCACGGCACGGATCACATCCACATCCGAATTCATGATGCCTTCGTAGGCCATATTGCCCAGGCCGGGTATGCCGAACAGCCGTTCCAGCAGCAGGCTGCCGGTGTAAAGGAAGGGGATGCTCATGACCACATTGGTCATCACGGGGATCATGGCATTGCGCAACACATGAACAAACAGCACCCGGCCGCGGCCCGCCCCCTTGGCAAAGGCCGTCCGGACATAATCCCGGTACATTTCATCGAGCATCACGGTGCGGTAGAAACGAAGGCTGCCGCCCAATCCGCTGATCACCCCGATCAGCACCGGCAACAGCAGGTAGCGCCACGACTCGAAACCCCATACCGGAAACCAGCGCAGGCGGTATCCCAGGAAATACTGTCCGAAGATGATCCAGACCAGGTAATTCACGCTCATCAGCACCACGGACACCAGGACAAAAAAGCGATCCAGCCAGGTGTTCCTGAAAAACGCGCACAACAGGGCCAGCGAAATGCTGACCACCAGTCCCACAAAAAAGATCGGCACGGTCAACATCAGCGAAGGGCCGATCCCCCGCAACATCATCCGGGAAATCCGCTCGTTGGTGTCATGCGACACCCCAAAATCACCCCGGGCCAGTTGCCCGAGATAGAATACCAGCTGCGAATCGAGCCAATGTGCGTTGCGGCGTTTCAGCGTCATCGCCCGGATTTCCAGGGTCCCGGCCGGAACGGACAAACGGGAGATCATTCCGGTTTCATCGCCGACAACCTGCCAGACCATTGCCTGCGAACGCCAGCCGGTCGCCTGCGGCAACAGCATCCGGGCCTGCCCGGACACCCACTCGACGGACGGCAGGGTTCCATCATCCGCCGGCACCAGGCGGTATTCCATGATCCACCGGTAGGTGCCGGGCCGCGGCCGGAAGGCCATGGGCACCCCGTACGACTGGCCGCCGGGCAGGACCACCCGTCCCCCGCCGGTGTTGGTCCAGGCAACGCCCTTCACCAAACGCCAGGATCCGGCATGCCGGTCAGGCTCCATTTCCGTCCAGGCCCGTGTCCGGCCCCAACGGCCGGCAAACAACGGCTTATCATATCCCCGCTGGGCATCGTATTGCTCCAACGACTGGGCCGTGGCGTTCTTGCCGAGTTTCATCAGCGCCGGATCGCCCCCGGCGACATTGAACAGGAAGAAGGTTACCAGGATGATCCCGAACACCATCGGTATCATGTACAAGATGCGTCGCCAGATATACGCTCGCATTGCCGTCCCGTCCTTCACTCCAACCAGTGCACGAAGCTGAATTGTTCCTTCCACGCCTGCCGGTCCGCCGGATCAAGGCGGTAATACTTGACCATGCCATACGGAAAATCATGCGGCTTGTAGTTATGGACCCACCGGTGCTGGAGGCTGTAATCCATCGGATGATGCATGAAGATCCAGGGAGCGTCATCCATGATCATCCGGGCCATGGTCCGGTACCGGGCCGTTCGTTCGGGACTGTCCGGCATCGTGCGTACGGCTTCATACAGGCGATCAAACTCCGGATTGATGTAGTTGCTGTGGTTGGGGCCGGGGGACTGGTTCGGCCCATAAAACAGCTGGAGGAAGTTCTCGGCATCCGGATAATCGGCCACCCATCCCAGCAGATACAGCTGGCATTGCCGACGGTCCATTTTCGACAGGAAGGTCGGCCAGTTGTTGTAGCTCGGAACCAGCGTAACGCCGATTTTCCTGAAGAACCCCATCATCAATTCCACCGATTCACGCGTACTCGAATCCGAACTGCCAAGTTCCAGCGTCAATTTAAGGCGTTGCCCGGTCACCCGATCAACCCCTTCAGGGAACCCCGCCTCCGCCAGCAACGTACGCGCCCGGTCAAGATCGAAGGGGAACAAGGCGGGCTCATCATCATATCCGGCAACGCCCGGAGGAATCGGGCCCCTGGCCCGGGTAATGCGGTCGTTGTAGAACTTGACCCATTGCTCCGAATCAAAGGCGCACGTCAATGCCCGGCGTAATTTCAGGTTGGGGCCCACCACCGGATCATCCATGTTGAACCCCACATAGTATACATCCAGCGTGGGGGTCCGGTAGAGCCGTATTCCCCGCCGCTCGAGGTGTCCGGCAAGATCCTTCTGGGGGGTGATGACAGCTTCCCAGTTATCCCGCGAAATCCCGGACGACTCCACCTCGCCGGCCACAAACTTCAACCACTGGGTTGAGGCATCATCGATCACGTACTGGACGATCCGGTCAATGAAAGGAACCGGCTGGCCGGCATCCTCGAGCAGACCTTCGGCCGCATCCCCCGCTTCAGCGTGTTCCGGATAACGGTCCGTACGGCCGGTCCTGCCCCATACGGGATTGCGGACAAACTCCACGCGGTAATTCCGCTGCCAGGATTTCAGGATATACGGCCCCGTTCCAACCGGATGATTCAGAAATTCCTCCCCGTAATACCGCACCGCCTCATGCGGAATCGCACAGGCGTAATGCAGGGTCAGGATCCACAGCAGTTGGGGGTATGGACGGGTCAGCCGGATCTGGAAGGTGTAGCGGTCAATCGCCTGTAAACCGGAAACCGGCCGGTCATAATCCGTCAGATCCGGTCCGGAGGAAGCCTCCTTGAAGGCATCCAATCCCTCGATCCGGTCGTTGAACGCCCAAAACCCGGTTGACTCGGTCTTTACATCCGCGACGCGCTTGATGGCGTAGACGAAATCGTCCGCCTGCAATTCACGCGCCACACCGTTGAAACAGGGGTCATCCGCGAAATATATTCCCTGCCGGATCTTGAACGTATAAACCAGACCATCCGCCGAGACGACGGGCATGCCGTCCGCCAGCAGGGGCTCCAGCCGATAGGGCCGATCCAGGTAGGCGTATTGCAGCAGTCCCTCGTAGACCTTGCTGATGGCAATGGCCGAGGCAACATCACCGGACTTTACCGGGTCAAATCCCCGGATGCGCGAGGTGATTCCGTACAGGACATTCCCGGAATCGACGGAGTCGACGGGGCGTGGACCGCAGGCCGGCAGACTGACCAGCAGGATGCCGGCAACTGCCAGCAGGCGGATCCGGCCACCAGGCGACCGCCTCATGGCGCAACAGGATCGGCCGCCGGCATGCCATCCGACGGCAACGTGGCGGGAATAGCCGGCGCACCACCCGCCGGTTCCCCCTGCATCGGCATGGCCGGTGCCGTGACAGGAGCCACCGGTGCCCCCTCCATGACAGACCGTCGATTGGCCTGCCGCACCCCCACCAGGGCCAGAAAGGCGGTCGTCACCAGGAACACAATGCCCAGGATAACCGTGGCCTTGGTCAGCACGGTACCCACATGCGCCCCGAAAACGGTCTCACCGGCGCCGCCGAGTGCGGTACCAATCCCGTACCCCTTGGTTTTCTGGATCAGGATCGCCCCGATCAGCAACAGGCATACGACGACTTCGATCATTACCAGCAGAAATTTAATCACCGCCAACACAGTGCACCTCGTTGTTATCCGTATTTTCCATCCATCCGGTCAGCCACCCGCCCGCACAATATCAACAAAGGAACGGGCCTCAAGGGCCGCCCCGCCGATCAAGCCGCCATCAATATCCGGCTGTGCCAGAAGGTCCTTGGCATTGGACGGCTTCATGCTGCCGCCATACTGGATGCGGACCGACTGGGCGAGATCGTTCCCGCCGATTTCCGACAACACCGACCGGATACAGGCATGCATTTCCTGCGCCTGGTCCGGCGACGCGTTCACCCCGGTCCCGATGGCCCACACCGGCTCATACGCCACGATCAGCTTGCGGAGATCGACCCCGGCCAGTCCACGTTCCAGCTGCCGCCGAACGACGTCCTTCATCTGGCCGCCCTGCCGCTCCTGGAGCGTTTCCCCCACGCAAACGATGGGTGTCAGGTTCGACGCCTGGGCCGCCTTGACTTTGCGGTTCACCGTCTCATCCGTCTCGGAAAAAAACTGACGCCGTTCGCTATGCCCCACGATCACGTAATGGCAATAAAGGTCGCGCAGCATGGCCGGCGACACTTCGCCGGTAAAGGCACCGCTGGCTTCCCAGTGCATGTTCTGGGCGCCGAGTTTAATGGCCGTCTCCATCAGCACTTCACCCACGGTCTTGAGCGCGGTAAAGGGAGGGCACAGCACGACATCCACATCCAGGGCGCCATCCAGTTCCTTCACAATCCCCGTTGCCAGGTCGCGCGCCTCCAAAACCGACTTATTCATCTTCCAGTTGCCCGCCACGATCTTCTTCCGGAATTTCACAACCATGACCATCCTCCCGAACCTCAACCATCCCGTTACCGGTCACTCAACGCCACCACGCCCGGTAATTCCTTGCCTTCCAGGAATTCCAGGCTGGCGCCGCCACCCGTGCTGATGTGCGTAAACCGGTTGGCCAGGCCACTCCGGTTGACGGCATTCACGCTGTCACCACCCCCCACGATGCTCAGGGAACCGCCTTCGGCAATCGCCCGGGTTATGGCCATGGTGCCCTCGGCAAACGGCTCCATCTCGAAACATCCCATCGGCCCGTTCCATACAACGGTCTGCGCCTGGTGGATTTCACGGGCGAACAGGCCACGGGTCTTCGGTCCGATATCCAGGGCCATCCAACCATCCGGTATGTCCTTCTCGCCGACAACCCGTACCCGGGCATCGGCCTTGAAGGCATCGGCGATCACGTGATCCACCGGCAGCAGGAAACGGATGTTGGCGGCCTTGACTTTCGCCAGCGTCTCCCGCGCTATCTCGACCCGGTCCGTTTCAACCAGTGAATTCCCGACCGGAATACCCATGGCCTTGTAGAAGGTGAATACCATGCCGCCGCCGACAATGATGGCATCCACCTTGCCGATCAGGTTCATAAGCACGTCGATCTTGCCGCTGATCTTGGCGCCACCCAGAATCGCCACGAAGGGGCGCTTGGGATTCAGGACGGCGTTCCCCAGATACTCGATTTCCTTTTCCATCAGGAAACCGGCCACGTTGTCCTTGAAATGACGGGTCACCACGGAAATGGACGCATGGGCGCGGTGCGCGGTTCCAAAGGCATCGTTCACATATACATCACCCAGCACGGCCAGTTGCGCGGCAAAGGCCTTCTGTTTCTCCTTGAGCGCCTTCTTGGCCACCTGTTTCTCGTCATCGGTGGCGGTCTTGGGAAGCGCGGGCTTTCCCTCCTCCTCCAGGTAGAAACGGAGATTCTCGAGCAGCAGGACGCCGCCTTCCGGCAGGGCCTTCGCCATGGCCGCAACCGCCGGGCCCACGCAATCGGTTGCAAACTGGATCGGCCGCCCCAGCAATTTCTGGAGATGTTCCGCTACCGGCTTCAATGAAAATTCAGGATTGGGCTTGCCATCCGGCCGCCCCAGGTGGCTCATCAAAACCACATGCCTGGCGCCCTTTTCCAGCACATACAGGATCGTGGGCAGGGCCGCCTGGATACGCGTGTCATCATCCACCTGGTGGTTCTGGATGGGCACATTGAAGTCCACCCGCATCAGAACCCGTTGCCCCTTCAATTCAACATCGCGCACCGTTTTTTTGTTCATCCGTCTTCTCCACCCCGTAAAAGCCGGCACCGTACGGCCGGCTTCTGCCGGCCGTACGGTATCCGACGATCCGAATCGACTACAGCCTGGATGCCATCAGGTTCGCCAGGTCGGCGGTACGAACGCTGTAACCCCATTCATTGTCGTACCAGGTCACCACCTTGATGAAGTCGCCCTTCTCCTTGCCGAGCACCATCGTGAACGGCAGATCGACCGACGAACTGTGCGCATCGCCCTTGAAATCGATGCTGACCAGTTGCTCATCAATGGCGGCCAGGATGCCCTTCATCGGCCCGGCCGCGGCATCACGGAACGCCTGGCGCAACGCTTCGGTGGTCGTGGGCTTCTCGATCTGGGCGGTGAAATCCACCACCGAAACCGTCGAGGTCGGAACCCGCAGGGCGTAACCGTCAAACTTGCCCTTAAGGTCCGGAATCACCAGCGAAACGGCCTTGGCCGCGCCGGTGGTCGTCGGGATGATGCTCATCGCCGCCGCCCGGGCACGCCGCAGGTCGCTGTGCGGAAGATCCAGGATTTTCTGATCGTTGGTATACGCGTGGATGGTGGTCATCAATCCGCGCAGGATCTTGAAGTTGTCGTTCACGACTTTTGCCGCCGGGGCCAGGCAGTTCGTGGTGCAGGACGCATTGGACACCACGTGGTGCGTGGCGGGATTGTACTGGTTGTCGTTCACACCCATGACGATCGTCAGGTCCTCGCCCTGGGCTGGCGCTGAAATTATGACCTTCCTGGCTCCGCCCTTGGTGATGTGGTTCTCGGCGCCGGGAACCGTTTTGCCCTTCTTGTTCACGCCATCCTGCTTGATGGTGAACAGACCGGTGCTTTCCACCACGATGGAGACTCCCAGGTCTTTCCAGGGAATATTGCCCGGATCGGTTTCCTTCAGGGCCTTGATCGGCTTTCCGTCCACGATCAGTGAATCGGCGCCCACTTCAACGGTACCGTTGAAACGACCGTAGTTGGAATCATACTTGAGCAAATGCGCCATGGTCTTGAGATCGCCCAGGTCGTTAAACGCCACCACTTCCAGGGTTTTGGGATAACGATCCCGGATTGCCTTGAATACCTGCCGACCAATACGCCCGAACCCGTTGATGCCTACGCGAACTGCCATAATCTTATTCCTCCGTTTACGCCTCCAGGCGGCCTGAATGAAATGGAAATGATACGGGAACGCAGAATGAAGTCAAGTCACCACGGGTCGTAACCTTCAATTTTCAACAACCGATCATCCCCCGCCACAACCCCATGGCATCAAGGGCCCCGTTGACATGACTGCGGTTGTTGCACTAATATGGCGAGGTGATGTTCCCGTGATGTCCTTTCTCACGGGATGAGGGGAATCGGGTCATGTCGGAACCAGACATGGTAAACAGGCGAATCCCGACCTTCTTATTCCTCATCTTCATGATACTGGCAACCGGCCTCCTGTTTATCGGTTACCTGTCATACCGGGAATTCAAGCAACGCTATATCAGCAAAACCGAGGACGAACTGACCGCCATAACCGAGCTCAAGGTTCAGGAACTGATGCATTGGCGCCAGGACCGGATTGCCGATGCCGCCATCCTGATCAGCAACCCTTCCATTATCGACCTGGCAACCCGACTCCTCGATAACCCGGATGACATCCGCGTCCGGGTGCAAATCGAGAATGAACTGCAGGGATTTCTCATTCATCACCGTTATGAACGCATCATGTTGCTGGACACACAGTGCGTGAAACGCTGGATACTGCCGGACGGCCCCGAACGTCCCGTTTCATCGGTCAGCCCCGATACGATTGCTCACCTGGCCAACGGGGAACCGGTTTTCGAGGACTTTTACTGGAATGATGCCCATCACAAGGTGTATTTGAAGATCCTGATCCCCATCCGTACCCGTTCACCGACGGCAACACTACGGGGATTCCTGGCCTTGCGAATTGATCCATCATACTATTTGTACCCCTTCCTCAGTACATGGCCGACCGCGAGCCGGACGGCCGAAACACTCATGGTCCGGCGCGACCAGGATCAGGTGCTGTTCCTGAATCCGCTGCGTTTCAACCCGGACGCCGCCCTGCATCTGCGTTTCCCGCTTGACCGATCCGACCTTCCCGCCAGCCAGGTAATCAAAGGCGCCAAAGGCATGGTCAGCGGCAGGGATTACCGTGGCGTGCAGGTCCTGGCCTGTGTCCAGCCCGTTCCGGACTCTCCCTGGCTGCTGGTTAGCCGCATCGACCAGGAAGAAGCCTTTGCCCCCATCCAACAGCGCCTATGGACGATCATCGGTTTCGTCGCTTTATTGTTTACGGGAACGGCCACCAGCCTGGGCTTGGTCTGGCGTCACTACCACATGGCCCATTACCAGTCGCAACTCAACACCCTGAAATCCCTTTACGAGATCTCCGAACGGCAGAAAAGCCTTT
>MHBQ01000182.1:0-6220 GCA_001803315.1 Lentisphaerae bacterium RIFOXYC12_FULL_60_16
CGGCAGTCCCTCAGTCCGGGAAGTCATCACAAATCCATCCAATGCCCGGTACCAGTCCGCCATGTCATCCCGCTGACCGCAGAACCGGACAACCAATCCCAAACCTTCAGACCCAACCACCTGCTCCAGCAGGGCACGACACGATCCCTCACCCGCAATCATCAGGCAGACCGTAACATCAACCACTCGCACCATCCGGCCCACGGCGCGGATCAACATCGCCTGGTCCTTTTCCGGCGACAATCGCCCGGCGGTTCCCAGCAACAGGTGCTCCGCAGTAAACCCCGGTTCGCTCCGCACCGCCGCACGTATCGCAACCGGATTATCAGCCGGCCGGAACACCCGCGTATCCACGCCATTCAAGACCACCCGGATTTTCCCGGCGGGCACAAGGCCCTGTGCTTCCAACCGTTTCCCGACCCGATGCGAAACGACCGCCACCCGGTCAGCCAATCGGCTGATAATCCGCAGCAGGAAGCGGGTCGGATGTCCACTGACGACCCCCTCCCCGTGAAAAGTCACCACCACCCTGCATCCGGTAATCCGTCCCGCCAGCCCTGCATACAAACCGGCGCGCGCATTATGCGCATGCAACACATCCACCCGGTTGACACGGATAAAGCGAACCAATCGCATAACCAGCCGGACATCGAATCCCCACGCACCAATCCGGCGGTACCCGCAGGCCGCCGGCACCGTCAACCGGTGATACCAGGCGCCGGGCGAATCGGTGCAGAACACGACATTCCGTTCCGGCCCGGCAACATCACACCGGTACCGGACCAGTTCCAGCGCCACTTGTTCCATCCCGCCCGGCTCCAGCGCCGGCAATACCTGGCAGACAACGGGAAAGGATTCTTTAAGCACTTTGGATGATGGATTCATGGGTTTTAGGGTCCGTGTTCAGTATTCAGTATTCAGTATTCAGACCAGAAGTGTTCAGTTGGGCATATAAAAATGGGATTCGGTTGACGATAGCGGGCGATCCCGACTCTCTTTGAGGTCGGGAGATAACGAGTAGGAAATTCCTGAATCGTCCACCACTCTCGTCGCCCGCTATCGTGTTCCGATCTCCATCCCATCCCGTCCATCCCGTTTTTCTCTTTCCGTCTTCCGTTTTCCGTGCGGGCGCCAAAGGGAATAACCGCGGATACACGCCGATAGACGCACATGCGGCCAGACAAATCTTCCTCATCCGTATCCATCCGCGTTCATCAGCGGTAAAACTCCCATCTGAGACAAGTGTTCAGTATTCGGTTTTCAGACCGGATCTCACGCAGAGGCAGCAGAGAAGAGGGACCGCAGCCGCCTGCGCCCAGAGGCTACGGCGCGCCAGGGAGGTTGCGGGTCTTTGTACCGCCCGGGTACGGTCGGAACAAATCCCCGCAACGGCTGGTCCGGAAGAGGTGGAATAGGGATCTCCGCGAACTCCTCTTCGAGGCAACGTTCCGGCTGGTATGGGCTTGGCGTCTGCGCCAAGCGTAGGCTTGCCGCGCCGAAGCTTCTGTGCGAAGGCGGGTTCTCTGCTGCCTCTGCTACTCCCTGGCGCGCCATAGCTTCTGAGCGACGGCGGCTGCGTGAGATCCCATCCCGTCCATCTCCCATCCCATCCCGTTTATCCCGTCAAATTCCCCCTCACATCCAGACGGGCTCGCGGGAGCTCGCCCCTCCATGCGCTCCGCACGTTCCACGTTCTACTTTATACGTTCCACAATCCTCCGCTCCCGCACCACCACCGGGGTTTTGCCGTTTGGTGCACGAACCAAACGATCCACGCGCCGAAGGTTGATAGCTACCGTCTCACCTACCCACCGGTGCATATTGGCAACCAAAGCGATCCGCGCCGCTTCCGTCACATCGGTGTCGGACATTACATTCAATATCCATCGGGATGGATCGTCCTCCATTACCTCAAGCTGATAGGCATTCACCCACCGGTGCTCCTTCATCACGTGCGGCAACAGCAGGGCACTCACCTGCTTCCCTCCCGGCAACGTCAACAGGTCCTGGACCCGCCCATCCACCCGCCGCAACAACGGGAACGGCAACCCGCATGGACAAGGCTCCGCACTCATCACCCCCACATCGCCGGTCTCGTACCGGATGAAAGGCGTTGCCGCGTTATGCAGGTCGGTCACCAGGATCCGCCCGGCCTGTTCCACGCAGGGCCGCCCCGCCTCGTCAACCACCTCAACCAGCAGGTTGTCGGACGATAGGTGATACCCGCCATGGGCCCGGCATTCCATGCCGATCAACATGAATTCCCGGCTTCCGTAAGACTGGTACACCATTCCACCCAACGCGGCGGACAGGCGCGCAACCTGGTTCCCGTCGATTCCTTCCGCAGCCGTGATGATGCTTCGGACCCGGTGCGTCAGACATCCGGGATGTGAAACGACATGATCCGCCAAGGTCACCAGGCATCCGGCATATCCGACCAGCGCCGCCGGCCGAACCCGGTTGATCAGATCCACGCAGGCTTCACATCGTTCCGCATCCAGGACCATCGCATTGTAAAACCAGCGATTCTGGATCCGATTGATAAGGGCACGCCGGAACCGGACGGCCGGGGAAAGCCGGGCCGCCGGCGCACCCCACACATAGACGCTTCGCACGCCCTCCTCGGCCCCCGCCCACCGGTATCCACGATCCGACACCGCCATCCGCCATTCATAGCTTTCCCGGGTCACGTAAAACCGGCATGGCATGCCGGATGTCCCGCCCGTGGCATGCACCCATGCACCCGGCACCGGAGGAACCGGTGCGGTTGCATACCATTGGCGCAAATCATCCTTCGTCCAGACCGGCAACCGTGCAGGATCGACCATCCGGGTGCAATCTGGAAGCATCCCACAATGCTGCCGGACCTTCTCCGCAAACAGGGGAGAGGAACCC
This sequence comes from Lentisphaerae bacterium RIFOXYC12_FULL_60_16, assembly GCA_001803315.1. Classification (GTDB taxonomy): domain Bacteria; phylum Verrucomicrobiota; class Kiritimatiellia; order UBA8416; family YA12-FULL-60-10; genus YA12-FULL-60-10. The sequence goes on from MHBQ01000182.1 coordinate 2,896, forward strand.
ACGGCTTCACGGACACGATTCCGGAACCCTTCCCAGGCCAGGCGCTGGATCTCCTCCAGGCTCATGCTTTCATGTGCCGCAACTTCCGCACGGATACCCCCACGGTTCCATCCACGCAGAGAACCATACCCATCTTGTATAATCCGGCTTAACATAATATCCGCATCAATTCTGGTATTAACATATTGTCCGGCCTTCCCCCACTCCACGCTTTATGCGCCCAGACCAGATGAGAGAAGAGAGTATTCAGAAGTCAGTATTCAGACCAGAGGGGATGGGGAAGTATTCAGTTTTCAGTGTTCAGTGTTCAGACCAGAGTGTCCCATCTCTTCCTTAACTGAACACTGACTTCTGAATACTGAATACTTCCCTCCCCCTCCCATCCCCTCCCCAACTGAACACTCTCTTCTGAACACTGAATACTTCCCCCTCCCCCATTCTATTCCGGTGGCCAGGCAATCTTCCATGCCTCCATCAATCGCTTCAGGTAGGCTGTCTCATTCAGGTTGCAGTCCGGTTCCCAAGCCAGTCCCGAAACCAATCGCCGAAACAGGAAGGCAGGCTCCAGAACGGCCGCAGACAGGCACCCTCTCAGGAAATTTTCCGGACGATACCGCAAATCGGTACGCGTCAGCCGGTAATGATCCAGATAATGACGGCGTTCCGACCACAACAGCTTGTCCCGGTAATGTGGATCGCGCTTCCATTCGGCAGGAAGCCACGGGTCACACGCGTTCAGCGTTTGCTCCGTCACCCGCATGAGTTGCCTGAGTTCGCGAAGTGATTTCCGTGTCCCACTCCCCTGCGAGCCATGCTGTCGCCACGTGGCAAGCGTTTCAGGCACCACCAGGGTGTCCGAGCGCAACGCCGATTGGTAGGCCCAGAACCGGTCCGCCAACGCTCCGGCATCCGTCCGGAACAGGCCAACCTTTTCAAGCAATGACCGGCGGAAAACCACCGCCGTCATCGTGGTCCAGGAAGTCCCGATCAGCAGATGTACCAGGAACTCGACATAGCCTGAACGCCGGTGTTCCCGGTAACGCCAATCCCCGTAAAACTCCCCCGCCGGCGGCAAGGGCGGCTTGATGACTTCTCCCCGTTCATCGATATAGTCAAAATTGCACACCGCGATATCCGCGGGAAGGTTTCCCGGACCCTGATGGCCGCCGGCTTCAAGCGCGTCCACCAGCTTTTCCAACAAGTCCGGTTTACATGTATCGTCAGCGGTCGCCAGGTACACGTAGGTTCCCCGGCACCTCCGCAAACATTCATTCCATCCGGCATACAGCCCTTCGCGCGGCACGCGATACATCCTGACCCGCGAATCACGCGTATACGGTTGTAAATAGTCCCAGGTCCCGTCATCCGAGAAACTGTCACAAACGATCAGTTCCCAGTCAGTCAGCGTCTGCCCGAAAATGGAATCGATCCTTGGCTCGAGAAATCGCCGGGCATTGAGCGTTGGCAGGCAGATTGATACTCGGACGGAATGATCGGGTTGCGGGTTGTTTTCCATGCCATGCTCAGGGGATCTGTTTCAGGCCATCAAATGCCACCATCTGCCGATAATCGTCCATGCGCATGTTCCGGTTCCTTTAACGTGAATCTTTTGCAGCATCAACCCAATGGCATCGCGGCTGATTCATAACCCACCGGTATCATGTCAGCGCCCTGTATCCGTATACAGCCGGGAAAGACGAAACAGGTGTTCGGCTTCATTCATGTAGTCCCGATTTTCGGATGACAAGCACCCCTCCTGCGCTCGACTTTTTCGGCCAAGGGTTGTGAAGCAATCGTTGAGTGTCCGCCGGGTTCTCCAATTAACGGTTTCCTGCACCAGGCACTTCAAACCGGCGGATTCCACCATTTGCCGGACATCTTCCGCCCGCACACTCCAGTCCCGCCAATGCAGATCGTCCTCAAGAATCCCCAACCACACAAGTACCGGCTTCAGCGCCTTTACATGTCGACTACGGATATAGCGGAGACGGTAACGCCCGAGGTTTGAGTGATGCAGGAAGGCAACTCCGTCTTCGGTCAGAATCCTGTTGAATTGTCCAATATAGGCTTGCAGCACCGATTTATCGGCATGGACCAACGAGTCAAAACTGAACACAAAATCAACGCTATGGTCCGCAATCATGTCGAGCGATTTCCCATCGTTGACATAATACTCGATACCCGCCTTCCCGGCAAAACGTCGCTTGCAGGTTTCAATGCAAGCGGCGGACAGGTCGACCGCAACATAGGAACGACACCGGGGCAGCAGATACTGCGTCCATCGGCCACACCCGCAGGCTATCTCAAGAATCCGGCCGGCATCCAGAAACCGGTGAATCCTGGGGAGGATGACGCCATACCATTGCATGGCGGTACCACCCCAGGGTTTTGACCACTCGTCTCCCCTGTCATCCCAGTGATAACCGCCGTCCCAAGCGCTTTTGTTCTGTTCTACGGTCGGCATGTAAACTCCATTCGGCGGATCAGCCGTTTACGGCAGGACCCACGCCTTTCCATCCCACACCTTTTCATCAACAAAAATGAAGGTTCCGGTCAAGGCCAGTGAGTCCAAAAGACGATCCCGGAAAAAGGCACGGACGGAAACCCCCGGATATCCCTGCCGGGTCAGGACACCAAAGCGCCAGTGCAAGACAAACGGGGGATCGTAGAAAATTCGTTTCAACACGGTGGTATCGAAATTCTCAACGCCGGACTTGTAAGGCGGTTCAGCAAGCAGGATGTCCGGTTCAATCGTATAGAAGATGCGCTTGTTGAAAGCGGTGTGGCTTCGAATTCCTTCGCGATCATCACGCGCCATGGCAAATTCGCGCGTATTGAGCCCCATCGTGTCGACGATGCGCCCGGGGAAGGTACGTGCCGGGCCGCCGGCTGCAATCACGCCGACCACCGGATACTGCGGCATATCCCCAAACCATGCCCCCAATAGCCTCCCCTTCCGCATGCCTTCCGTCACCAGGGTGAAGTCAGGCGTCAGCGGGCTTCCCCACCGCATACTTGACCACGATAAATCCCAGGCATACGCAATCCCCCAGTACCCGACAATCAGGGCGACGGCTCCGGCACGCAGGCCGGACCACCAACCCAAGCCCTGCGACGGCAGGGAACCGGAACCATGCCCGGAAGCCACGAATCGCCACCCCGTCAAAACGATCAACAGACAAATCAACGGGTAAGCAGGCTGGAAGAAACGAAACATCACAAAATAATCGCCTCCTGCCAGCACGGGCGTCACCAACAGCAGGGCCGCCGACAGCGCCACGGCATCGACGGCATCCACCTTGTTCGACAACCCGGTGAACCACCC
>MHBQ01000182.1:6227-12836 GCA_001803315.1 Lentisphaerae bacterium RIFOXYC12_FULL_60_16
AAAGCCCCCGCCCGGATCACGTTGACGAGCCACAACGTCACCGCTATCGCCACGACCAGGATGCCGAGCCCGGCGATGGTTCCGCTGCACGCGTATTGCTGGAGATATTCCCTGCCTTGCCGCAGGTTGTAGAGCAGGGAGGGAGAAACCTTGGCATAGTAGGTGTTCGGCAACGGGAAACCGAAGTAGACCAGACGGAATGCCGTCAGCGCACCCCACGATACCGCCGTGACCAACCCGGTCGAAACCACAAACCGCGTTGCCGGGGACGTCTCCGTTTTCGACACCGAACCGCCACGCGCCCTCAACCATCCGATCATGATAAAGCCGGGCGCCACAACCATGGACTCGGGTCGAACGAATGGAGACAGGATGAAAGGCGCCAATGCAGCGTACAGGCTGCGGCGGCCAACCGGCGGCCAGATGGCGATGAAAGCCATCCAGGCGATGCATCCCCCCCACAAGCCGGTGTCCATCAAGGTGATCGTCGTCCAGGTCACATACGACGGGCTGCTCAATACGAGGGCAAGAAACAGCGCGGCAGGAACCCACGATGTAAATTGCACGCCCTCCTTCCCGCCCGGGGGCCCGTCCGCACCATCCATGAACCGCCGGATCATCGCCAGGTAGAGGAATTGTGTCCCGACAAACAGGCTCAGTGCCAGGGCCCAAATGCCCGCCTCACCCAGGCCGGCCCGGAACGATGCCGCACACAGCAGCGTCCACAGCATCGACGTAAACCCTTCAACGCGCTCCGGATTATGCCCGTAGGTTAATCCATTCCCCTGGGCCAGGTTTTCCGCGTAACTAAAGAAAATGTTCGCGTCATCACACCCGCGCACCGGCTTCTCATGCAACAACCAGCAGAACCAAACCGCCAGCAGCAGAAGACCGATTACGACGAACCTGCCCGGCACCTGCTTAATCATCCAATTACCCATTCCGGTTTATCCCGTTAACCGCTGGAGCCGGGGCGACCTCGCCCCGGTCTCTCCGGCCCGTCATGTCGCGGTACAACGCCGCATACGCTTCCACCTGTTGCGCCAACGTATATTCCGCCAGCACGGTGGCACGGCAGGCAACGGCCATATCGCGGCGCAACGCATCGGATTTCAAGATTTGGATTATCGCCTCGGTCAGTGCCGCGGCATCCCCGACAGGCGCCAGCAGTCCGGTGCGACCCGGACGGACCATCTCCGGAATTCCGCCGGTATCGAACCCTGCCACGGGCGTGCCGCAGGCCATCGATTCCAGCACCGTCAAGGGAAAGTTCTCCTGCAGGGAAGGGATAACAAACAAATCCGCAGCGCTGTAGATCAGGCTCAGCAAACGGTCATCCTGAATCGTGCCCAGGTTGATCAGCGGCACATCCGGTTTTTCCGGAAGCTGCCGCAGGGCGCCGACACAGACCAAACGTACGCCGGGTACAACGCGGCAGACTCCGCACATCGCCTCAAGCAGGACCGGCATCCCTTTTCGCCGTGCTGCCAATTGTTCCGCGACAAACAAAATCATTTTCTCGCTGTTTCCGATACCAAGCGCGTGACGCACATCCTGCGCCGGACGGGGTTGATACAGCTCGGGATCGATTCCGTTGGGTATCACCGACACCGGAAACCGTCCCACAAGCTTGCTTTGTCGGGCCAGCCGGCCCAACCATTGTGAACAGGACACCACCCGAAAGCGCCCCGTTGCCGCCATCCGATTGAAAACCGCCTGTTTACGATTGAATATGCCGTGCGACAAGTCGTTGGGGTCGGCGGATCCGAGTTGGGGACAACATCCGCACCCGTCAAGATAACGATCACATCCCTCGTTGTAATGACACCCCCCCGTCAACACGTTCATGTCGTGCAAAGTCCATACCACCGGCGCACAGGCGGGGTACCGGCTGAAAAACCCGCCGTAATCAAAATAGTCGTTGCCGACCCAATGAAGATTCACAACATCCGCCTTCGGGAGGCCGGTGCCGATCGCGGCGCCAAACCGGCTTCGGTCATCGGTGAATGGTCCAAGCCCTCCCGGCCGTTTTCTGTAAAAGCGCCGCATGGCGAGTTCAATACGTTTGGCGCGCAGCATGCCCCGGATTCGCTGCACGACCGACCAACCCGTCGCAAAGGTATGCACAGCCGGATCACCGGTCACCCGATGACGTACCATCATGCGGCTGTCATACCCGGCCTGAAGCAGGCCGGCATGGAGCCGGTACGCAGCCCGGGCTGCACCGCCTTCGCCATCCGATGCGCTGACTTGAATAATCTTCATGGCCATGCCTCTCTGTTTATTAGCGTAAAAAGCCATTCCGAGCCACACCAATCAGGGAAACCAGATGACGGGTCAACCCGATCGCCTGCAGCACCCCGGGAGCATGGAAGAACCGTGCGTTACCAAGGGAAGGCGCCTCCATGGGCGCCTCCCGATCAACATTGGTAAATATATTGTTTCATGGGTATTCAGTATTCCGTTGGGTAAAAAAGCGGGATTCGGTTGACGAGAGCGGGCGACGAGAGCGGTGGACGATTCAGGAAATTCCTACTCGTTATCTCCCGACCTCAAAGAGAGTCGGGATCGCCCGCTATCGTATTCCGATCCCATTCCGTTTTTCTTTTTCCGTCTTCCGTTTTCCGTGCGGGCGCCAGCCCGCCTCCTACCGCTCGTACACGGACTTGGCTGCACCAAACCCGGCTTTTTCGATCACCCGCCGGCAGGCGACATTATCTTCGGATGTGTCGATATAAAAGCGGTGGATACCGGAACCGATCAATTGGTTGATCGCCCGGATCAAGGCGCCGGTGGCATACCCCTTCCCGCGACAACCGGGATCCGACCAGATCGGACCCATTACAGCGGAGGTTGTCTCGACATGGTAATGTCTGCAGAAACCCAACGCAATCCACCCGGTATGCACCAGCCGACCCGCATCGATCACACCATAAAACTGCCGTCGCCGGGTCATCAATTTCAGAAACGTCTTCAAGGTCCCGCCCACGCCAATCAAAGGAACCAGGTAACGGGTCAACCCGACCACCTGCAGCACCCCGGGAGCATGGAAGAACCGTGCGTTGCCAAGGGAAGGCGCCTCCATCGGCGCCTCCCGGTCAACTTGGTAAATATATTGTTTCATGGCTATTCAGTATTCCGGTTACTCGTATGCCGCTCTCGTCGCCCGCTATCGTCCACCGAAAAGAGGGGAGTCGGCCGACGATAGCGGGCGACGAGAACGGTTAACGATTGGAGAATCTTCTCCTCTGAATACTCTCTTCTGAACACTGAACACTTCCCCAATCCCCTCCCCATTTCCCAATCAACATTCAACAATCGACAATCATCAATGACACCACCTGTCAATTCTTCTTGAACACTGAACAGCGAACAAGGAACGCCCAACGGTCATCGATCCCTTTCCTTGTGCGTTCGGTGTTCCTTGTTCGCTGTTCGATGTTCTGTACCTTGCGCTCCGCACTCCCCAATCAACAATTCCTCCCCATGCTCTCTGCCCCATGCGCCATGCCTTCTGCTCCCACGTTCCACTTTCTACATTCCACGTTCTACACTCCATTCCCCAATCAACAATCAACCTTCAACAATCCCTTCCCCGCTCAGGCCTCTCAAAAAAGCAGCGGCCACCTCGCGAGCTCTTTCGAATTTCGGAAACGACGTGCCAATCATGCCCCGAACCAGGTAGCAGCGACTCCCGCTTTTAACCTCGTGCTGCAGATAGCCGGTGACAAGTGCTCTGGCTTCTGCTCCGAGAAAGCGTGCCATGTCCCGACCAATCATCACCGCGCTGGCGAGGTCAAGGTCGGATTCGCACGACGGCAGAATGTCAGCGTCAGGACCTGATACAAGGCGTTCCCGATTCCCTACTGCGAGATAGTTTGCGACAATAAACGCTATGTCGGTCGCATCCTTCCTGCGGTTGTCGGGACGGTCGTGGAGGGCCACAATCTTCAACGCCACCAGTGCCGGAATGGATGCGACTGCTATTTCCTCGCAACTTTCGAGCCGGAACGTCAGGGCTGTCGCAAAGGCGTCGTTATACCCCACAACGCTCCAGGGACTGTTATCTGAAGGCCACTTGACCTGTCCGTCCTCGGCAATTTCACCAAACGGTAGGAGGTCCAGTTCCTGACGCAGTGCCTCGTGGATGAGCTTCTCCGGATGATCCGCTGTCTTTGGCCGATAACCGTAATCGTGCTGAAGAATTGCGGAAAAACCGTTATAGGCATCCCAGTCCCGCACCTGGATGGAAATGTCCACATCGCCGGTCTTGCGGACGACCTCAACACCGTGGACGTTGAAGAAATGAAGTTCCCGGGCATAGGCCCCAACCAGCATGAAAGGCGTGGACCGTTGCCGCGCCACAGCGGCCACGTTCCGGAGAACCTCCGCGCGCCGGGGCTCAAGCGGATTCAACAATCTGCCGAATATGCTGTTCATAAATGCGTTGGGCTGTCTGGAGGTTCCGGTCGATATCCGTCGCGGCCAGGTCAGCGTAGACAATCAGGGGGTGCGCACAATCGCCCTCGCCATCGAAAGGCCTCAGCCGCCAGAACGGTCGGAGGATCTCGACGTTCCCAGCCGGATCCTTCCGGAGATCGTTTTCGAGAACGAACGAGTCGGGTACGTGCTCCGCGTAGATCGTAGCCGTCTCAGGCGTCAGGAACTCCGTCATCCTCGCCGCAGCCACTTCGCCACCCCACACCCCTCCCCACCGGTTCGGATATGCGTTCTGCCACCAGCGCGGACTCGGGGCCCGGAAATGCAACTCGACGAGTTTGGGACGCAACCTCGTGCCGTAATCCTGTACCCATCGCTCGAATAGCTTCCGACGATTGACGAGCAACCTGCAGCTTGCCGCCTGCTCAACCACGTAACCCGCCGCCAGTAAATCCTCCATGGCGTTACTCACCGATCCGAGGGATATACCGGTTCCCTCGCCGATGTCCCGGTAGTTGCGGTTGATGAGTGCCTTGTCCCGTGCGGAATCGAGAGCCGGATCGGAAAGGAAGGCGTAAACCATTTTCAACGTCGCCATCTTGAATGACCGCGCTTCAGATTTTCCGGGGATCGCCATTATTTTGCGGGCCAGCTTGGCCTCCCGACCCACCACAAACAGATAGAGGCCAGGCGTCTTGAGAAATACATGTCCTGCATCATCGATGAAATTGATGCCGTTTTGGCGGAGTCTTTCCCCACAGGTTATGTTCACATAAGGCGCATGGAGCAGATAATTCGAACGTTTCTCATCCAAAGAAAGCCGGGATGCAAGAATGGCTACGGCTGTCGTGTTCAAGTCGCTTCGCCTGTGGATATTGAAGCGGCAAATGTCACCTTTATAGGCGACGACTAGTTGATCCGAACCCGCCAGTTCGCCGGAAATTGCCGGTTCCATCGTGATGTTGAGCCCCGCTATGTCCGGAATTTTTCCCAGTGCCTCTTGAATCGCCATGGAATTCATAACAACCTCTTCTGTTCACATAATATACATATTCATGAATCATGAACAAGAATTATTTATAAACAAACCATGAAGGGTCGAGCTCTGGCGACGCCGGATGCGCTCATAGCCATTCGACAATTTCAGGGCAGACACGCGGTTACATCCAGAAGCGAGTGTTCAGTGTTCAGACCAGCGGAGAAAGTATTCAGAAGTCAGTGTTCAGTGTTCAGACCGGAGTGTGCCATCTTTTCCCCAACTGAACACTGACTTCTGAACACTGAATACTCTTTTCTCCCAATCCCCCTCACCCCAACACCCACCGCACCCGGTACGGCCGGAACCCGAACTTCCGCTTAAACCGGCGCAACGTCGTCCCCGCCCCAAACCACGTCCCATACCCATAATACCGGACCGACGGATACCCTCCCACCAACACCCCCGCCATCCCACTCACCAACAACGGCACCACCCCATCCGCCTGATGCTCCGCATGACCGAGGATATGCTCGATCATCCCCAACTCCCCGGCAACAAGCACCCCGGCATACGCCACCAGCCGCCCCTCCTTCAACACCCCGAAATACGGATAATCATGCACCGTGGTCTTGGACGGCGGATTCCGGCACGGTTCCACCGGCCCTTTCAGGTACGATTCCGGCATCCGTCCCTGCCGGACCTCCGTCGACCGCCGGATCGCCGCGATATCGTCCACATAGCGGTTATAGTCGATTGGCTCGAACCGGTATCCCAACCGTTGCGCCTTGTTCACATTCCGCCGGCCGGCAGGTTCAAGTCCTGCCAGGTACGCCATGTGCGTGGCCGGTAACGGGCACAACGCCACACCGCGTTCCAACGCTCCCACCACGCGCAGTTTCGGATGCGGCCGGGTCGCGTCACGATAGAATTCGTCCACCACCCCCCGGTAAAAGCAATCATTCTCCGCGGTCCTACGCGCCATCAGGTCAATCGTCACCTCCGGCAACCGGAACCACGCCATCATATCATTTAGAAGATTCATGTTAGGGGAAAGTATTCAGTGTTCAGTGTTCAGAGGAGAAAAAAAGGACGATAATTGGTTGATTGGGGAATTGGATGATTTGGCGGAGAAGCGGGGGAGAGAAGAGAGTGTTCGGTGTTCAGACCCTTGTGCGTTCAGTGTTCCTTGT
>MHBQ01000183.1:0-16733 GCA_001803315.1 Lentisphaerae bacterium RIFOXYC12_FULL_60_16
CAGACTTTCTGGACCGTGACCTTCATCAGGATCTCGGCTGGCGCCTTGTCCACCCAAATCCAGTAGGTTTGGTGATCCTGGGGGACGGGTGGGTACTTGCCGGGTTCGACTTCCGGCAGATTCAGCGGGGTGGATGGCGCCAATTCGTCGGTGAAGGTTGCCGCCGTAAATCCCATTTCCACCGGCTGGTTGGCGGCAATGCCCTTGTCAAGAAAGGCCTGGATCTCCGCGTCGGTGATGGGTTCTTCCGACTTAAGCGGATAGTCCGCCTGGTGAGCGGCATTCTGGCCGACGGTCCGCGCCCAAAATCCATAGGCATGCACCATCATCGTCGTGCGCATCCGATAGGTGAACCGGACCACTTCGTCGCGCAAGGGTTGGGTGTTGCCCGTGGCCCCTGCGTAGGCGTTATACAGTTCCACGTAACGGGTGTAGAGGATCAGGTGATCGATACGTTCACGAATGTCAGCACGGCCGGCCGCCAGGGGGCGTGCTTCCGCCAGGAACCGGTACATGCGACCCACCTGGTCGCTGGCGGAGCGGCGGGTACTGTCAAAATTGATGAGTTGGTAGAATCCGCGCATGGGTTCGCGGGCGGGGCCGAATGCCTTGTCCAAAAAGTCGTCCGTCAGGGCATCCACGCGTGCGGCCTCGTTGGTGTCCCACATGGTGCGGGCGGCGACATAATACCCCAGTCCATAAGGGCCCCAGGCGTCCCCGGACTCGCAGTCGTAGAACCGCGCGCCTTTCCGGTGAAAATCAACGATGCCGTTAGCGACACCCACGGGGCTCGCGGCCCGCGCCTTGCCGGGCAGGTTCCAGTCCCACACGATGACGCTGTAGTAATCATAGATGCCGATGGTGGCGCCCTTGGCCTGCCAGCCGGTGATGATCTGGTCCAGCGAGAAACCACCGGTGATGAAGGCCGTGGTGGCGCTGATGATCACATTCGAGTGCACGGGGATGGACGGGGGTGCGCAATGGAGGTTATAGGCATACATGCCCACGTACTTGTTGCCCAGTCCGAGCTGGTTGATGGCGGCTGCCACGTTGTTTGCCAGGGTGATGGCCCGGTCACTGACGCTGCCCATGGCGGCACAGGTGTCGCATTCACACCAGCCTCCGCCGTCGCTGGGATCCATGGAAATGCTGTCGGTGTCGGGCTTGGCCTTGATCTGGCGTACGGCATGATCGACCACCAACTGGCGGAGTCCGGGATTCGAGACGCAGAATTTGGCATCTCCACCGCGTTTGCGTTCCCCGCCAACGAGGGCAAAATATTCAGGATGCTCGTCAAAAGCGGCCTTGTTGGCACCGACGATGTTGCCATAGGCGTGCCCGCTGTTCAGTCGGAATCCCTGGGTATGCCGGTTCCGGGCGCACCATTCGGCATACGGCTGGTTGTTGTATCCCCAGAATCCCCAATTGTACCAGATGCGACGCGCATAGATGTCCGGACGTTCCGTTATATTCAGTGTCAAGGTCATGGTAGGCAGGGCAGGGACCACTTCCCAGGTGGCTCCGGGGAAGAACTGGCGATGTCCGAAACGGTACAGCATATCCCAGACGGCATGCTGGACGCCCAGATCAGTCGATCCGATCAGCCAGACACCGTTGGAACCGGTGCGGATGATGTAATCTTCCCGGCTGAAAGGATCGGCGGAAAACGAAGGGGTGACAGGCAACGCCGTGAACTGGGACGGGGTTCCCAGCACAATGCCGGCCGCACCCCCGGCGTTGGTCTGGATGGTAAACGCGCCGCCGCTGATCCGTTGCAGATAATTGGTCAGGGTTCGCGCCAGGGTTTGGATGGCGGGCGAGGCCTTGGTGGCAATGACCACGGGCAGGACGGCCTTTCCATCGCGCGACAAGGTGGCGGGAGTTTGCGCATGAGCAGGTATCAGGCCGGTTGCGATGAAGAGGCAGCAGGCGATAGCCATCGTGGTGAAAACGGCTCGGTAGGGATCCTGCTTCGCCAAGGCTACGCAGGACAAGCACCTCGCCCTACCAGGGACACGTGCGGAAAGTAGATGCGGCCTCAACTGAAGATCACGGTTCATGATTGGCTCCGGGTTGTTCGGGGTTTGTGTTTCGCCAGCATCAGGACAACGGCGTTGTTTGCCGGGATGGTTAACATGGTGTTGGATGGTTGTTTCCCGATGAGCGCCTGTCTGATCGTCCACCCTGCGTCAAGGGAGAGACGGGTGGTGACCGGTTCCGGGGAATAATTGATGCAAACCGCCACTTTGGTTTTGGACGTGAAAGGATGTTCCGTGATGCCGACCATGGGGTGGTTTTGTTGAAGGGTACGTGCAGCGATGAGCGAGCCGGCAAGGGTGGCGTATATCTGCCGGTAAGGGGGAGCGTCGGGGCGATGAAAGATGCCCGGCGCATGGCTGAGATAATGTTCCAGGGGGAACGACAGATAGTACACGCGTCCTTTATTCAGGCGATTGACGGTAAAGATGGGATTTCCGTCGGGTTCCCGTGCAAGGACCCGTGCCGTTGTGGGGCGGATACGCAGGCGATAGTCGGCCTGGGCTTCAAACTCGGTTGTGCCGGGCGTTACCTGGAACCGGATAAAGTCACCGGCCGCCAGTTTTTCACGGGTTTGAACCTCGACGCCAAACGGTGCGTTGAATGGAGCGAGTGCGGCATTACCCAGTGAGGCGTAAAGTGTCGCTCCCTTGCGAACCCGGTCAAACAAGTCGTTCCCGCAGGAACGGCTGGCGTGGGCGTTTCCGTACAATGACGGCAACAGGTAGAGTTTGGCCGGGCGCAGGGGTTGGGTGGCATATTGGAAGGTGATGTCGAACCCTGCCTGCCGGGCCAGGATAAATGTGGCAAAGGCGGCTGCCCAGTGGTCTTGTCCTTCGGTGAGGATGCACACCGCCTCGGATGTACGGGGTGGGAGTTTGCGGAATGGGAGGCGGTGGAGCCGTCGGGAGAAAGCGGAGATTTCCCGGATCACGGGTTTGGGTTCCCGGTCCGGCCGGATCAGGCCGAGTTCCCGTTCCCAGGCATGCCGGTCATACGGAGGATGGGCGAGATGGTGCTGATCATAGGCACACCACCAGAGCATGGCGCGGCAATCATGCGCCCATAGCGAATACAGCGCCATGCGGACGTAATCGGCGGCAACGGACTCGCTGGCGACCATGGGTCCCAACGTGCCCATTTCCTCGGCGATGCAGGGCTTTCCGCCCACGTCCGCATATAACCGGGATTCCGCGGTGGCGTGCAGGCCGTTGCGGATCGTGTTGACCGGATCCTGGTCGCAGTGCGGGGTGAATATGGGATACGGGTGTGTGGTCAGGATGTCGGTGAGTTCACCCTGTTGGTGGCAATTCCAGTGTGCCGTGGGAGATGCCGACAAGCCGTGCATGCCGGATACCACGGGACGGCCCGGATCCTCGATGCGGATGGCATTCGAGATCGAGGCGGTCCAGAGCCAGGCCGCTTCAGGTTGATCCACGGAACCCATGCAGTTGCATTCGTTGCCCAGGTCCCAGGCGGTGATCGCCGGGTGGTTGCGGAATGTCCGGACAAAATACCGGACGAAGCGGATCTGCCACTGGATGGCCAAAGGGTCTGTCAGGACATTTAACCGTTGCATGGCCGGTGGGACGAACTGGCGTCCGCTCATCCACCCGGTGACGAGGCCAACAATCAGTTGCATGCGATTCCGTTTCGCTTCATCAGCGAGGAAACGGAACCGATCCATCATGACCGGGTTGATGCCGGCACGCCCGGCTTCGGTGTCCGGTAAGGGGTCTTCCCCGTGACGAATATCCTCGGGTTTCCCCTGGTACTGGTAAAGTTGGTGCAGGGGTTGGAAGTCGGGCCACAGTGGGAATACCCGGAGGACTTGAATGCCTTCATGTGCCAGTTGGCGAAGGTCGGCGGCGACAATGTCGGGTTTCCAGTCAGACCACATGCGGGTCCCGGCATGGCTGGCCCAGTAATTGGCGCCGACGGAGAAGGTTCCGGACTCGAAGGGTATTGGCCGGGGCTTCATGGCGGTCTGCCTCCTTTAAGGTTTCTACCATAGTATCGGCCGGAGCAGAGAACAACTTTATTTAGCGTATACGCGCGTCACAAGAGCGCATCCTTGAGTTTGTCCATTTCCGCTGGAGCCGGGGCGACCTCGCCCCGGTCTGCACCGCGTCGGGGACGGTCTTCATGCTCAGTCGGCTCATGCCGGGAAGCGGCTGCCGATGACGATCAGGATAGAATCACCATCGTAAGCTTTTGTCAGGCATGGACATTCGGCGGAACATCGAACAGCCAACCAGGAACACCGAACGCACAAGCAGAGGGAAAGGTAAATAGCTCAGGAACGCCCGCAAGAGCCCCGAAGATCGGCGCCGGGTTTTTCGCTGGCTCGCTCATGGTCCGGGTCCTATAGTAATACGCGTTATGCCAGACAAATCCAATAGGTTACGATTGCCGCGGGTGGGAATCGGGTTTGACACCCACCGGTTCAGGAAAGGCCGTGCCCTGGTGCTGGGCGGGGTGACGATTCCATCCCCGAAAGGCCTCGACGGGCATTCCGATGCCGACGTGATCTGTCATGCCGTGATGGATGCCCTGCTGGGAGCGGTTGGCAACGGGGATATCGGCCGGCATTTTCCCGATACGGATGCCCGCTGGAAGGGCGCCTGCAGCCTGGATCTGCTCCAACACGTGGTCCGGCTGTTGACGGGGGACGGGTGGGGGGTCGGCAACGTGGATGTGATGGTGTTGGCGGAGATGCCGCGCCTGGCGCCCCATGTGCAGGCCATGCGTGAACACCTGGGCCGTGCGATGGCGATCCCGGTGTCCGGTGTGTCGATCAAGGCGACTACGATGGAGCGTATGGGGGCGGTCGGGCGGCGGGAGGGGATCGCGGTGATGGCGGTGGCCCTGGTGGCGCCGGTGACGCGTACCCGGGGCAGACGGAAAGGGAAACGGTTGACGCGCGCATGAAGATCTACAACACACATTCCCGGTCAATCGAGACCTTCGAACCGTTGCAGGCGGGCCGGGTGGGTTTGTATACCTGCGGGCCGACCGTGTACAATTTCGCCCATATCGGCAACTACCGCGCCTACATGTTCGAGGATATCCTGCGCCGCCAGCTCAAGGCGTCCGGGTTGCAGGTCACCCAGGTGATGAACCTGACCGATGTGGATGACAAGACCATCCGCGGCGCGCGCGAGGCGGGGATTCCCCTGGCGGAATTCACGGCCCGCTTCAAGCAGACCTTCTTCGATGATCTGGCCACGCTGGGCATCGAGCGGGCTGAACACTATCCGGCCGCCACGGATCATGTTCCGGAAATGATCGAACTGGTACGCCGGTTGGAAGCCAGGGGATATGCCTACCGGTCGGCGGATGGTTCCGTGTATTTCCCGGTTGCCAAATATGCCGCCTATGGGCGCCTGGCGCACCTGGACATGGCCGGGCTCAAGGCCGGAGCCCGGGTGGCGCAGGACGAGTACGAGAAGGACAGCCTGGCGGATTTTGCGCTGTGGAAGGCCTGGGACGAAGCCGATGGCGATGTGGCCTGGGATTCGCCCTGGGGCCGGGGCCGGCCCGGGTGGCATATCGAGTGCTCGGCCATGAGCATGAAATACCTGGGCGAGTCCTTCGACCTGCATACGGGTGGAATCGACAACCTGTTTCCGCACCATGAGAACGAGATTGCCCAGGCCGAGGCCGCCACGGGCAAGCCGTTTGTCAAATACTGGATGCACTGTGCGCACCTTCAGGTCAATGGCCAGAAAATGTCCAAGTCGCTGGGGAATTTCTTTACGCTGCGTGATTTGCTGGAGAAGGGGTTCCGCGGGCGGGAAATCCGTTATGTCCTGTTGTCCGCCCAGTACCGGCAGACCTTGAATTTCACGTTCGAGGCGGTCCAGGCCGCCCGGTCCTCCCTGGAGCGGGTGGATGACTGCGTGCAGAAGCTTCGTGAGCGGTTGCCGCCGGGCGGCGCAAAGGCCGGCAAGGCGCCGGCCATGCCGGCCTGGGTTGCCGATGCCCGTACCCGTTTCCAGGCGGCGATGGAGGATGATCTCAATACACCGGAAGCGCTGGCGGCCCTGTACGACCTGGTGCATGAAACCAACCGGAATCTTGCCGCCGGATCCCTGGGGCCGGCGGAGGCGGACCACGTGTTGACCGTGTTCGAATCCATGGACCGTATACTGGGCGTGATTGTCCGTCCGGAGGATCTGCCCGATGCGTCCGTGCAGGCCCTGCTGGACCAGCGTCAGGCGGCCCGCGTCGCCAAGGATTGGAAACGTTCCGACGAGATCCGCGCCACCCTGGCCGGCGCCGGATGGGAGGTGCGGGATACGCCCGAGGGACAGAAGGTCCGGAAGCGGGTGGCATGAAGGGGCGTTTCATCTCGATCGAGGGCACGGAAGGCGCCGGGAAAAGCACGCATATCCGGCGACTGGCCCGCTGGATCGAATCCCGGGGGCACCGGGTGGTGTTGGTGCGGGAACCCGGCGGCACCAAACTGGGCGAATGGATCCGTGGAACCCTCCAGCATGATGCCGTGGCGGAACCGATCACACCGGAGGCGGAATTATTCCTGTTCGAGGCGGCCCGTGCCCAGCTGGTCCGGCAGGTGATCCGGCCGGTCCTGGAGCGGGGTGACTGGGTGATCAGCGACCGGTTCATGGATTCCACCACGGCGTACCAGGGGTATGGACGCGGGTTCGATATTGACCAGGTTCTGGCCTTGCACCGGGTGGCGGTCGGGGACACGGTTCCGGATCTTACGATCCTGCTTGACCTGGATGTGGCGGAGGGGTTCCGCCGCCTGCAGAAACGGAATGCCGCCGGGAAGCTGAGGCTGGACCGGTTTGAGCGGGAAGCCCGGAGGTTCCACGAGACGGTCCGGCGCGGATTCAAGGCCCTGGCGCGGCGTTTCCCGGAACGGATGGTGGTGGTCAAGGCGGCGGGAACCGAAGCCGAGGTGGGCGGACGTGTGGAGGCGGTCGTGGCCCGTCGCCTGGGGTTGGATTGCGACAAGCAGGGGAAAGGAACCGGATGCAGATCGCGGAAGCAGTCGAAAGCCTGACACACGCTTTCCGTACCGGCCGGGTGGCGAACGCCTACCTGGTTGAAGGACCCCTGCGCAGTGCGGGGGTTCCGTTGGCGGAAAAGGTCCTGGCGACCTGGCTGTGTGAACAACGGAATGCCTGCGGGCAATGCCGGACCTGTGAACAGGTCCGGCAACACCAGTATGCCGACTTATTCTGGATGGAGCCGGAGAAGAAATCGCGCAAGTTCGGTGTGGACAGGGTGCGGGACATGCGCCGGTATGTGAGCCAGACCTCCTTTGTCAGAGATGGGTGGAAAGCCATGGTGGTGGTGGGGGCGGACCGCCTCGGGCAGGATAGTTCCAATACCCTTTTGAAAATTCTTGAAGAACCGCCGGCCCGTACGGTTTTTTTCCTGTTATCCGACAGTCCGCAATCGTTACTGCCGACCGTGCTGTCCCGATGCCAGCGCATCCGCCTGTCCGCCCCGGAGCCGGCGGATGCCGACCTTCAGGCGCGTCTGGCGGAAATCCTTCAGGCCGGTGACGGCGCCTGGATGGGAGCCTACGGGCGGGCCAACCGGTTGTCGGCCCTGCTGGCCGGGATCAAGCAGGCGGTCAGCGATGCCGAGGAACAGGCGGACGATGGGGATGGGGACGAGACGGAATCCCGGGGCGTTGAACGGAGCAAGCAGGAATTCGAGGCCCGTGTGCAGGCCCGTTACCTGGAGGAGCGGGAACGGGTGTTGCGCGGGGTGCAGGAATGGTACCGGGTGCTGTTGCTGGCCGTTACCGGGGCGGATGCGTCCGCCTGGGGAAACCAGTTTCCGGTCCCGATGATCCGGGAACGTTCCGCTCATGTCGCGTTGCGCCAGGCCCTGCGCAATGTGCAGGTGGTCGAGCAGATGAAATCGCAGCTGGCGTTGAATGTGCCCGAGTTGAATGTGTTGATCCAGGGGTTCAGCCAACTATCATGACAGAACCCGCATCCCATGCGCCCGACGACCGGATTGCCGTGGTTGAAGTTGAGCACGGACTCACGTTCAGAAGCCGGGTGCCCGATTTCGTGACCGTGGTGGTCGGGGACCGGTGTGTACTGGAATGTGAAAAGGTGCTGGAGTCCGGCCGGGTGGTTTCCCTCAAGCATCCGGCCGCCGATGAAGCCGGGGATGTTCCCCGTTCCGTGCTCCTGCGCCGGGCCGAACCGGACGATGTGCGCCGGGCTGAACAGAACGTGCAACTGTCCGGGACGGCTTACGACGCCTGCGAGGCGGCTGCGGCCCGGCATAAATTGGCCCTTCACCTGGTCCGGGTACGGTACAGTTTTGACCGGCTGGTGTTGTCGGTGACCTTCACGGCGGATGACCGGGTGGATTTCTGGCCGATGGTGCGGGATTTGAACCACGAATTGCATGTCCGGGTTGAAATGCGGCAGGTGGGCGTACGGGATGAAACCGCGTTGATCGGCGGGTTGGGCCCCTGCGGCCGCGCCACCTGCTGCTGCACCTGGATGAAGCGGTTTGAATCGATCAACGTGCGCATGGCCAAGACGCAGAACCTTTCATTGAATCCGGTCGCCATCAGCGGCAATTGCGGCCGGCTGAAATGCTGCCTGAAATACGAGGCCGATCAGTACCGCGACCTGATGCGGAACCTGCCGGCGGAAGGGTCACTGGTTAAAACACCCGGTGGAGACGGCCAGGTTACGGCGGTTCATCCCCTCACCGGGCGGGTGACGATTCGGTTTGAGGATCAGCGATCGGTTGACTATGATGCCGGTGATGTACAGGTGGTGGGCGGCAAGCCGCGCAAGGCGGGGAGACAACAACATGGCAAAACGCATCCTGATGGTAAACGGACCCAACCTCAATCTCCTCGGCACGCGTGAGCCGGGAATCTACGGAGCCAGGCGGCTGGACTGGATCGTGGCGCAGGTGCGTGAACAGGCGCGCGTGCTCGGATACGAGCTGGATGCCTTCCAGTCCAACGGGGAAGGGGACCTGGTGACCCGGATCGGTTCCAGTGCCGGGCGGTATGCCGGTATCGTGTTGAATCCGGCGGCCTACACGCATACCAGTATTGCCCTGCGCGATGCCATCAAGGCGGTGGGGGTGCCCTGTGTCGAGGTGCATTTATCCAATATTCACGCCCGTGAGCCCTTCCGCCAGCAGAGCATGACGGCCGGCGCCTGCATTGGCATCGTGGGAGGATTCGGCTGGCGCAGTTACGTGCTGGCGCTGGAGGGACTGGTGGGGTGGATCGAGTCGGACGCGAAACCGGCGAAAGCACCGGCCGGCCGGCGGAAACCCGGACGGAAGGCAGCCCCGCGGGTGCGAAAGGAGCGGACATGAACTGGATTCGGAGTCTCATGAATTCGATTGTATTTGCAGGTATTGTGGCGCTCGGTATTGCCGTGATGGCGGTGCCGCTGTATCTGGACGCCGACCGGGTGCTGCTCGGGCAGGCGGTGCCGGGCACGCCGAGCGCCTGGTTATGGACCGGGGTGGGCATCCTGGTGTTTGCCTTGCTGTTCGCCTTGACCCATGCCTCGCGGCGGCGGCAGGAACAATACCTGGCCTACCGGAAGGCGGAAGGAATGGTGAATATCAGTACGGCGGCCATTTCGGAATATCTGTCCAAGCTGGCCGAGGAATTTCCCGCCATTCTCCGGATGCGCCCCGTGGTGCTGGCGCACCGCAGCACGGTGGATATCGTGGCGGAACTCAAGGTCCGGGCCGATCCGCAGATCCATGAGGTATGCGAAATGCTCCAGAAACGGATCCGGGAATCCCTTGCCAACGGGCTGGGCATTACCGAGGTCCGGCAGGTTGAAGTGACCGTGAAGGAAATCTACACGGACCATAAACCGGCGGCGTGAACCGGGGGATGCCATGGCAAAAAAAGGAGCGGTGAAGCTGGTGGTGGTGGGTTCGATCGGGCTGGATAACATCGAAACGCCGCGGGAACGCCGTGAATCAATCCTGGGCGGATCCCTGACGTATGCCTGTGCCGCGGCCACGTTCTTTACCCGGGTGGGTATGGTGGGAGTGGTGGGAACGGATTTCCCCCCGGAATACATGAGCCTTTACCGGTCATTCGGCATTGACCTGGCCGGACTCCGGCAGGAGGAAGGGCGGACCTTTCGATGGTCGGGACGGTATGAGCCCGATTTCATCAACCGTGAGACCCTGTCCACCGAGTTGAACGTGTTTGCGCGGTTCTCGCCGGAACTGCCGGACGCATACCGGTCGGCGCCTTTCCTGATGCTGGGCAACATCTCGCCGGAACTTCAACTGCATGTGTTTGACCAGGTCCACAATCCCTCCTTTGTGCTGGCGGACACGATGGACCTGTGGATCCGGACGGCCCTGGATCCGCTCCGGAAGGTCATCAGCAAGGTCACCATGCTGACGTTGAACGACAGCGAGGCCCGGCTGTTGACCGGGCTCCACAACCTGCGCCGGGCAGCCGAGCAGATCCTGACCTGGGGCCCGCGTTACGTGGTGATCAAGAAGGGCGAGCACGGCGCCATGCTGTTTTCAAAAGCCGGCACGTTCCTGGTGCCGGCCTACCCGGTGGCGGAGGTGCATGACCCGACCGGGGCGGGCGACAGTTTTGCCGGTGGGTTCTTCGGGCGGCTGGCATCGATGGCTGAACATTCCGAGAAGGCGGTTCGTGAGGCCTTGCTGTATGGCGCGGTGGTGGCCTCGTTCGGGGTGGAGGCGTTCGGGCTGGAGCGGTTTGAGACCCTGCGCAAACCTGAGATCCGCGCACGATTCCGTGAGTTGACGGCCATGATCCGGTTGCGCCCATGAGACCGTTCTCGCTGCTGGTCAAGCCGGCTTCGGCCGATTGCAATTTGCGTTGCCGGTATTGTTTCTACCTGGGCAAGCAGTTCCTGTATCCGGAGACCGCCCGGCACCGCATGTCTCCGGACGTGCTTGAGCGCATGATCCATTCCTACATGGCAACTGTTCAGCCACAGTATGCCTTCGGCTGGCAGGGCGGTGAGCCGACCCTGATGGGGTTGGATTTCTTCCGGCAGATCACGGAACTCCAGCAACGCCATGCGCCGCGGGGTGCGACCATTGCCAACGGGCTCCAGACCAATGCCACCCTCATCGACGACGCCCTGGCGGAACACCTGGCCCGTTTCCAGTTTCTCGTGGGGGTCAGCCTCGACGGCCCGCCGGAACTGCATGACGGCAACCGGATCACCATCGATGGCCGGGGCACGCATGCCGACGTGATGCGGGGCATTGCCCATCTGCGCGAACACCGGGTGGAGTTCAACATCCTCACGCTGGTCAACCAGGCCAACGTGCGGCAGGCGCCGGCTATTTACCGGTACCTGGTCGACCAGGGGTTCCGGTTCCACCAGTACATCGAATGTGTGGAATACGATGCGGCGGGACAGTTGCAGCCCTATGCCATCAACGGGCCGGAGTGGGGGGATTTCCTGTGTGCCCTGTTCGATGCCTGGTATGCGGAAGATGCCCGCCGGGTGTCGATCCGGCTGTTCGATTCGATTCTCGCCATGCGGGTGGACGGTGTGGCCAATACCTGCCATATGGCGACGGACTGCTGCCAGTACCTGGTGGTCGAGCACAACGGGGATGTGTATCCCTGCGATTTCTTCGTGACCCCGGACCTCAAGCTGGGCAACGTGATGACCGACACCTGGGAGGCCATGCTGGAGTCGCCGGTCTACGGGTCGTTCGGCGCCCGGAAACGGCAGTGGAACGAACGGTGTGACGCCTGTGAGTATGCCCGGTATTGTGCCGGTGATTGCCCGAAGAACCGGCCCCTGCACGGGCATGATCCGCGGGGTTTGAGTCCGTTGTGCGAGGGGTGGAAACGGTTTTACGCCCACACCAATGAGCGGTTTGACGAACTGGCCCGGCAGATCCGTTCGGAACGGGCGCATCGCGACCAGTTGTGGAAGGGTCCCTCACCGACCCACGGGTCCCCCCCTTCGCGCAATGCGGACTGTCCGTGCGGCAGTGGCCGGAAGTACAAGCGCTGTTGCGGGAAGGCTACGCCTTAAACACAACGGCGAACCACGACGCCGCCGGATTTCTCGTCGTGTTCCAGCTTGAAGATGCCTTTGGATTCAGCCTGTTCCAGCAGGTTGGTAAAGGATTTGAATCCATAGGCTGACTCGCTGAAACCGGGTTTCCGGCGTTTCAGTGTCTGCTTGATCATGGACCCCCAGATGCGGTCTTCCGTACCACGTTCGCCCTGGAGCGCCTCGAAAGTTTCCACCACCAGATTGAACGCCTCATCGGTTGATGCACCCGGAGCCGGCACCGGTGCTTCCCTGGCGGGAGCCGCAGAGCGGGTGGGTTTCCGGCCGGAGGGGACGGATGGGACGGGTGGGGGGGTGGGGCGGGCGGCAGGCCGGCGGACCAGGTCGTCGTAGTAGATGAACTCGTCGCAATTGGCGGTGAGCAGGTCGGCCGTGGAATTCTTCACGCCGACGCCGATCACGGTCTTGTTGTTCTCGCGAAGTTTGCTGACCAGGGGTGAGAAGTCGGAATCGCCGCTGATGATGACGAACGTGTCCACGTGTGCCTTGGTATAGCACAGGTCGAGGGCATCGACGACCATGCGGATGTCGGCGGAATTCTTGCCGCTCTGGCGGACATGGGGGATTTCGATCAGTTCGAACGAAGCCTCGTGCATCGGGGCCTTGAACTCCTTGTAACGGTTCCAGTCGCAATAGGCCTTCTTGACGACAATATCGCCCTTGAGCAACAGGCGTTCGGTGACCTTGTTGATGGAGAAGGGGCCGATATTGGCATCGCGTACGCCGAGGGCGATGTTCTCGAAATCGCAAAACAGGGCCATATTGTTGGTGTCATCGTGTTGGGGCATGGTTGGAGTACCTCCGGTCAAGCGGTGCGTCATTGCACCATCCCTCAACGGTACCGGAGTATGGCGGGGGAAGCAATGGTGATCATGGTCCGCCTAGGCGCGAAGCGGAGGTGGTTGAATATGGACTACCACTGGAAGACGCCGAACAGGCCGGGATTGTGGTAGTTGGTTTCGTGCCCGTTATAGACGAGAAACCAGTTCTGGTAGACCGATCCGGGATTTCCCTGGCCGCGGAAGGCGCGGGTGAAATTGACCACCCATCGCCCGCCCTTGGCGGGAACTCCACCCAGGGTGGAGAAGGGAATCAGGATCTCGGCCGACCAGCGGCGGGCTTCGGGGTTGACGACGGTCTTGATCCGGGCCTGGGAATTCCAGCCGGTCCCGCGATTATTGATGCCGATATCCCCGTTGGCGCAATACCGGTCCTGGTGTTGGCCGCGGCAGTTGATGATCAGGTGGTAGTAGTCGCGACGATCGGCATTGGTGTCGAGAAACAGCTCGACCGAGTCATCCTTCCATAATCCTTCGGATGCGCCTGACAGGAGGGCTCCCACATTGGGATCCTCGCAGACGAACGAGACATAGAGGTATTCCTGGTTGCCTTCCTGCTTGCGCCCGACGTAACAGAAGGTGGGGGGTGTGGCGGGTTGGGGATTGGGTCCATGAATCCGGAACTGGCCGCTTTTCCAGGAGATGGCGATCTCGTCTTCCGAGACGGTTCCATCGAACTCAACGCCTTCCTCCTTGGCCTTTATATCCATCACGGAAAGGGCTTCCGGCATGCGGGCGATGGGTATCCGTGTGCCTTGGTGGGTTTCGAACTTGAGCGGGCTTGCCTGCTGGGCCAGCAGCATCTGGAGATTACCGCGGGTGTCCGGGGCAGACACGGTATCGGCCTGCCGGGGGGTCGATTCGCGTACCTTGGCCAGGGAACGAAACCCGGCAACCTGGCCGGTTGCCCGTGGTACCGGCGCATCGAATTTTCCGAGTTCCTGGCGGAATACCGGATTGGCGGCTTCCTGCAAAGTCAGGCGCCGGCGCGGGGCCTGGGGCGAAAGTTCAGCGGTGGTCCGGGCCAGCTCGATTCGATCCCGGCTGGGGCCGGTTACCGTCAGGGGCGCCAGTTCGGGCGTGACATGCAGGGCGGGCGCCGCCGGTATGAGGGGACGGGTGGGGTCCGCCGCGCTCAGGGTTTCGGTCCGGGTGAAGGTGGAATCCTGCCGTTCCTGTTCGGGAACCGGTTGTGTTGCCAGTTGGGCGTCTTCAAACCGGGTTTCCGGGGACTTGATTTCCCGGCGTTCCACCTGATCGAGTGAACGGATGGATCGGGGCGAGGGAGCCCGGCTGATTTCCCCCACCATGACGACTTCCATGGGGGGTTCGACATTGAGGAAGGCGGGTTCGGGGGGGAACAGCACGAAGAGGGACAACAGCAGAATCGCCAGGAGTCCACCGGCGGTGAGCGCGCGCCGAATGCGCTGGAGCCCCTGGTAATCCGCCGAGTTCCGGAGGAATGCGGCCGGCACCTCCAGGGAGGCGGTCAGGCGTTTGCACAGGTCACGGATGTCGACGTGGAGATGGCGCCTGCGTTCCGGGGTATGCCGGTCGAACGTGAACCGATGGCATCCGATACTCAGGCGATCGCCGAAATGCAGATGTTCACGGCTGGCCAGTTCGCCGTTCAGGTAGACCCGCGCACCCCGGCAGACTTCGAGCATCCAGTTGGTGTGGCAGGCATGGCTGGCATCGGCATGATGCTTGATATGGATAATCCGGCAGGCCCGGGATGGAACCAGGGGATCGGTGACTACCAGATCGCAATGGAGTGCCGACCCGATGACGATGCGGTCGTCATTGGAAACGAGACCGCAGGCCAGCACACCGGCCACCGTGCCGGTCAATTCGACGGCGGGCGCATCCGCGCCCGGATGGGTCACCGGGACAGTCATGGGTTTTCACGCGGGCGGGATGAAGGCATCAGGGTTTGGAGCGAAAAGCGCGGGAATCCGGCATCCCGCACCGTATCGATCACTGAAATAACGTTTTGGTAGGGGACGTTCCGGTCGATCTGGATATCCACCCGGTGACGCGTCTCATCACCCGGCCGCTGGAATTCACGGAGACTGGACGACAACGCCTCCAGGTCGGTCACCGGCGTGGTGTTCACGGTGATGACGGGACCGCCGTCCTGCAGGCGGTAGGTGATGGCGATCAGGTCCGGTTCCTGGTTCTTTACGCCGGACGTGGATTCCGGAAGATCCAACTCGATCATGTTCGGCTTGATCAGCGTGGAGGCCAGCATGAAGAAGATCAACAGCTGGAAGATGACGTCGATCAGCGGCGTCAGGTTGATGTCGCTGTTTTCCGGCAGTTCGTGATGGACCGGCCGGTGCCGGATGAAGTCAGCCACGGCCCACCTCGCGGGCTTGGAAGGCCCGGTTCTCGAGCCCGTCGCGGATTTCCATCAGGAACAGGTCCAGGTAATGCAGGATCCGGTTGGTTTCGCGGCGGACATGTTCCTGCACCAGGATGATGGGAATGGCAATGACAAGTCCGGCCACGGTGGTGATCAACGCCTGGTAGATGCCGCCGGCCAGGATGCGCGGGTCGGTGGAGGCGCTTTGTTCAATGGCCATGAACGAGACCACCAGCCCGTAGACGGTTCCGAGAATACCGATCAAGGGAGCCACCTGGGCCAGGGTCAGCAGCCAGCCGCGGGATTTCTCCATGCCGCGCATTTCGGAATGGATGATCTTCTCCGTGGCGGCCACGATGTCCGTGTGGCCTTCCTGGATCTTGACCAGTCCCTCGGCGAGCACGCGTCCAACCATGCCCTTGGTGCGTGCCGCGAGCACCACGGCCCGTTCCAGGTCGCGGTCCTTGATGGCGCTGCGCAGCTCGAAATGGAGATGGTCCCAGTCCACGCGGTTCTGGTGGAGGAATATAAACCGTTCAATGGTCAGGACGATGGCGGCCAGTCCGACCAGGGCAAGCGGCACCATGAAAATACCGCCCTTGATACAGAGATCGACGAACACCTGCAGATCCATGACTCAGTCTCCTTCCTTCAATTCCCGGAGGCGCCGTTCGGCGTATGCCTGCCAGGTTGCTGCCGCCGGCGTTTTGGCGCCGGTTTTTGTGATTTCCTCGAAACGGGTTTGTGCCACATCGGATTCCCCGAGGGCGGCAAAACATTCCGCCACACCGCAGGCGGCGGCATCTGGCCATTCATTGTACGGGTAGACGCTCAGGACCGTCTCGTATTCGAGCAGGGCGTCTGTCGGGTGTCCGGTCCGTCGGAGTGCTTCACCGCGATGGAAGCGGATCATGGCGGGAGCGATGGTGGACCCGAATACACCGGGTGGGTATGTGCTCTCCGCTTCAGCGAGTTCCTTGAGGATTGCATCACTTACGGTAAGGATATCCTTATCCTTTCCAAGGCGGGCAAGGGCGGCAATGTGGGTGGCTGCAAGGGCCATGCGATTGACGTGCCCGACAGGGATAGCCTGGCAGGCTTTTTCCAGCCGGGAGGGAAGGTCGGGGTTGGGACGTCCGGTGTCGATGGCGCGCAGCAGGGCAGCCAGTGAAGCGTTGAAGGTGGCGGCATCGGTATCGGGGGTGAGCCGGGTGATCCACCAGCCGGCGCCGAGGTCGCCGGTTCCCGATGCCAGGCGTGCCTGGGCCAATAGGGCGTCAACCTGGCCGGCATAGGTTTCCGGCAGGTCGCGGCGGCTGCGGGCGGCGGTTTCGAACCAGACGGCTGCATTGGTGGTGTTGCCGGCGCGATCCCAGGCCACGGCGCATTCGAATGCATGGGCGGGTT
>MHBQ01000183.1:16755-24336 GCA_001803315.1 Lentisphaerae bacterium RIFOXYC12_FULL_60_16
AATGCATGGGCGGGTTTCTTGCCGCCGGTTTTGTACAACTGCTCATAACGGGCGGCGGCATCGACGGGCCGTTTGAGATCAAGCAGGATCCGGGCGGCCAGTTCCAGATTTTCGGGTTTTGCGCCATCCTTCATCCCGGCCAGGCGGTCGAGGTGTTCGAGCGCGGCTGCCAGGTTTCCGGCCAGATACAGGGACGTTGCGATTCGTTCGTGGAGGGAGGCATCATCCGGGTACTGGTTGAGCAGGTTCTTCCAGGTGGCGGCAGCCTGGGCATACTGTTTGGTATCAAGCTGGGCCTGGGCCAGGGCACGGGTGGCGGTCTCCAGGAGCGGGGCTGCCGGCTTGTCCGCCAGCAGGGCGGTCAGCAGCGGGATGGCGTTCGCCGGCTGGTTCCGCTTGATGGCCAGTATGGCCCGGTTGAACAGGACGTCGTGATGGATGGCGGGACCGAGCAGTTTCTTGAGATCGGTCCGTGCCGTCATGTCCAGCAGGGCGGCGGCTTCATCCAGACGGCCGGCGTCCAGGTGCGCCTGGGCAATCTCGATGCGGGCATGCATGGATTCGGGGGCATCCGGCTTGCGTGTGATGAGGTCCTGCAGGCATTGCTGCGCCGCTTCGGCCTGGCCGGTGGCGCGCAGCGCCCGGGCATAGAGGATGGTGGCCGGGCCATCGTGGGGCCCTTTCTGAAGAATGGGGAAATCGCGCGCCATGGTGTCCAACAGGACTTTGTGGTTGCCGGCGGAGGCCAGCGCATAGACACGCTGGTAAAGCAGGTCGGGGAGACGATCCGCCGGCAGATCGGCTTGGACCCGTTCAAGGATGGCGGCGACATCCCCCACGCCATTGGTCCGGGTGGCCAGGTTGATTTCCAGCATGGCCAGGCGGGTACGGAAATCAGCAGCCTGGGCTTCCGGAATCTCACGCAGGCGATTGCGGGCTTGAGCCGCCGAGGCGGCTGCTTCACGTAGGTTGCCGGTCTCGGCCTGGCAGGTGGCGAGCGTCAACCAGGCCACGGGTGGGGTCGGCAGGTCTTTCCAGCGGGCGATGGCCAGGGCCAGTGGTGTGGCGGCATCGGCCGGACGGTTGAGTCCGATCAAGGCCTGGGCGCGTACGTAGGAGGCGCGGGGTTCATGGGCATGGCCGGCGGGAATCTTTGCGGCCTCGGTTTCCGCCTCGGCAAACCGCTTGGTGGTCAGCAAAGCCTCGGCACGTACCAGGGCCAGCAGGAGCGGGTCCATGCCGGTCACGCCGTTGGCCGATACCGCCAGCAGCTCGGCATGGTTGCCGGCCCGGACATACAGATCGAACAGGCGGGGGTTCACCAGGGCGGCATCCGCACCGAGTTGGAGTGCCTGGCGATAGGCGGTGATGGCCTGGGGTTGATTGCCGGTGGCAACCAGTGCTTCCGCGAACATCAGGGCGAGGTTGCGGCGTTCCTCGGGTTTAAGAGCGTTCTGCTGAATGGCAGGGTAGGCGGCGACGATTTCCGCGTTTCGGTTGGCGGTATGATCCAGGTAAAGCAGGGCGATGCGTGCCCCGTTGCATTCCGGCGCCTGGGGATGCTTTTCCAACAACGCGGCATAGGCGGTGCGGGCGGCATCCGGTTTTCCGGCCCGTTCATGGATCAAGGCCCGGGCGTGCAGGTAACGGGCACGCATGGGGTCCGGAATCGTGGCGGCTTCACGTTCCTGGATCTTCTTGAGGGCTGCGTCGAACTGGCCGGCGTTGAACAGGGATACCACAACATTGTATTGGGCTTCCTCGGGCTCCGCCGGGAAGGCCGGTGTGGCCAGCAGGATTATGGCAACGGCGAGTATCGGGATCCGTCGCGTCATGGTTGCAGGTCCGATACATCGATGCGGGGTTGTCCCACGCGGAGGACGGCCTGTTGACCGGCGTGGATACGGGCCTCGTCGGCGGGAGTCCGGATGGCCACCGTACCTTCCCGGACCCTGACGGTGATGGAGGCGATATCAAGTGGACGGCTTTGCACGGCGCCCGATCCGTCATCCCGGTATTCGACGGCGGTCTCGCTGGCGCTGATCACCTCGAACCGGGTGCCGATCACCCGGATGGTCCCGAGTGGTGTCCTGACCTGGACCGTGTGACCGGCGGGCTGGGGTGCGACGTCCAGGGTGATCCGGCCCTGATTCAATTCAACGGTGGTTGTCCGCATGGTGCGCTTGAACGCCAGGGAGGTTTCCGGTTCAGCCTGGACCTGAACGCCATCCGGCAATGCGATGCGGGAAGGTGTTGTCACGGTAAAGGATTGTTTCGGTTTCACCTGGACCGTACCGGAGAGGGGGGGACGGGAGGGGGTGGCCGCAGGGGCGATCATACCGGCAGGCATGGCGATGTTCGCCGCCAGGGATCCGGATTCGATTTCGATGGCTATCGGGCGGAGCGAGGTGTTCATCCAGCCGAACCATGCGATGATGGCCAGGATGGCTGCAGCAGCGGCCCATTGAATGAACGGAAGGAAGGAAATCCGGCCGGTAGCCTGGCGAGGCGGGAACCACAAGGATTGGAACCGTGCGGTCTGCATGGCGGTGAGCGAAGGCGGGGAATCCAGCAGGGCAAGGAACACATCGAGACATTCAGGACAGGTTGCCAGATGGGCTGGCAGTTCGAACGAGTCGCCCCGGGTTGTTTGCCGGTGTGCCATCTTGCGCAAGGCATCCAGCCCGGGATGTTGACCGGCAGATGAAGTCTCATGAACCGGATGAAAGGCATCCAAGAGGTCCGGCGGAGCGGTTTCCGGATCCGGTTCCCTGCCCGACTCCAACACATCAATATAAGAATTCCATGGGTTCATAACATCCTTGCTTCACCGATATAGCGTACCAACGAAGCTTTTCGTACCAAGTGAAGGAGTACATGTGTTAATGGCATGCGAGTCAGTATCTTATGCAATCCTTTGGTTTTTTGCTTTTGTCTCCATGCGGGTATGATACCGTTACGGGCCATGGAGCTTACCCTGGTGGTTATGGCGGCGGGAATCGGCAGCCGGTACGGCGGGCTGAAACAGATGGACCCTTTCGGGCCGTCCGGTGAATTCATTCTCGATTATTCTGTTTATGACGCGATTCGGGCTGGATTTGACCATGTGGTCTTCATCATCCGGCGGGAGATGGAAGGGGATTTCCGGGCGGCCATGGGCGCCCGCATGGAACGCCGGGTGCGGGTCACTTACGTGTACCAGGACCTGGCGGATGTACCGGCGGGATTCACCGTTCCGCCGGATCGGCGCAAGCCGTGGGGTACGGGTCATGCGGTCCTGGCGGCCGCACCGGCGATCCGCGGGCCTTTTGCAGTGATCAACGCCGATGATTATTATGGCAAGGAATCCTTCGATGTGCTGGCACGGCGGATGATGGAATCCCGGGAGCCGGCCGATGGGTATGAAATGGTCGGGTTTGTCCTGCGGAACACGGTTTCGGAACACGGCACGGTGGCGCGGGGTGTCTGCACGGAAGCGGATGGATGGTTGACGTCCATCGTGGAGCGGACGAAGATCGAGGCCGGCCCTGCCGGGATCCGGTATCAGGAATTGGATGGGACCTGGGTCCCGCTCACAGGCGATGAGATGGTCTCCATGAACATGTGGGGGTTCAGGCCTTCCTTCATGGCGGCGTTGCGGGAGGGATTTGCGACGTTCCTGGCTGAACAGGGGCAGAATCTCAAGGCGGAGTATTTTGTGCCGACAGTGGTCAACCAGCTGATTGCCGCGGGGACGGTGCGGGTGGCGCTGCTCAAGACGCCCTGCCAGTGGTTCGGGGTGACCCATCCACCGGACAAGCCGGCCGTGATGGCGGCGATCAGACGCTTGGTGGACACCGGCGTGTATCCGGCAGACGTGTGGCGGTCGACGGTATGAATGGAGGAGCACCATGAAACGATGGCAGATTATCGGCGTGCGAATGGCGGTTTGCTGGATGGCCGGTGGCATGGCGGTGACGGCCGGCATGGTTGAACTGGACGGCCAGGCTGAAGCGCGGGTGGCCAGCGGCTTTACGTGGCGAGGGACCGTGGTTACCGAGGATCCGGTCTTTCAGCCGTCCGTCAACCTGAACGGGACGCATGGCGGGGTCCGGGTATGGGGCACCTGGGACCTTACGGATTCTGACGAGCCGGTGGACCGGAGCCGGGTGGACCTGTCGGTTTTTGGCCGCCTGGAAGCCGGGATGGCCCTGTTACGGGGTGGTGCGGTTGCCTACCTGTATCATGACGGCCTGTATGCCCGGAACCAGGACACGTACGAGGTGTTTGCGGAATGCACGCTGGACGTGATTGGGCTTCCGTCGGTTCGGGTCAACTACGACATCAGCAAGTTGGACGGGCTGTATGCGCAGGCGAGGGTGGCGCATAGCTTTGAATTGATGCCGGACCAATGGGCCATGGATGTCCGGTTGGGGATCGGGTTGATGGACCAGGCGTATGCCGAGACGCAATTCACCACCCGCGATGCGGAATCCGGTGAGGTGGTCTATGAGCCGGACGGGGTGGTGGTGTCCGATTTCGAGGCGAGCATCGAATGGCCGGTATTTGCCGGGCAGTGGACGGTCACGCCGGCAGTAACGTACCAGACCCAGTTGGATTCCGATGTCAAGGATGCCGTGAAAGCCGCGGGTGAAGCGACGGATCAATGGGTGGTGTCGCTGGCCTGTGGATATACTTTCTAAGTGGAAGAGGAGTGCAGGATGTCCGATTTCGTTTTGGCAAAGGGGGCGCGAGCGCTGTCAGGATCTTCCGATATGGTCCGGCGATCCCTGGAACAGATGCAGGCGTTGCCGGTGGACCAGGTGTTGCGGGCGGATCCGGGATTCCGGCCGGAGACGTATCAGTCCACACTCCGTGACAGTGTATCGGTGACGGGGCCCGGCACGTTTTTCGGCAAGGCCCAGCGGACGCTGGTGATGGTACCCAGCCAGGAGTCGGGCTGGTGGCTGGACCGCCGGGATATTCCGGATTCCCTGCCCATCGCGGTGTCGGTGAAGAATGTCTGGACGACAGCCCGGAACATCGTGTTGTGTGCCGGGTCGCCGCATAATTACGTCCGCATGGTGGAGCACATCGTGGCGTTACGGATCGGCCTGGGACTGGACAACCTCATGATCCGGATGGATTCGGGTGATCCGCCGCTGTTTGACCGCGGCAGCATGGATCTGGTCGAGGCGGTTGAACGTGCGGGTGTGGTGACGGGTCGCGTGCCGGTGCCGTATGTGACGGTGCGTGAGCCGGTGTCGATTGAGGGGCCGCACGGTAGTTTCGTGTGCGTGTTGCCGGCGGAGCGGGGATCGCGGTTGTTGAGTGTGGATTGTGCGATCGATTTCAAGACGGCCATCGGGCGCCAGCGCATCCAGTTTGATGTGACGCCGGCCATCTTCCGGCATGGCGCCCTGGCGCGGACGAATTGTTCCCTGTGGCAGATGCTGTTTACCAGGACGATCGGCAAGTTGCTGGCCGATGTGCGGCATCTCGGGTATACCAACCGTAACATCCTGATTGCCGGACCGAAGCGGTATTTCAATGAGCCCAAACTGGTGCACCAGGGCAAGTCGCTGGAAGCCGCCTGGCACCGGGCGACGCTGGACCTGCTGGCGGCGGTGGCGCTGGCGGATACGGGTCGACTGTGCGGGCGGATCCTGTCGTACAAGGCCGGGCATGCGCTGGATGTGCAGTTGATCCGCCTCCTGTATCAGGAGAACCTGCTGGTTCCCGTCGGATGAGAGACGGAATACGGAAAACGGAAGACGGTCAGCGGGCGAGGAATATCCAGAGGATGACGCCGCCGTAGGCGGCCAGGTCGACCAGGAGCGGCAGGTCGCGGAGCAGGATCATTTCGGGCCTGTCCCCCTTGCGGTGGCGGTAGACCAGGTCGAGATAGCGGAAGATGCCGAAGATCACGAACGGGATGGTGAAGCCCAGCGCCTGGGTGCCGAACTTGCGGATCGTGTCGGGCCACAGCGTATAGATGGCGTAGCAGACGATGGTGGCGGCGCTGCAGATGGCGATGAGCTGGTCCAGCAGATGGGCATCGTACCGGACCAGGGCGGCGCGGGTTTCGCCTCCGTCGTCCGCCAGTACCACCTTCTCGTGCCGGCGTTTGCACAGGGCCAGGAACAGCGCCAGCAGGAAGGCGCACAACAGGAGCCAGGGCGATATGGTGACCCCGATCACGACGGCGCCGGCCATGGCCCGCAATACAAACCCGGTGGCGATGACCAGGATATCAACCAGGGCCACGTGCTTGAGTCCCAGGGTGTAAACGGTCTGGAGCAGGATATAAGCGCCGATCACCTGGGCAAAGGCGGGCGCCAGCCACCACGCCAGGCCGGTGCCGGCTGCCAGGAGGAGCACGGCAACCATGCCGGCGGCCGGCACCGTGATCCGCCCGGCGGCAATGGGCCGGTTCTGCTTGTCGGGATGCTGGCGGTCCGCTTCACGGTCGCGGATGTCGTTGAACAGGTAGATGCCGCTGGAGACCAGGCAGAACGCCAGGACGGCAAGGCTGACCACACCCAATTCGTGGGCGGTAAGTCGGATGGCCTGGGACCGGTCGCCCATGGCGAACAGGAAAGCGGCTGCGACAACGGCGTTCTTGCTCCACTGGGCGGGGCGAAGGGCACGCCACCAGTCCGCCAAGGCGCCGATCCGGAATACGGCGGGCAGGGTCACGCCGCAGGTCCTTCGGTGGAAGGCGCCGGTGGCTGGCGGCCCGACGGGTTGCGCATGAACCCGTGCCGCATGGCCAGTTTCCAGACGATCCAGAGGGCTTCCTTGAAGATATCGTGGTTCATCTTGGAATAACCGGATCGCCGGTCTTCAAAGGTGATGGGGATTTCCTGGATACGGAACCCTTTCATCCAGGCGGCGTAGGTCATTTCAACCTGGAACGAATAGCCGTTGGATTCAATGCCATCCAGGTTGATGGTTTCCAGGACGCTTCGCCGGTAGCATTTGTACCCTCCGGTGGGGTCCGTGACCGGCATACCGGTAATCATGCGGACATACATGGCGGCTCCCTTGCTCAGCATCAGGCGGCGAAGGGGCCAGTTGGTGATGCGTATGCCGTTGACATAGCGGGATCCGAGCACCAGGTCGGCGCTTTCGGCGGTTTTAAGGAAGTTCGGCAGTTCACGCGGATCGTGTGAGAAATCGGCATCCATCTCGAACACGAATTGATAATCCCGTTCGAGGGCCCACTTGAATCCCTGGATATAGGCGCGGCCCAATCCGCTCTTGACGGTATTGTGCATGACCTTGATCCGGGGTTCTGTTGCGGCCAGTTCATCCAGCACCTTGCCGGTACCGTCCGGGGAATTGTCATCGATGAAGAGGATGTCGGATTCCGGAAGCGCAGCGAAGACCGCCTGCGAAATTGGACCTACGTTTGCCTTCTCGTCAAAGGTCGGGATGATGACCAACTTATACATCATGATGTTTCAGGTTACACGATGTCGGGCATGCGGGCAAGGGCGATTTGATGGGCCAGCGGTTCCAAATACTGGTAAGGAAGAGGCTGGATTGAGCGAGGGAAGCAAAAGGGATTGAGACGAGGGCATATCGAGGAGGCCGTGC
>MHBQ01000184.1:0-4815 GCA_001803315.1 Lentisphaerae bacterium RIFOXYC12_FULL_60_16
CGTGCAGCGTCACGGTAAACCTTCTGAACCGCCGGATGCGGAGCCGCAAGTCCGGTGGTGTGGGAGCGGGGAGCTAATCACTCCCCGCGACCCGCTTATGAATCCCTGTCCATCTGTTTGTGCTTAAAATGCATGATCACGAA
Organism: Lentisphaerae bacterium RIFOXYC12_FULL_60_16; assembly: GCA_001803315.1. GTDB lineage: Bacteria > Verrucomicrobiota > Kiritimatiellia > UBA8416 > YA12-FULL-60-10 > YA12-FULL-60-10. Next base: position 144 of record MHBQ01000184.1, read on the forward strand.
AGAGATCAAGAAAACGACCAAGTACAAGTGTATGAGGAAGAGTGTTCCTGAGACTGAGAAGAGCGACTGAGCGATGTTGTACGCCAAGAGCCCAATGTCCGGGGAAGAAGCGCTTGCCATCGTCCACCCCAATCCAATCAACCCCTGAACAAAGCCAAGCCAGCCAAGGACGAACAGAAACACAGGACCACACAGAAGGACTTTTGTGGTGAGCGGCCAGCATCTTGAACGAAGTGTTGCGCAGTGGACAATCGACAGCACCCCAAGGGGCAAGAGCGCGATTGCCCAGACGAAGATGGCCGCCCAGATTAGAACACCCAGACAACCGCTGGACAGAACGACAGAGAAGAATCCGCCGGAACACACTGGAGGGACCTCGACCGCGGCCTCGACTGCGGCCGGCGCTCCGGACTCTTGAGCTACGGCTTGAACCGCCACGAACAGGGCCGGCGACAAGACGGCAAGCATAGGGCATCGATGCTTCATGATGATCCTTTCATTTCTGAAATTCATAACGACATTTTCAGGTGTTCGAAACCCGCGCCGCGCGGGTTGAAGAATCACCTGCAAAAACTGGTTCGCTCAGTCTTGTGCCTTCTTGAGGATTTTCATGTACGACGGCGCCGTTTCTCGGCTTTCCCACGCAGCTGTTATGTGTTGCGTCAACTCAGGTAAATCCTTCTCAATAGTCGACTGCCAGAGATTTCCGTTGTACTCATACACGCGCAACATGTTGTCCACATCGAATATTCTCCCTGTTCCTGTGGATTTAATTAGCGCAACCGGTTTGTCGAGCGCCAATCTAACACCAAGCTCGAAAAGAACATTCGGGTTGTGGTCTGTCAAATCGGCAATAACCAGATCAGCGTCAAGTAAATCATTGATAATCGTAGATTGAATCACATCGCTTCCTTGCCGATTGGCAGTTTCAACTTTAAAGCCGGCCGCCAGTCCAGCTGGAGTGATGATACTCCGTAACACTTCCGCAAAAAATCCTTTTGGACGTTCCGGTTTTTTCTCTTCAAATGGCATAATCACGAAAATCTTGTATTTATTCTTCTGTGATCCAGTGGGTTCTCCCAAAACTATCTTTGTCGGAGATTGATTGTTCTTTTCGCCAGTTGCGATTTCTGCCGATGGTATGCCTGATTGTATTGATAATTCTTGGCAATTCTCTCTGAATATCCGGGCGAATTCCTCGTGAAATGATGGAGAAAGTCCAAAAGTCTTTTCAAGCGTATTGCCAAGATATTTCAATTCCGGCAGATTACTCCCTTTGTAATGATCTAAAACTTGTTTAAATATAGGCACTCGCAAAAAGGCTGCGGTCTTTTTTTCTGATTCGGCTTCAGGGTTCGGGGCGTATAGAATTTCGGAACCGAGGTCGGCAATAGCTACCGTATCCGTCTTGGAGGTGCCAGTCGTTAGACCGTAATCGCGTGCGGCTGCTGTGAGATAATAAAAGTTCGTTGATTAGAAACCAATTTCCAATGCTTTTGCCAATTCTTCAGACGCCCAGGGATTCCCTCCGTTAAGCTCCTTAATTTTCAACGGTACTTGGAGCGCACGCGACAATGTATATATGGGATAAGGACGCTGTTGCTTTGTTGGTTTGGGCGTATTCTGTTTTTTCATTTTCTTTTCTCCTTTATTTAGAGCGAACGGTGAGCGTTACCCGCGGGTGGGTGGGATGAGAGAATGCCACTTTGACGGAACCGACCTCCAGCCACGCAAACTGCTTGAAAACGCGCAGACTCCCACCCGTCGGGTGCACGCTGTGTTAGCCTGCGTTCTTTTCTTTGCCAATATTATGAATAGGATCATTTGTGAGTACAATTCGCGCAAATTTTTTGAATCTTTGTTCTCGCATATACCCACTCGATACTATCCCAATTTAAACCAAGTAACTGATCACAATACTGATCTAAGGATTCTTCAATACAGTCAAGAAATGCAGTGGCATTAATATCTTTGGTCACAGATTCAAGCAATGATCCTTTTCTTAGGATATGCCAGCCTTTAGTGGTCTCGGCTTGATGCAATATACCGCACCGAACTCCCGTATAAAAATCACTTTCTAAGCCAACAAAATCCTTGAACTGTGTATTGTTTTGGAAAAACATATGAAAAGCATACTCGCTTTTGGAGATAGTGTTACCGTTATACACAATTCGACCTTTTGTGTCAGTCCATCCGTTGCGAAATGACTCTAGCGTTTCAATCATCAAACAACAAACCGCCATTATGGTAAAGCCGTGTTTTTGCCTGCTATGCAAAGGAAGAATGAATCTTTCCTTGAATCGCTCCCTTATTAGACTCGATATTCTTTCGCGGTTACGGGTTCTTTCAAACTCTTCGTATTGAGCAACAGTAAAAGACCTTGAGAGTTTAGTTTTCTTAGGATTTCTACTGGTTGTTGCATTGATTGAATCCATAGCAAATTCTCCAATTTTTTGGCAGGCTAACGCTGGCGTTCACCCTGAGCCGCGTTAGCGGCGATAGGGTGCGACGCCTTGTTGGGCCATCCGTTTCCTCATTTGGTCCATGTTGATGAGCTCGTCCTTTGTTCCGAGGGTACCACGGAGAACGAGGATCTCGCTTCGGCGTGATCGCTCAACTCTGTACACGTTGGTGACGGCCGGATGCCAAGGAGTGGACGAGAACCGTAGCGAAGCCATCTCGCCGATTTCTGGATCGTTTGTAATCTCGCCTTGGACGATGAACGTCAGGTCAACGTCTGTCCGGACGTCGCTGAGGTACCGTCCGGTTCCGGAAAGCGTGTTGCTGGTGTGGGTGAGCTGGATGACATGAGATTCCTGCCGCATCCACTCACCGGTGAGGTCGGTACCGATGGGCGGCACGAGCGCCGGCGGTTCTGCCGCGCAGCCGACAAGCCACAGGACTATGGGTATCCATTTCATCATCTCATGCCCAACTCTTGTATTAGACGGCTTGGCTTCGCAAATACAGCCAGCCGCGACATTTCTGGACTGGACCTGCCTGTGGGCACGGCCCAAGCGACGTTTTCATAGCAGAAACTTAGGCTGAGTACATGTTTTGGGCAAGGGGAAAGATGCGCTTGTAAAACCTCCTTCGTCGGTTCTGCAAGCGCAGTATTCAGAAACCAGTATTCAGTGTTTGCGCGTCCGGATCCGGACGGAATACGTCGGTTGGAGATTCTGGCAAGAGGATTACGGAGGGGCCTGCGGCGAATTTAACCCGACCGGATGCTCGGGCGACGAAGGCATAGGAATCGCCCGAACACGTGCGTCTTGAGCAACCGGTAAAAACCGGCGGCGACGCTTGTGGTCTCGTCACGGAAGGGCAACTCCAGATTGTCCAACGAGAGCGGCTCTTTGAACAGGTTCCCGCCGACTGGATCGGGGACGGGTGGCGGCAGCGCGGTCTGCTGCTCGCGTTCGCGCATCATCTGCCGGAGCCGGTCCAAAGGGCTGACGAGCGTCTCCGGCAGCGTGCATCGATTGTAGCGCAGTGTGGTCTTGACGCAACGATGGCCGAGGGCGTCCTGCACAGCGCGGATGGTTTGGCCGTTTTCCAGGCTGTGGACCGCAAACGTGTGCCGGAGGGTCATGGCGGTGACGGGCTTGAGGATTCCCGCGGCGCGGTGTGCCTTGCGAACGATCATCTCAACGATCCGTCCGCTGAGGTGCGAACCGGCGTACCGGCCTTGAAAGATATAGTCGTCAGCCGGACAACGTGCCTTGCCCAGCGTGAGTACCGGGAGGAGATCCGGGGGAATATGCAGCATCCGTTGCCCTCGCAACGTCCCGCATGCCCGCAGGCGTCCGGCGGCAGTGTCGACGTCAGCCCACCTCAGGCGGCACAGTTCGCCGACTTTGAGGCCGCAACCGTAGAGCAAGCCGAGCATGAGCTGATCACGCGTGCAAGGGGCGGCGGCCAAAAGCGCGAGCGCTTCCTCGCGGCTGAGAATCTCCGGCAGCGGGTGTGGGCGCTTGGGTGTTACACACCGCGCGGTAATGGTACGGCCGGCAAGCTTGTCGAAAAGGTGGCGCAGGATCGAGATGTTCATTCCCAGCCAGTTCCAGGAGGTGTTGGCGTCTACCAGCCGGGACAGGTAGCCCTGGACGATGGATTCGTTGATCTGCATGGGGGAGCACCGTGCATAGCGGTAAAAGCCTCGTAGGACGGTGCGGTATTGTGAGCGGGTGGATGGGCGGTAGTTGCGCCGGGTAAGCGTGGCGGATATTTCCTTCCAGAAGGTGGCCCAGTCCAGGTCGGGAGTCAGGATGATGGCGGGGGAGGGGGAATGAGAGGGAGAGACCAAAGAGGGCGGGCGGACAACGGAAGGGGACGGGAAGGGGGGCATTGCATTGTTCGTTGCCAGCATCGTTTGTGTCCTCCACGGGCGCCCAGGCATTCCTGAGATGAAAATACTGGCACCAACATATCATAAGACCTGTGCCATATAACGTCACAGGTCCAGGAAAAATGAAACCGACCACGCGCGCACAATTCGACCGTCATCGCCGGATCGTCAACCTGGTCCGTAGCGGCATGTCGGCGGGTGTGTGTGCGAATGTCGGCAGTTTATAGGGAGAGACCGCGTTAGGGACCCTGCGTCGCCGAGGCTATGCAGGGCAGGCAACGCGGTCCACCAATGGGAACGGGATGGGACGGCGTCGCGGGAGCT
>MHBQ01000184.1:4825-5029 GCA_001803315.1 Lentisphaerae bacterium RIFOXYC12_FULL_60_16
AGGGAGATGGCGTCGCGGGCCCTTCGACTTCGCTCAGGGCAGGCGCTCCGGTCCGACGAAGCCGTGCGACGAAGTGTATCCGACGAAGCGTGCGATCAAGCGCGGCGACGAAGTGTCCGGTCGGGCGGCTCGGTAGGGACACCTCGCCCTACCGGGGAAGGGAGGGGATTGTAGAACCCTGCTTCGCTCGGAAGCTACGCAGGG
>MHBQ01000184.1:5045-12482 GCA_001803315.1 Lentisphaerae bacterium RIFOXYC12_FULL_60_16
AGCTACGCAGGGCAAGCGTGGAACGTGGGGGATGGGGGTGGGAGGGAAGGATAGAGTTTGACGAAGGGGAGTGAAACGTGGCGTAATCCGATGTGCTTGTTGGGGAATAATTAACCGGGAGAGGGTTCATGAAACGATCCGAAATCAATGCGATCATGCGCAAAAGCCTGAAGTTCCTTCAACAGATGCATTTCCTGCTGCCGCCGTTTGCCCATTGGTCGCCATCCGACTGGAAACGCAAGGGGCCGGAATGTCGTGATATTCTTGATCAGCAACTCGGCTGGGACATCACCGATTTCGGATCCGGGGATTTCGACAAGATCGGCTTGTTCCTGTTCACCGTGCGGAACGGCCAGATGAAGGACCTGAAGGACAAGAACGGCAAAATCTATGCCGAGAAGATCATGATCGTGCAGGAGAACCAGATTACCCCCACGCATTTCCATTTTCAGAAGATGGAGGATATCATCAACCGGGGTGGCGGAAACCTGGTGATCCGGCTGTGGAACTCGACACCCAAGGAAGGTCTGGCCAAGACCCCGGTCACCGTGGCTATGGATGGCGTGAAGGTGAAGGTCAAGGCCGGCGGCACCATTACCCTGAAACCGGGCGAATCCGTTTGCCTGCCGCAGCGGCTGTATCACCGGTTCTGGGGGCAGGCAGGTAAGGGGACCGTGCTGGTGGGGGAAGTGAGCCGGGTCAACGATGACCATGTGGACAACCGTTTCTTTGATCCCGTCGGCCGTTTCCCGGAAATCGTGGAGGATGTCGCTCCACTCCACCTGCTGTACAATGATTATGCCCGGTACTACGGCTGTGCCAGACGTTGAGTGTCATAATCGTCCAGTTCAAGGAAGGAATCAATTCCCATGAAGCGTACGGCCTTTGTCTTTTCCCATGTGCATTGGGATATCGAATGGTACCTGCCGTTCCGGTCATTCCGGTTCTGGCTGTTGAAGAGTTTGGATCACCTGGCTGCCAGGGTGGCCCCCCAGCGCAACTTCAAGAGTTTCGTTTTCGATGGCCAGGTGGCGCCCCTGGACCATTACCTGGAGGTCAAGCCGGAACAGGAACCCGTGATCCGCAAGCTGGTCCGTTCCGGCAAGCTGGCGGTGGGGCCTTTCTATACGCAGTATGACGAATGGCTGGTCAGCCCGGAATCCATCGTGCGCAACTGCCTGTATGGGAATCGCCGTGCCCGGGAATTCGGCCGGGTGATGAAGGCCGGGTACCTGCCTGACAATTTCGGTCATCCGCCGCAAATGCCGCAGATCTTGGCCGGGTTCGGCATCGACAGCCTGATTTTCATGCGCGGCATGCCGGAATGCCCCAAAGGGGTTGAGGACCAATTCCGCTGGGTGGGGCTGGACGGTACCCGGGCGCTGGCTCTGCACATGCGCCACACGTATTGCGCCCTGCATACGCCGGGCGGTAAGGCCAATAGTTTCGGGCCGCCCATGTTCCGGCCGGCGCCCTATGGCGAATACACGCAGACCTCCGAATATATTCATGCCGGCGCCCGGTTTACCGATATGAAGGCGGGTGTGCAACGCATGATCGAATGTGCCCGGAAAGTCGGGGAGACCTGCCCCACCGGTGTCATCCCGCTACCCAACGGGTTTGATTGCGCCACGGCACAGGAAACGATTGCCGAACTGATTGACCGCGCCAACGCTGCCCAGGACGAGTTTGAGTTCGTGCAGGGGAATTGCGAGGAATTGGTCCGGGCGGTCCGGCGCCGCGGCGCCCACCTGCCGGAATACCGGGGGGAATTGTGGGGCGGCCGTTACCAGTTGATCCTCACGGGCACCTTGAGCACGCGCACGTATCTCAAGCAGGCCAACTTTATTGCCGAAGCCCTGCTGGAGAAATATGCCGAACCGCTCTGTGCCATGGCCACTCTGGACAAAGCGGCGTGGCCAACCCGCCAGCTTGAAGAGGCCTGGCGCTGGCTGTTCCTCAACCATGCGCATGACGGGATACACGGTTCCAGTGCCGATCCGGCCCACGAGGAAATGATCCAGCGGTTCAATGCCGCGAAACAGATTGCCGTGGGGCTAGCGCATGAGGCGCTGGCCGCCCTGGCCGCCCGGCGTGACTCACCCCGCAACAAGGGCAAACTCGTGCTGGCATACAACCCGGCGTCCCGCGATGCCGGGGTGCCAGTGCTGGATACCTGGATACAGGGCTTCGATCCTGCCAAACACCATATCGCCGATGCGCAGGACCGGTCCTTGCCTGTACAGGTTGTCGAGAATCCCTGGGCGGCGGATCAGCCGGTCAAGGATGCCAGTTGGGCTCCGGCCTGGCCGGATGGCAACCCGACGCATGTGCTGGTCGCCGCGCCTATTCCCGCTGGTGGACTGGCGGAGCTGCAGGTTTGTGACGGCCGTTCAGGGAAGCCGTCTTCCATGGGCCGGCAGTCCAATCGTGCCATTGAGAACGAGTTGGTACGCATACGGTTTGTCCGTGGTTCGCTGGAACTATATGACAAGGCAACCCGTAGAACCTATTCCGGGTTGGGTGTCCTTGAAGAAGAAGCGGAACGCGGGGATGCGTGGGATTTCTCGCTGCCCTGGACAGCGAGCCCGCTGCTGTCGAGTTCGCGGTTCCCCTCCACCTGCCGGCTCATTGAGGCGGGACCGGTACGTGCCACGCTGGAGGTGGTTACCACCATGCGCGTGCCGCGTCGGTTGGAAGGCGAGAAGCGGTCACGTGAAATGGTTGACCTGACGGTGACCACCCGTGTCTCCCTGTGCCGGGGGGCGCGGCGGGCCGATATTACCGTGACCTTCGACAACCAGGCGTGTGATCACCGGATCCGGATGCGGATACCGTCCGGGATATCGGCTGATACGGTCAAGAGCCAGGGACATTTCGGTATGCTGGTCAAACCGATCCGGAATCCGGATGAGGGCAAGACCGGTTGGGCGCAACTACCGCCGATCACGTTCCATTTCCGGGAATGGGTGGCGGTGGATGACGGGAAACGCGGGTTGGCCGTGGCGTGCCGCGGGTTGCATGAATATGAATCGAAACACAGTCGCCGGGGTGTGGATTTGTTCATCACCCTGCTCCGGGGCTATGGGCGGATGGGACGGTCGAATTTCAAGACCCGTGCCGGGGCCACCTCGCCGACGACCCCTACGCCGGGTGCGCAGTGTCCCGGTCCGCAGAAGTTCGAATTTGCCTTTCTGCCGTACGATGGGGTTACCCGTGCGTGCCGGGCGCCGTTTGTGCCGGAGGCGGAGGCGTTTCTTTATCCGCCCATGGCGCACCAGGCGGATCCTGACCATGTGCTGGTGGAGCCGGCGGTCCTGGCTGCCGGGCGGAAAAATGTCCTGCCAACGCCTCCCTTTGAGCTTGAGCCGGGCAACCTTCGTTTCAGCGCATTCAAGCGTGCGGTGGACGGTGACGGATGGATCCTGCGATTCTGGGAGAATGAGGGACGACGTGTCCGGGCGCAGGTCAGGCTGGCGCCGGTGTTTGCCAAGGTCGTGCTGGCGGATCTCAACGAGCGGACGGTGGCGCCGTTGAAACGGGACCGGTCCGGTGTCGTCTTGACGGTTGAGCCCTACAAGATCATCACGCTCAAGCTACAGACGCGATAGGGGGGGACGGGTGTGCATACCGGCGCGTGTGATAGTTTGTGTGTCCTCTGAAGTCCTCATGCTATTTTTAAAGTCAACCGTTTACCAATAGCCTCGGCAAACTTTTCCAATGTTGAAAGCCGGATATCCTCCGCATGATTTTCGATCCGGGAGATTGCTGATTTTTTTGTGCTCAAACGCGCAGCAACCTCGTCCTGGGTAAGCCCCGCTTTTTCGCGGGCTGTGCGAAGGACCACGCCGATTTTAAACTGCTCGTATCCGGTTTCAAATCCAGCCGCAAAAGCGTGCGACCGCTTTTTTCGTTTCTCGATGTATTTTTCCAGATCATCCATGGCTTTGCCTCCGACTTATATGATCGGTTTTGCGTTCCTCCGCCAGCCGGATCTCGGCGGGCGGTGTCTGCTGGGTTTTCTTCTGGAAGGCATTGGTCAATACAATCAACGCCTGCCTTTCAAAGAACCCCAATAACCTGAACGTGTTGCGGCTGACATCAACACGGACTTCCCAAATATCATCCGTGTTGACCAACTTCTTGAAATAATTGGCCGGTACACGATCCAAGTCGCGAACCACGCGTAGCACCCAGGCAATCTTTTGGACAGTCTTGTCCGGCAGATCGTCAAGGAGCTCTTGAACGGGGCAACGCCCTGCTGACGTGGTGTAGAACTAAATTTGCCTCACACGAAGAAGTTACCATATATGTGAACATGATCAATCATTTTATGATGACCTTGGTGAACGGCCGTTTCCATTTCACATCCTGCCAACGCCCGACCAAATCGGCCGTTGATCGCACGGCTCGGTCAACGGTACGGATCGGGCCGATTGCGATCCCGTTCTTTCTTTCCCGTGTGGTAAATCCAAATCATCATCTCGTGAACGTTACTTCTCCAGCGGTTTCGAGTTCCATACGTCAGTATTCATTATTTACTGGCCGCCGGTGGCACCAGCTTCCGGCGGAACAGTGAGACCTTGCCCGTAATGCAGGGAGTGCTTTGATTAGTTTTCCTTCACGGGTCTATATTCTCTCATATCGGTCTATTACGCTGAACCTGCGGGTTTTGCCAGCAAGTTTCCAGATCAGCAGCGTTATTGCCTGCACGCTTTGGTGAATTTGCGGAGGGTCAGGTGCGCAAGGAGTGATCGAAGGGGAAGACGGCGTCGCGGGAGCTCCGCCCTCCAGGTTGGGGAGGTCGGTGGTCATTTGGATGGAGGGACGAGTTCCATCGAGCCCATCCGGATGACCAGCTTGCCGGAAGCGGGTTCCAGGCGGAAACCCTTGCCGTCACGGATGCAGGTTCCGGTTTCGCAGGTCACGTGGTAGTTGTGGCCTTCATGACAGAGATCCAGGTGGTCCGGCATGACGCGGGTGAAGGGAAGGGATGCTTCCGCCGCGTGATGTAACCGGAGCCGCCATCCAGCCAGATCGCATTGAATGGCCAGCGATTCCGAAGAACAATGGATCGTGATCGAATGGTCATCATCCAGTTTCCAGGCAATGGTGAGGTTGGAATCGCCGGATTGGGTAACAACCGGTGCCTCGTTCCGGCAGGTGAGTTCCCTGCCTTGGGCATCTTCGAGATACAGGCCGGCATGGGTGGTTGTATCACTCCAGCGGAACCCGTCCACCACGGGCAGGGTGTCGTAGGTGCAGGCATGGGTGCTGCATACGGCGGACAAATATCGCTCGGTATAAGTCTCGTCGAACCGGTGAATGTCCCGTATGCGAAAATGCGGGCCATCCCAGAACAGGTTGATCCGGTAGGCGTGGGAATTATACCAGACCGATTTGCGGTCCTTGTTCATCCAATCGGTGAGGGCGCAAATGGCGGTGGCGGGGGTTCGTGAAAAACTGGATTTGAACCATGCCCCGCTTTCGGCCAGGGTTTGCACCTGTACGCGCTTATCCTTCACGAGGCCGGCCAGGTGGTTGAACTGGTCGGTCAGGCCCGGTCCCATGGCTTTCCATCCGAAGGAGTTTTCCTGGCCGACCTGCGTATAGCCGAAGGCCAGGACCGGTTGCCGGAAACATTCGCGGAAGAACCAGCGGACCCAGGCGGGGTTCCCACCGCCCCCGTTGCCGGTATAGACGGGTTCGAGGGTGATGACCCCTTGTCCGTTCTCTCCCAGCGAGCAGTCGTATTGGTAAATGGGGTCGCTGCCAAGCATGCGGAAGACCGGCAGGGGGATCTGCCGGGCGGGGGTCTGGGCGGGCATGAATGCATTGAGCCGGCTGGGATAATAGGCCTGGTTGTAATAGCCGCCCCAGAGCGTATAACCGTCGGTACCCCACTGGTCCCGGCAGTTGCAGGAAGCCACCATCCCGTAGCGGTCCGCCAGGTGGGCCAGCAGGACGGTATCCATGAACCAGGATCCCACGCTGCGCGGATACGAGCCGTACACGGAACGGAACCGTTCCATGAACACGTCGGCCAGCCGGATCCGTTCCTCCGGCGTGTAGCCGACCGAGAAGCCCACTTCGCAATGCCAGTCCCAGGGGTAGCGGCCGCGCCATTTCAACCCGGCTGCTTCGACCAGGGGCTGGACGACTTCGAACCAGATGCCGATGTCCTGGGTGGGGTCGTTGCGGGGGAGGAGGCGGGTGAAACGGTCGTCGATCAGGGCGTCATATTGCAGCAGCCAGGTGGCCGGGAACCGGTGATGCCGGACGAGTTCCACCTGGTGTTTGACGGGTTCAACGAGATCGATCGACACGCGCGGTTCGACGGCGCGGATGAAGTTGATGATGTTGACGATTGCCGGTCCCTGCATGATGACCTCCCGTTCAGACCACGGCGTTGCGGCGGATCACTTCGCGGTAGAAGTGGGCGCTCATTTTCGGTGTGCGTTCGAGTGTCTCGTAGTTCACATAATGGATGCCGAACCGGCGGGTATAGCCGCAGCACCATTCGAAATTGTCCAGCAGGCTCCAGAGAAAATATCCCTTGAGCGGCCATTGTTCGGCGGTTGCCCGGTGGGCTGCGATGAAATGCTGGCGCAAATACATCACGCGGTCCAGGTCGAGTACTTCCTTTTTCGGGGTCAGCTTGTCCAGTGCCGCGCACCCATTCTCGGTGACATAGACGGCCTTCACATCCCAGAGTTCCTTGAGGAAGCGGGGGCCCCAGTAGAGGATCTGGGGGCCGATATACAACCAGGGCATGACCATGCGTGGATAGGATTCGGGCATCGGCAGTGATTCGAAGCCGGCGGGATTGGCGGCGGCGCGGACATAGGAAGGCGCATAGGCGTTCAGCCCGACAAAATCAAGCGGGGTGCCGATGACAGCCATGTCCGTATCGGTGAAGACGGGGGCGTTCGTTCCCTGTTCGGCCAGGTAGGTTTCCAGGTAACGTCCTTCCATCACGGCGGTGAGGAAGCGGCCGTTTGTTTCGCGGAATGCCTTGCGTGCTGCGGCGATGTCGGCGTCGGTTTCCATGACCGGGACACAAAGCGAGGCATTTTCGGCCAGTCCGACCTTGATAGGTTGGCGGGCGTGGGCGCGGAGCGCCTGGGCGGCGAGTCCATGACCGAGCAGGGCATGGTGGCGGATTTGGTTGCGCGCGGACGTGTCGAGGTGCAGGCCGGGGGCGAAACAGATGCTGCCGGGTGGGGTGCCGTAGGACATGTCGGTGAAGCATGTGAATTCGTTGATCGTGAAGAAATGCCGGACCCGGTCCGACAACCGCTTTGCGATCAACGCGGCGTAATCGGCGAACGCCTGTGCCGTATCGCGCGAACGCCAGCCGCCGAACCGGTCCTCGATGGCCTGGGGAAGATCCCAGTGAAAGAGCGTGGGCCAGGGTTGGATGCCGTTGGCGAGCAG
>MHBQ01000184.1:12530-35627 GCA_001803315.1 Lentisphaerae bacterium RIFOXYC12_FULL_60_16
ACCGGTCCCCCCGGGGAGCACCCGCGGCCAGGCAATCGAGAAGCGGTAGGCCTTGACGCCGAGATCCTTCATCAGCTTCACGTCATCGCGGTAGCGGTGGTACTGATCGACGGCGACGTCGCCGGTATGGTCCGAATCGACGTTGCCGGGGGCGTGGGAGAAGGTGTCCCAGACCGAGGGGCCGCGTCCGTCTTCGCGGGCGGCGCCTTCAACCTGGTAGGAGGCGGTGGCGGTACCCCAGAGGAAGCCGGCAGGGAAACGGTAGTAATCGTTCATGGCGGGAACTCCTTCTGCGTTAGCGTCCGGACGGTGTGGCCGGCCGTATTTCAAACTGGTATTGATCCGTGGATTTCGGATGCCGGGCTTGAAGGCGGATGCGGAACAACTGTCCGCCCCAGATGGCCTTCAGCCTGTCATCCGTGATGGTGACGGGTTCCACCCGTGACGTCATGCGTGCGGTGTCATAGGTCAGCATGGCGGTACCCGAGATGCATTTGCCGGGCAGTGATCGATCGGTGAGCTGGATGCCGTTGGATTTCAATACCGGCCGGCAGGGGGTGAGAAACGACCATTCAAGCTGTTTCGGATTACGGTGGGACTGGTAACCATCTTTCAGGATCATGAGTTCGCCCCGATCGAGGTGGAGGGATCGGACCCAGGAGGTGAGCCCGGCTTGGGCCGGATAGGCCGGGGCGATATCGAGGGAGAAGTCAACCGTCTGGCGGGTAGCCTTATAGCAGAGGTTACGCGCCTGGAATTCACGGCCGTTCTGCTGCATGACACCGTTAATGGTCGGCAGGTTATGATACGCCGATTGCATGGTCCAGAGGGTATAGCGCTGGGCGCTGAAGGTCTTGCGGGTATAGGTTTCGACCCCGGCATCGACCAGCACCGGGTTGCCGTCGTGGAACAACACGAAATGGCCCACATCGTTATGGTTGTGGCTCTCGGCGTTATGGCCGCCTTTGGCGGCCAAGGTCAGTCCTGTGGTTCTACCGGCGAACGAGCGGGCGACCATCACCTGGGTATCCGGTAACCAGACATCCCTCGGGAGGGGGGGCTTTGCAGATTTCCGGTCGATACCTGAACTGTCGAACAGGTCGGGTAGCGTCCGGAGCAGTGTGCCGGTCGCCTGTCCATTCCGGCCGGCATGGAAGTAACGTGCCAGGGATTGCATGGCGGGGTCGGTGATTCGCCGCCCGAAACGGAAGACCAGTCCTGCCGGGGCGGTCATGATGGCCGGTGCATCGGCGAAGTTGAGGAACCACCGGTCCGCGATGTGGGCACGGTAGATGAAGCGTCCTATCTCGCGGACTTTGGGATGCTTGAAGAGGTCCAGGCGGCCACGGGTGGCGCGGTGGAGCAGGTCGAGGTTGTCGAACAATGAGGCGCCTGCCCGTGTCCAATAGGAGGGCCCCTCGTCGCAACCGCCGTCGTCGGGGTAGCTGTCGGTAAAGACGGCAAGGCTTCGGAGGATCTTGGCAACTGCCTGGATGCGGCGGCGGTTGTCCGGTTCGATCAGCAGGGCACAGGAGAGCCAGTTCGAGTTTATCCAGGGGTTCCAGTTGTTGACGTGTCGGCCCTTGAATCCCAGCCACCAGAAGTCGTCCCGTTGGAGGCAGGGGGTCAAGATCCGGTTGATGATTTCGCGTTCGATACGCGGCATGACCAGCGGGGAGGCCGTATCCAATGCGGTATCAAGCAGGTAACGGGTCCAGGCGAGTTGGGAGGCGGTTTCGGCGGCAAACAGGTCCACGGTAGGTTCCGCGGTGTCGGGCAAGCCGACGCCGGCTTTCTGACCGCCGACATGGGCGGGAAAACACCAGGAGGATTCCTCGCAGATGGACCAGATGGCATTGATGATGGCATCGGTGAAGCGCCCCTTGTTTTCCACGCATTCCGCGAGGGTCAAGGCTGCCAGCAATCGCCGGCGTTCAAACCAGGGCATTTCGAAGCGCCGCCGATTACCCGTCCGGGCAAAATCCAGGTAAAGCGTTGCCGGGAGTTCAGGCCAGGGTTTATCCAGGCTATCGTTGCCCTGGTGGAGTATGGCCTTGCGTTGTGCGGACGGGAGGGATTGCCATGCGTGCCGATCGGAGATGCGGGGGTAGGGCTTCCAGCGGTTCTGCGGGACCAGGTTTCGCGTGAGCCAGTTGATCGAATAGGATTTTCCAAGCATGGTCAGATTCCTTTGCAAGGTGAACGACGTGTATTTCCCGAGCAGACCGGACATTTCGCCTTGAGGATGGTGTCCGCTTCCCGGACCCAGGCTTCCGCCTCGTCGCGGTTGGGGAAACCGAGATTGTACATGCATCCCTCGGGTTTGACCTGTTTGAGAATTTCAAGCTGATCGCGGGGGGACCCGTGGATCCAGAGCCCCTTGCCGAGTGCCTGGATTTTCTGCATGAGTTCCGGCCATTGGCTGGTGGGTTTCTGGCCGGCACCCGGCACCCATTGGATCACATCGAGATGGGGTGATTCGCAGATGGATTCGATGTGCTGGATGGCGCCGGGTCCGTCGAGGTGGTAGATGGAGTGATCGAGCAGGGAAGCTTCCTTCTCCACGTAGGCTTTGAAGAATTCGTCGAACATTTCGCGTCCGACCATGCAGCAGAAGTCGTTCTGGATGGCGGCAAAGCGGCCCCGGGCGGCGGCCACGCACCAGCTGGACGAGAGACCCTGGTTGCCGGGCAGGGTGATGGCGAATGTTGCCTCGAGTACTTGTTCGAACACGCGGTGCATTTCCTTCATGCGCCGGTGGATCTCGTCGGGGCAGTCGTAGAGATCGAGCAGGAGGTTCTGGGGGTTGCGCAGGGCGGCCAGGCCGTCGCCATTGGTGTGCAGATCGCCGGACCAGGTCAACCAGCGTCCCTTGCCCCGGGAGCAGCTCAACTTCAGGAACCGTTCGGTTTCCTTCCAGTAAAAACCCTCTTTTTGGAAGGTGATGGGAGGTTCCTTTGACCAGTCGGACACGCGGAAGCGGGCCCAATTGGTACTGGTGCTTTCGATCACCAGTTCGCTGCCGGTGTATCCAGCGAGGATATCGGGACCGAGGTTGCAGGAAACGGTGGGGAATCCCTCGCAGAGGAAGCCGGTGTTCTCCAGGTTCTTTTCGGCGCAATCCATCCGCCAGTCGAAATTGAACCATTGATCCCGGATGGTTGGCGGGGTGGGGGGATAGCTTATGGTTTTGCCCAACTGGTAGGAGATGTTGAAGACCGGCCGGTCGGTCGGTTCGCGACGGAAGGCCCGTTCATACCGGTCGGCGATGGCGTTGATGTCGATGTCATGGATATCCATGGTCAGCTCCATTCGGGTTGTCAGTTAACGGAACAGTCAGGAACCTAGCGCAGGCAGGTTGACCGTGTACAGTCAATTACCGGGGTGGTCAGGCTTGCGGACGCCGGGCTGATGGGGTATAGAAACGATGTGGTGGGAGTCGGGGCTGATTGACAAAGGAGCAAGTAATGAAACGGACGATGATCCGGAACCCGGTAGTACAGGTTGCCATGCTGGCCGTGTTGTCCATGATGATCTGCACCGGACGGGGGCAGCAGGAAGGGGTTGCGGGGTCGGCGGATGAGACGGTTGCCAATGACTGGACCCGTGCCGCCGAGGTCCGCATGAAGGCCGCCCTGTCCCAACAGGTGGAAGCGGAAGAAGTCCTGTGGATATCGCGTGAATTGTGCCAGCGCGAATACCTGGAGGAAACGGACCGGCGCAATGGCCTGATCCAGGCCGCGGACATGAATTTCAAGGCGGGTGAACTGCACCGGATGGCCGCATTGAATTACGAGCGATCCGCCGAAAACTGGAAACGGGTGGTGCGGGAATACCGCCGGGTGAGTGAACGGGTGCGTGAACAGCAGTCCCAGGGACAGGTGAAACGGATGCAGAACCGCATGCTGGACGCCTTTGAGAAGGCGTCCAACGCCTATGAGCTGGCCGCGGATGTGTATGGCCGGGAGGCGGTGGCGAACCATGTACGTGCCGGATTGAGCAACGAGCGGGGCGCCGAATGCCGGGAGTGGCTGGCGGAACGCCGCCGGTCCGTCGACCCGTAAACGGACCGGAACACGATGGGCATCAGATCGTGTCGAGGAAATGGGGTAGTGAGCGCCGGCGCCCCTGGTCACTGAAATCGCTGCGCAGCACGTTCCGGACTTCGGATTCGGGAAGGCCCCGTTCCCGGGTGAGGAATTCGAACAGCACTTCAGTCAACCGTACCAGGTTGAGGCTGTGTAATCCCATGTGTTCCGCGACATACCGGCTGCATGCATCAAACGCGTGGTAGATGGATGGCTCGCCGGAACTGATCAGTGAAAGGGCATGGGGCAACAGTCCGCGGTTGACGATGCGTTCCCAATGTGAGGCAAAACGGCGGACCCCATCGAGGTAGACTGCGTCCATTCCGCTGGTACCGAGGATGTCGTAGGGGGATTCGGTACGGAATTCCATGCGCCATTCGGCGGCGTGCCGGTCGATGCGGGTTCCGTGCAGCCGCTTGAGTATGCCGACCTGGATCTCGGCGGGTTGCAGGGCCGCCAGGCGGTCGAATCCGGATTCAAACGAGTCGGTTGACTCGCCCGGCAGGCCGGCGATGAGGTCGGCATGGACGGTTGCCTTCACCTCCTGAACCAGGAACCGGAGGGTGTTTTCGGCGGTGGCGATGTCCAGGGGGCGCCCCACCCGGCGGGAAACCGCCGGGTTGAAGGTCTGGATTCCAACCTCAATGTGCAGTCCGCCGGGGGGAAACCGGAGCAGCAGGCTGCGTAAATTGTCCGGCAGACGGGTGGGGGTCATTTCAAGGTGCAGGCACATGCCGGACCGCCAGCGTTCCAGGAAGAAGTCGAGCACCTTGCCGGCATGTTCAGGGTTCAGGTTGAAGGTCCGGTCGACGAACTTGAACCGGGTGGCGCCACGGTCAAGCAGGCGGTGAAAAGCGGCGAACAGGCGGTCGGTATCGAAGTAGCGCACGCCCGGGGCAATGGCGGAAACACAATATTCGCATCCGTACAGGCAACCGCGGCTGGTTTCCACATAGAGTATCCGGTTGGCCAGGTCATCCTCCGTATATTCGCCATAGGGCAGGGCGATTGCCGCGGGATCGGGCAGGTCCGGCATGATCACCGGCGGGACCGATTGACCGGCAAGAATGGCGGTACAGGTTGTGGCAAACGCGCGGTCGGCCTCATGGCACACGACGCAGTTGGCTTTGCGGGCCAGGGGCGATTCCGTGTCGTAGGATATCTCGGGGCCGCCAAGTATGACCGGCAATTCCGGCCGTGCTTCGCGCAGGCGGTCGACCAGTTCCTCGACCTTTCGCCGGTTCCAGATATAGACCCCGATGGCGACCAGGGCAGGCGACCGGTCGAGTATCCGGCGTGCCATCTCGTCCGGTGTGTCGGACAGGGTGAATTCGTTGAGGATGGCGCGTGATCGCAGGTCGCCGAGATTGGCCAGCAGGCAGCGGAGCCCAAGGTTCGGGTGCGTGTAGCGGGCATTGATGGCGACCAGGAGGATCGGGTTCATTGACGGTCCGGTCCGGTCGGGGTGACCGGTAGGGAGGCGGATTGCTCGAAGCATTCAAGTTCGCAGATGCTCCAGCAGGATCGGGGATTGGGCTGGTTGATGACCAGCTGGATGGATCGGGCGGTTCGGGGCGGGATGGCGATGGTTTGCCGGGCGATCCCCCCGTATACCGGATGGCCGTTGAGAAACTCGAACTTGTCGATGGTGCCGGGAATACCGTTGGTAACGTTTTCCCAGCCTGTTTCGGTGCGTAGGCGGACGTCCATCAAGGGTGGATGGTCATGGTAATAGCGGTGGTAGGTGATGCGGATGGCGGATACGGTCCGGGGTTGATCCCATGCGGCCTGGAACCACATCCCGGACTCCTGGAACGATCCGTCCGTCATCCATCGGGTTTCCGGATCCCCGTCGTTGGCCTGGATGGCTGCGGCCGAGTTGTGGCTGGCGCTCAGCACCAGGTGATCCGGTGGAATCAACGTGCGTGCCGCGACGGACTCCGTCTGCCGGAAATCGTGGTACACGACGAAATCCCCGTGGATTTCACGTTGACTGGTCACGCCCATGGTCGCGAGGTGCCGGTCGAAGATGTGCGGCTTGAGGAAACGGATGCCCTCGGTGAGCACATAGGCCACGTTGGTTGAGGCGTCGACTTTCGCTTTGTAGGGCACATACCAGCCGGGAAACCGCTCGTTGATCGGTTGACTGCAGGTGATGGCCCCATCGGTTTCGTAGGTCATGCGGTAACTGGCCCAGTAGGAAGCGCAGGCATGGGTGATGCCGAGTTCCCGCAGACGGGCAATGGCGGGTTGGATGTCGGCGATGTTGGCCTGTTTGACCGCAAAACCGGGTGTTTGCCAGGACTCCGCAAGGCGGATTGTCATGAGGATGTTGATTCCCGCCACGACCAGGATACCGCAGGTGCGCACCAGGCTGAGCGGCCGGGAGGAGGGTTGATCCGGGGAAGGTAAAAGCAGGAAGGGGTAGAACACCACCAGCGGAAGCAGGTACCGGAACGATTCAACCGTGGAACGTTTATTGAGCACGAACAGCAGGAGGGTGATGGCACAGATGCCGGTGAACAACCCGCCGGTCGTCAGGGTGGGCCAACGGTTCCGGATGGTGTATCGGGTTATGCGGAAGGCTTCGTATACAACTCCCGCCAGCAGGCCCATGACGAACAGTATCCCCCATACCGACTCGAGTCCCGGCATGACTTCCAGGGTCTCACGGCTGTCGGGGAAGTGGCAGGGGTTGAAGCCCAGTGCCCGGGGCAGGGTATAGGTAATGGTGTACGGCCATAATTTCGAGATGGCCTTGGGGATCGTGTCCATGCCGGTGACCGCCCCATAGGCGCCGGGCAGGAACCGGAGGGCCAACCAGTAGGGTGCGGTGCCCAGGATCAGGCCGGCCAGCACGGCGGGTGTTGACTTTCGAAGGTAATGAGGGTGTTCATCCAACATGATGAACAGCACAACCATGACGAGTACGGGCAGGGCCACCAAGTGGTTGCTGAAGGCCAGGCCGGCCAGGAGGCCGGCGGCTGCCGCATAACAGGCGGGATACTCCCGTTTTTTCCGGTGGAGAACGGCGGCCGCGACTGCCAGCGTGCATAGGAGAAGCAATGAATTGTGCTGGGGAATCATGTAGGCGGTTTGCAGCATCAGCAGGTAGGCGGACGGGAAGAGGAGCAACAGGAGGGCGGGCCAGGAGCGCTTGAAAGGGACGAGTTGGAGCATGATGAATGCCAGGAAACCGGTGGTCGCAAATCCCAGCAACAGGGGGATGAACCGGGCCCCGAAGGCGTTCCGTGGCAGGAGCCTTGTGAACGGGGTCGAGAGGTAAGACTCGACCGGGAATTGGTAAGTATTGGCCTTTACCAGCAGGGGTGTGTGGCCGGCGGCGATGCGTTTGGCCTGCAGGATGGATAGCACCTCATCGCTGGATGCCGGCAGGTGGGTGATGCTGGTCGTGAAGAATAGGAGCCGGAGTGCGAAGGCGAGAAACAGGACCAGTATGCCTGTCGCGATATGTAACCGGTGTTTGTCCACGCCTGACTTTCTTGATGTTGCCCCACGAAACAATACAGCCGGCATGGTATCGGGAGAACGATGCCCAGGTAAAGCGGAGTTTTTCCCGTAGAAATTCCGTTGGAACGAGTTGGCTGCGCCCCGGCAGGTGCGGGGATCACGATCAGGGACTGAGCAACTGAAGCTCGCCGATGACCCAGTGATTCATGGGTCTTGGTCGGGTTATTACCATGCGGATGGCGGAGACGGATGTTGCGGGCCAGGTGACCGTTTGGGGTTCTTTTCCATATACCGGATGGTCGCCCGGGAACCCGAATTTATCCAGCTCGGTCTTGATGGAGGCCAGGTGTTCCCATCCGTTGCCGGTCGATTTGAAAAAATCCAATTCACGCGGGGTCGCGTTTCCCCAGCGATCATAAAAGATTTGCATGCCGGTGATGACGGCCGGGGCTGGGAACGTGACCTCAACCCACATCCCGGATTCCTGGATCGCGCAGGATGACCAGGGCTGTTTCAGGATACCATCCGTCAGGTGTTTGGCGTTCTCGGGTTGATGGCTGGCAGACAGGGTGAACGGGCCGGGGTGGACGGGGGGAGATGGGACGGTTTTCCGAAATTCGTGGTAGATGGTGAAATCGCCAGCTTTCGCCGTGCGGCATTCGATATGCATGGTCCGCAGATGTCGTTCGAAGATGGCCGGTTTCAGGAAACGGATGGAATCCGTCAGAACGTAAGCGACATTCGTAGCGGCATCCACCTGATCCTTGTAGGCCAGAGGCCAGTTCGGAAATCGTTCGTTGACCGGTTGTGCGCACACAATACGGTATCCGGACTGGAAATTTATGCGATACGCTGCCCCGTAAGAAGCCACACAATACCGGATGCCGTTGGTTTCCAGATAGTTGAGTGCCGGGTTCAGGTCTGGCAGGGCCGCTTCCTTTCCGGCGAAATCGCGATGGTTCCAGTATCCCATCAGCCGGACCGATGAACCAAGATTCCATAGGGTGATGCACACGATGAACCCTGCAACGGCTTTACGCGTCCCGCCGCCCGTCTGAATGTATAGGCTGTTGATCAGGAAGGGAAAACACAAGAGTACCGGGAGGAGATAGCGGTAGCTTTCGGCATCGGCCCGCTTGTTGAGGGCAAAGGCAAGGATGGAAAGTGTGGTAATTCCGATAAACAGATCCTGATCCTCCAGGTAAACCCGTTTTTCCCGGAACACACGTCGGACAAACATCCATGCCCGCCATACCAACATGCCAAGCAGCATGGCGGCCAGAAATGTTGCACATGCCATAAGTATGGAGGCGGATGGCCCGATAGCGCGTTGGTCCGGGAAGAGGCAGGTCCGTATCCCGAGGGCCGTGGTCAGGGTCGGGTTGAAAGTCGGGGTCCACAAATGTTTCAGGGCATCTGTGATTCCGCGCATGGCGGTTACGTCGGAATAAGCGTCCGGGAAATGAATTTTCGCCAGAATATACGGGATGAGGCCCAGCAACAGTCCCGGAAGGAACCCGGCTGAATGTTTCAGGGATACCGGCAGGTTGTGGTCCAGGCAGACATACAGGGTACCGACCAGCACGAAAGGTAGCATGAGGGGGTGACTGCTGAACGACAGACCGGCAATGAATCCTGTCAGCAAGGCGGTTAATATCGGGTGGTGACTGTCCTGCCGGTTGTATAAAGCTCCCCATATCGACATGCCGCCCAGGACCTGTGCGGAAACATAACCTGGAAGCGCATAGGCGGCCTGCAGCATCAGGAGATAGGAGGATGGAAAGAGAATCAAGAGGAGGTTGATTGGTTTGATTCCACTGGGTGAAACGCGTCGCATCACGCACGTGGCGATAAGCAGGGAGAGAAAGCCGGCCAGGGCGGGCAGAAGCCGGGCACCCAAGGCGGAACACGGGAGCAGTCCTGAAAAAGGGGCGACCAGGTAGGCTTCCACCGGGAACAGGTAGGGTTGGCTTAGAAAAAGCAGGGGGAGTTTTCCCTGGGTGATTTGCCTCGCCTGGAGCATGACGGCACTTTCGTCCGAGGACGGTTGAACCCGGGTGACGCTGATCGTGAAGAATGCGATACGGAGCGCGACGGCGGTTCCGATCAGCGCGATCCAAATGGATTTTTGAAGCCGGGACATATCTCGGTTTTTCCCCTGGCGGTAATAAGTATGGGTTATATCTCCACGAAGAGTAATTCTCCCCGTGTTACTTTTTCGCTGCGTCGATGCTTGCCGAGGTCCTTGCACAATTCCTCCAGCAGGGCTTTTTCCGGACCTTCCGGTGCGTCCTTCCGGTTTTCGATAAGGTCACGGATGGTGACCTCCAGCGATTCAATGGCTTTCCCGGATGGCAGGGCGAGGAGGTAACGGGTGGGGGTGATCTCGATCATCTTCAGCCAGGGTATGGTTCGCAACGCCTTGCTGGGACCGACCACGATGATGGCCTTGCCGGAAGCCACTTCAATCAATTCAACAGGATTCGGGGCATCCGTGCCTGAACCGGTTGCGAAATCCACGCTTTTGACGATTGCACGTGCCCGGTCCTTGTCGATGGCGGCAAGCTGTTGCAAGGTGTGTTCGGGAAGTGTCACCGTTACAGGACGGCTGGAATCCGTGAATTTACGGGGTCGTCCCCTTGATTGCTTTCGGTTGTTTTTCTGTCGTGTCTGCATGGCCACCCGATTCCGTTCGATGAATTTTAACGTAATAAATGAAACATAATTGAATATTAAATTAATAATAATGGATGCTGAGTGTCCATCACAAAAATGTTCGTATGGTGCCCGGTGGGCATACCCATGAGTTTGTGTCCTTTGGGGGATAGGGGATGGACTTTATCCGGGGGGGGGTATAGTATCCGACACATTTCAAGAGAGGGAATTTACACGATGTATAAAGCCAAGAAAGTCGTGGTCGTTATGCCCGCGTACAACGCGGAGAAGACGCTGGAGAAGACCTATCGCGAGGTCATGGACCAGGGCGTTGTTGACCAGGTTATTCTGGTGGATGATGCCAGCCGCGATTTGACGGTCGAGAAGGCACGTTCGCTGGCCGGCGTGAAGGTCCATGTGCATCCGGTGAACCGGGGATACGGGTCGAACCAGAAGACCTGTTACCGGGAAGCCTTGAAGGAAGGGGCCGACATCGTGATCATGGTGCATCCCGACTACCAGTATACGCCCCAATTGATCCCGGCCATGGCGTCCTTGATCGGCAACGGCCTGTACCCATGTGTGCTGGGATCGCGAATCCTGGGCGGGTATTCGCTGGCGGGCGGGATGCCGGGATGGAAATACATCTCCAACCGCCTGCTTACGGCGTTCTCAAACCTGCTGATGGGCGCCAAACTGTCGGAATACCACACGGGATACCGGGCCTTTTCCCGTGAATTGCTTGAGCGCCTGCCGCTGGACGAGAATTCCGACGACTTCATCTTCGACAACCAGATGCTGGCCCAGATCATCTGGCAACGGCAGATCATAGCCGAGATCAGCTGTCCGACCAAATATTTCGAAGAGGCGTCCTCCATCAATTTCAAGCGTAGCGTGCAATACGGCCTGGGATGTGTGGCCGTGGCGTGCCGGTTCAGGCTGGCCCGCCTGGGGTGGACCAGGCCGCCAGCATACCTGGCAGGAGTGAAGATATGAAAAACGTGAACGTGGTGGATCGCGATGAGCTGTTGATGCCGGAATATCGGGATCGATTGCACCTGTTCGAACTGCGCGGGGACCCGGACGTCACCAGCAGCCATATCTACATGGAGGCTCAAATCTTCACCCCCGACTCAAAACGGTTTGTTTTCCATCAGTCTGCCCATGCCCATGGCAGCGATCCCAAGGATCCACGCCATCGTTACCTGTTGTGCGATCCCGGGGACAAGGGCCCGGTGATCCCGTTGACGGATGAAGCGGGTGCGACGGCGCCTTCCCTGACACCGGATGGCCGTACGATGTATTATTTCGTCAACGAGACCGTTGTTGGCGGCGGCCGGCTCACCTTGAAGCGCGTCAATCTGGACCGGAGCAACCGCGAGACGCTGCTGGTGATCGACAGCCCCCTTCCCGGTGTCAACGCGCATCCCAGCCGGATCTATCCGCTTTCCTCGATCCGGTCCGATGGCCGGCGGTTGGCGTTGGCGGTTTACCTGGGGGACGGGTCCACCGCGAATGCTCCCTGGGGGCTGATGGTGTTCAACCTGGAAAAGCCGGATGTCCAGGTGATCGTCCAGGGGCCTACCTGGTGCAATTTGCATCCCCAATACTGCCGGAGCACGGATCCGGTGGCCCTGCGGGACATCATGATCCAGGAGAATCACGGCAATTCATGCGATGTGAACGGTCAGTATGTCAAACTCGTCGGTGGCGCCGGCGCGGATATCCACCTGATCCGGGATGACGGAACGAATCTGCGGGACTTCCCCTGGTGCCGGGATGGCCGCGAACAGTGCCAGGGGCATCAATGCTGGCGGGGGCAGGGCACGAGGGGCATCACCAGCACCGCCGGCCCCGATGGCTTACGCCTTCTGGAGTCGCAGGCGGTACCGCACACCGGGCATGAAGGATTCAAGACGCCGGGAGGAACCTGGAACGACTTGAGCCGCCTGGTTGTCAAACCGGCCTACATGCATTTTGCCACCGACCGGAAAGGATCCGTCATGATTTCCGACACCGCACCTTCTGACGAGGGGGGACGGGTGGTGGTCATGGAACTCGGGGAATCCGGACGGGATCCGTTCCGCCATCTCCAGGTGATTGTCCATCCGCATACCTCCTGGGAGAAGAGCACGCATCCGCATCCGTTCCTCTCACCGGATGGTACCATGGGATTCTTCAATTCGGATGAATCGGGTATTTTCCGGGCTTATGGCGTTACCGGGCTGGACCGGATATGGTCGGGAGAAAGGCGGAGCGTATGAATTCACGGGACCGTATGCTGGCGGTGATGGCGCATGAACCGGTGGACCGGGTGCCGACGGATTTATGGGCGACCGCCGAGACTATGGCCAAACTGCAGGCCCATTTTGGGGAAGGGGTGAACGTCAACGACGCCCTGGGCGTTGACGGCATGGAGCATGTCGGACCGGACTATATCGGACCCCCGCTGCCCGTTATGCCGGAGGGGGAAAGCGTCAATTTCTGGGGGATCCGGTGCCGGCGCGCCGAATACAACGGCGGGGCTTACCAGGAACAGAGCCATTACCCGCTGGCATTTGCCCAATCCGTAAACGACCTTGACCGGTATGCCTGGCCGTCGGCCGACTGGTTCGATTATTCGAAAATGCGCGAAGCGGCGGTCGAGAAACGCTCCCGCAAGGTCCTGATGTGCGGGTACATGGCGCCTTTCTATTATCACAACCTGCTGCGCGGGCTTGAACAATCGCTGGTTGATCCCTACGAATGCCCGGACCTGATGCACGCGTTGTTGAAGCGCCTGGGCGATTTCTTCTTCGAGCATCATCGGCGCATGTTCGAAGCCTGCCGCGGCCTGATTGATCTCAGCCAGGTGACGGATGACCTGGGCAGCCAGACCGGGCCGATGATCAGCCTCGACTTGTACCGGACCTTTTACCGGGAGCATCACCGGCGGTTCATCAACCTGTGCCATGATTACGGGATCCGGGTGTTTCACCATGATGATGGCAGTTGCCGGGAATTCCTGCCGGACCTGGTGGGTATGGGGATCGACATCCTGAATCCCATCCAATGGTCGTGCCCGGGTATGGATATGGCGGAACTCAAGGCGGCCTTTGGTGGACGGGTCTGTTTCCATGGCGGGATCGAGAACCAGCGGATCCTGCCGTTCGGAACCCCCGCGGATGTGCGGGCCGAGGTCCGGCACTGCATCGATGCCCTGGCCTCCGACCGGACCGGTTACATCGTGGCTCCCTGTCACAACATCCAATCCAACACCACGGTTGAGAACATCCTTGCCCTATACGATGAAGCCCGTACCTATGGAACGTTCCGTTAATCCGAAACGCCAGGCGGGACGAGGGCCTGAATTGCTGGCGCCGGCCGGTGGCAAGGATGCCGCCTATGCAGCCCTTCATTACGGGGCCGATGCGGTTTACACCGGGCTTTCACGGTTTTCCGCCCGTGCCGAGGCGGATAACATGACCCTGGAAAGCCTTGATGAGCTGGCAGCGTATGCCCACAGCCTCGTTCCGGTTCGCCGGGTGTTTGTGACCGTCAACACCCTGATCCAGGACCGGGAACTGCCGGACGTGGTGCGCCTGCTCGGAGATGTCCGGGATATCGGCGTGGATGCGGTAATCGTTCAGGATGCCGGCGTACTGAGGATCCTGAACCGGCATTTCCCGGAATTGCGCGTGCACGCCAGCACCCAGATGGCGGTGCATAACCTGGAAGGCGCCCGCCGGCTCCGTGCACTCGGATGCCGGCGCGTCGTGCTGGCCCGTGAGCTGACCCTGGTGGAAATCCGGCATATTGCCGCCGCATCCGGGCTTGAAACGGAAGTCTTCATCCATGGCGCCCTCTGTTACTCCTACAGCGGCCTGTGCCTGTTTTCATCGCATGCCATGGGACGGAGCGGGAACCGCGGCCGCTGTGCCTATTGTTGCCGGGAATCCTTTTCGCCTGGAACGGGACGGTATGTGCCGTCGGCGGCCGGGTTGCCGTTCTCAATGAAAGACCTTGCCCTTGGGGATTATCTGCCGGCCTTGCGCGAGGCGGGTGTTTCGAGCCTGAAAATCGAGGGGCGGATGAAAAGCGCCCTGTACGTGGCCGCCGTGACCGATTACTACCGCCGTCGGTTGGACGGTGCGTTGACCGATGCGCAGGCACGGGCGCTGGAGTCAGACCTGCAGACCATCTTCAGCCGGCCCTGGACCCCGCTCTATCTGCCGGGAAGCCCGGATGCCCCGGTGATTGACAGCCGGACGGTCGGACATCGGGGGACACCGGTGGGTCGCGTGGAGTCGATCCGGACGGATGCCACCGGCAAGGTCTGGCTGGTGTTCCAGAGTTCACGGGCGCTTGAAAAACATGATGGTCTGCAAATTGATCTGCCGGGTTCCGCCCAGCCGTTCGGGTTTGCCGTCAACGGGCTCCGGTTGGTGGGGAAATCCGGCGTAAGCGGCAGCCTGGTCATCCAGACGGCGGCGGGTGCCCGGGTTGAAGTGGAATTGCCGGTGGATTATCCGGTTCTTCCGGCGGGCGCCCCAGTGTATTGTGCATCCTCCCAGGCCGTCAAACGCCGCTATGATTTTGAACGTCCGCGTCCCGGCGTGTTCCGGATGCGGCGGTCCCTGCGTGTACGGGTCGCCTTGCGACGGGACGGGGTACGGGTGGCTGCGCCTCTGTCCGACGGTAACGGGCAGGTTGAAATCACGCTGGAAGGGCCGTATGACACGGCCCGGCAACCCGACAAGACGCGGGCAGCATGGACGTCAAGTTTTGAGCGGATCCGGGATACCGGATGGGAACTGGAATCGCTTGATCTTGAGGATCCTGACCATCTGTTTGTCCCGCTACCGGCCATTCATGATGCCCGCCGACGTTTGATGGAAGCGGTGACCGCTGCCTGGACACAGGAGCGGAATGCGTTGTTACAAGGGCTGGCCCGGACGGTCATGCTGGCTCCCGATGAACCGCGCCGGCCTTCGCGCGGGGAACGATGGACGCTTAAATTGCGAAGCGGCTGCGGCCTGGACCGGTGGGATGAACCGGACGCGCAAACGCCGGACGAGATTGTGTGTGCCTGGTCGTCTCCTGCCGATGAAAGGGTTATCCGCAGGGAGTGGGAAACCTGGAGCCGCCTGTTCCCCGGTCGTGTGCTTCGCATGGCCCTGCCGTTGATCATCCGCCAGGCGGATACCGATGCGTTGGTGCGCCTGGTCCGTGCCCTGCGGGCGGACGGGCAGGCGCACTGGGAAGTGAGCGGACTGGGCGGGCTTGAATTGCTGCAGGCCGCCTGTGACGGGAAACTGCCGCCGGACTGCACCGCCGATTGGCCCCTGTATGTCCTGAACCGGCAATCCTATGCCGCGTTGCGCGCGTGGGGTATTGAGCGGGTAACGGCATCTCCCGAGGATGACCGTAACAACCTCACGGAGCTGATCGCCGTGGCGGGAGACCGGTTGGAGGTTCCCGTCTTCCAATTTACGCCCCTGTTCCTGTCGGAAACCCGCCCGGAAACCACGGGCATGGACCTCATGGCACGTAATGGCGAGGGTTATCACATCCGGCAGGACGGATCCCGATGGGCGATGATTCGTGACCGGCCTTATCAACTGGTTGCCCACCTTGACGCCCTGCGCAAGGCCGGCGCCCGGTGTTTCCGGGTGGATCTGCAGCATGCCCCGGGGGATCCCGACGAATGGGTGCGGCTAT
Organism: Lentisphaerae bacterium RIFOXYC12_FULL_60_16; assembly: GCA_001803315.1. GTDB lineage: Bacteria > Verrucomicrobiota > Kiritimatiellia > UBA8416 > YA12-FULL-60-10 > YA12-FULL-60-10. Next base: position 28,445 of record MHBQ01000184.1, read on the forward strand.
GGCGACGGGTTCGTACCGGGGATCCGGTTCCGGGCGGATACGAGGCCAATTTTATCCGCGGGCTGGCGTAACCGGGGAGGACCGGCTTTGCGCTTGATTCGGTTTACGGTGCACCGGCATCATGCAGGGGATTGAAAGCAGGCAAGGAGGAAGGTTGTCATGGGCGCAAAGCGGAAGGTGGCATTGATCACGGGTGCAGGGCGCGGAATCGGGCTGGGTATTGCCCGCCACCTGGCGGCAGACGGGTGTGACATTGTCATCTGCGATATTCATGAGGAGACGGCGGTCGGGGAGGCTCTGGGCTCGTTGCGGTCGCTGGGCGCCGACGTGCTGTATTGCCGTGCGGATGTTACGCAGGCCGTGGCGCGCACCGCCATGCTGGAGGCCATCCGGACGAAATTCGGGCGGTTGAATGTGCTGGTCAACAATGCCGGCGTGGCGCCGCTGGTGCGGGCCGACATCCTCGACGCCACCGAGGAAAGCTATGAGCGGGTCATGCGTATCAACCTGCAAGGGCCCTATTTCCTGACGCAGCTGGCCGCCCGATGGATGGTGGAACAAAAGCGCGCGGATGCATCCATTCCCGCCTGCATCGTGAACATCTCGTCCATCTCGGCAACCGTGGCCTCAACCGGGCGGGGTGAATACTGCCTTTCCAAGGCGGGAGTCAGCATGGCCACGCGATTGTGGGCGGCCCGGCTGGGCGAATTCGGGATTCCGGTGTATGAAATCCGGCCGGGTATCATCCAGACCGACATGACGACGGCCGTGAAGGAGAAGTATGACAAGCTGATCGCGGACGGGTTGCTGATCCAGCCGCGATGGGGGCTGCCCGAAGACATCGGCCGCGCGGTTGCCATGATGGTGCGCGGTGATATCGGGTATTCCACCGGCCAGGTGGTGATGATTGACGGCGGCCTGTCGGTGCCGCGGCTGTAGATCAACGGACCAGGAGTGACGCATGAAACAGGCTTTTATGAGTGTGAAGCGGGACGATGGGCGTACCCGGAAGATTCCCCTGGTGCAGGTGCATACCCTGGTACTGGGCAGTGGGGCGGCCGGGCTCAATGCCGCGGTGCAGCTCCGGGCCAACGGGGTGGAGGATGTGCTGATCCTGACCGAGGGATTAAAGTTAGGCACCTCGATCAACACCGGCAGCGACAAGCAGACCTACTACAAGTTGTCGTTATACGGCGTTGATGCCGATGCCCCCGCCGTGATGGCGGAGACGTTTCATGCCGGCGGCAGCATGCACGGGGATCTGGCGCTGGTCGAGGCTGCCCTGTCCGCGCGTGGATTCCTGCATTTGGTGAGCCTGGGGGTTCCGTTCCCGAGGGACCGGTACGGGCAGTTTGTCGGATACAAGACCGATCATGATCCACGCCAGCGTGCCACCTCCATCGGTCCGTACACCTCGCGCGAGATGTGCCGTGCCCTGATCCGACGGGTCCAGGAACTGAAAATCCCGGTCCGGGAAAACCGCCATGCCGTCCAGTTGCTCACGGTGCCCGATTTCGACGGCCGGCGTGCCGCGGGGGTTGTGGTGATGGATGCGGCCGGGCATTTTGAAGCCTATATCGCCGAGAACGTGGTGTTTGCCGTGGGAGGTCCCGGCGGGCTCTACCAGACCAGTGTGTATCCCGTGGTGCATACCGGGGCGATCGGCCTGGCCCTGATGGCCGGCGCCAAGGCGCGAGGCCTGCCGGAATCGCAATACGGCCTGGCCTCCACGAAATTCCGCTGGAATGTTTCGGGAACCTACATGCAGGTGATCCCGCGCTTCATCAGCACGGCTGCGGATGGCCGATCGGACGAGCAGGAATTCCTGCGGCCTTATTTTGATTCGGTCGGACAGATGAATTCGATGGTTTTTCTCAAGGGGTACCAGTGGCCGTTCGATTCGCGCAAGGCGCAGGGTGGTTCATCGCTGGTCGATATCCTGGTGTATATCGAAACCGTGATCCGGGGGCGCCGGGTATTTCTGGATTTCCGGACCAACCCGGAAGGGTTTGCCTTTGACACGTTGAGCGGTGAAGCACGGCAGTACCTGGAACGGTCGGAGGCGATGCTGGAAACCCCGATTGCCCGTTTGCAGAAGATGAACCCGGGAGCCATCGAGTTGTACCGGGACCACCGGATCGATATTACCCGGGAACCGCTCGAGATCGCCGTTTGTGCCCAGCACAACAATGGCGGGCTGGCGGCCGATCTCTGGTGGGAATCGGAGAATATCCGGCACCTGTTCCCGGTCGGGGAGGTCAATGGATCACACGGGGTCTACCGGCCGGGCGGCTCGGCGTTGAATGCCGGACAGGTGGGATCCCTGCGTGCCGCCGAATGCATTGCCAACCGGTATGCCAACCGGACGCTCTCCGCGGCGGTTGCACGCCGTGCGGCCCAGGCCGTGGTACAGGATCTTGACCAGTGGCTGGACCGGGGTGCTGCATCGCGACGCAATTGGAAATCCGACCGGGTGGATCTGCAGGCCCGGATGAGCCGTGCAGGCGCCCATATCCGCCCCGTTGCCGATCTGGATGCCGTTGTGCAGGACGCCTGGGAACGTGTGCGGGTCCAGTCGCACGAGGGGTACCGGTGCCGTAACGGACGGGACCGGATTGAGGCGTTGCAAAACCGGCAATTGTGTTTTGCCCACGCGGTCTACCTGGAATCCATCCGGTTTGCCGTACAAAGCGGGGCAGGCAGCCGAGGATCGTCGCTGGTCCTTTCCAAGGATGGCCAACCGGTTTATGATCGCCTGCCCGGTGAATGGCGCATGATTCCGGAAAACCCGGAATATCGTGACCGTGTCCAGGAGACCACGGTGGAGGCGGATGGACGGGTGGTCCATCAATGGGCGCCCTGCCGGCCAATCCCGGCTTGTGACGGCTGGTTCGAAACCTCGTGGGCAGCCTTCCGGAACGGGTCGATCTACCGCTAACCCGCAGCAACCCCCGCGTGCGCGGGGGTTGCGACGCGTCGCATTACCTTACCAGACCTCGTCCGACTTGGGACCGGTTTCAACCGGCGCCACGGGTGTTGTTGCCGCCGGGGCGATGGTTCCGGTGTCGGTCTTGACCGTTGAATCCGTTACGGGAACCACATTCGCTCCGGTCTTCGACAAGGCGGCTTCCGCCTTGAGTTGGGGGAGCGCCCGGATCCGCATGGCAGCCCCTTCCTGGTCTTCCAGCTTCCAGGCATAGTCGGCGTCAAAGAAGCCGCTCACCACGTTATCCTTGACCAGCAGGTAGGCGGTCTGGATGGCAGGAGATGCCGCTATGACGTCGAGCGGAATCATGTAAACGGTCGGCCGGCCCTTGCCGTTGGCGATGGCGTTCAGCTTGGGTTTCGGTCCGACAAAGTTGGCGAAACACGGGGCATCGTCGGGTACCGGCATGACCTTTCCGCCTTCAACCAGGCTTTGGAGCTTGGGCTGGACGGAGGTGACCTGGGCACTGGTGGCGATTTCCGCCACGATGGTTCCTCCATTGTCGCAATATCCCCGCAGCGCTTTCGTGATCGCGGGGTTTCCAAAATCGGTGTCCTGGGTGACGAATACCACCGGGACACCGGTAAGACTTGCGGCGGTCGAGTTGGTGGTGATGACCATGTGGGTCGTATCCACCTTGTCACGGGAACGGAACAGATCCAGGACCTTGGCCATGACGGGCGGTGGGGTCCGTGTTGCGCCGGGTTTCGGCACATAGCCGGCGGCCGGCATACGAACCCCGTCTGCCAGGAACATCATGGCCATGGCGGTCTTGATGCGCGAGGCGGGCATGTATTCATAGTGATGCCAGGAATGATGGTGGAGCCAGTTCTTGGGGTCGAACTCCTTGCGTTTATCCGGTTCCAGCTTTGCCTGTTGGGCGTTGTGGGCCTTTTCTGCGTTTTTCAGGCGGAATTGCAGGAGGCTGGGGGAGAATACGGTGCTGTTCTCGCGTTCTTTTGACCAGGATCCGTCGGGGTTCTGGATGGAGACCAGCTTATAGGCCATGCGGATCCAGAGATCCCGGTTGGTTTCTTCGTTGCCGCCCAGATGGCGGTGAAGGCCGGTGACCGCCAGGCAGAAATCATACGGTTCGAAGGCACGTCCGGCAGTCTGGCCAGCCAGGAAGGAACGTACGGCATCGTGCTGTGCCTGCATGGCTTTCAGTGCCTGAGGTCCATAGCGACTGAAAAGTTTTTCAAGACCGACCGCGCGACCGGCGTTGAGCAGGCTGGCGAATCCCTGGACCGTGCTCAAGTGCGTGACGGGCGATTCCAGGGTCAACTGGTCGCCGGCCAGGAGGTCCGGCAATCCCAGCGCCTTAAACGAGGTGATGGGCTGATGGGTGTTGCACTCGTCCCACTGTCCGTTGGAGTTCTGGCGGCCGGTGAGGGCGGCGGCCATGCGTGCCAGCGTGGCGCTCGATTTCTCCGACGGGGCGACCGGACGGTTGGCGGTGGTCATGACCCGCTTGGTTTCCTCCGGCAGGAACCCGTTTTCATGGGCTTCCCGGATGGCGAACAAGGCCACGTAGGTGCTTTCCATGTCCGCCAGTGTCTGGTTGAAGTAGTAGTAGGGAAGGCCGGTGACCGATATCGGGGGGATGCCTTCGCGTGCCGAGGCGTTATAGCGGCTGGTGCAATCGTTGAAGCGGACACCCTGCTGAGTGATGTAGCGGTAACTCAGGACGAAGCGTTCGAGTTCGTTCTCCGCTTGTTCCGCGCGTTCCTTGCGTTTCCTGTCGTCGGTTTTTTCCTTCAACTGCTGCTGGGCCTGCTTGCGTTCCTCGTTCAGTTTTTGTTCATAGGCCAGCATGGCCGGGAGGAGGGTGGTGTCGATGCTGATGGGGCCCCAGAACCCGCGACCAGGTCCTTCCTTGATCTGGGAATCAATCAACTTGGAAACCAGCCAGTCGCGAAGGTCCTTGTAGCGTTCCTGCTTGTTGTTGCAGAAGGCGGCGGCCAGCCAGGCGACATCCCAGGTATAATCCGGAATGGCATGGTCGTTGATCAGCCGTTCGAACTCGCGGAACATGTTGTCCATGACGGGGTTGTCTTCCGGAACGCCGCATTTCCGGAGGGCCACGTAAACGAGGGCGTTGGCGCCAATCACACCGGCCTGGAAAATGTCCTGTCCATCGCCGAAGATGGGTTTTCCGTACCGGTGATGCGTTTGTGAGATGGGTCCGTTTGGATCTGCAATCAGCCGGGTTTCTTCCTTGGTCCCGATTTTTTCGCGTCCAATCAGACGTTTGGCTTTGACCTTTTGCAGGTCGCGGGCCGAGGTGGAGCTTCCGCCTCCGGCGGAGAACGTCTCATATTCCTCGTAGATGTCCTTCCAGACCGGGATTTGAACCTTCTCCTCGCGGTATTTGACTTCGTACGGGATCTGTTCCTCGTATCCGATTACCCTCTTCTGGGTGACCGGCGGGATGGCGAATGTCATGTAGTTGGTTTCGCACTTCTTCAGCAGGTAATCCACGGAGGTTGCCAGGGCGCCGCGGACGGCCTCGATCAGGAGCAGGGTATCCATTTCAGATGCCTGGGGTACGACCGACGCCATATCCTTGCGGACGACTTCGACCAGGGCGGTCACGCCATCCTGGGCCGGTACGGTGGTGATTCCACCGAGTCCCATCATGATTGCCAGTGTGAATCCGAGTGTCCGGTGGTGTGAGCCTGTCATTCCTGTTCCCCCTGTTTGACTACCGGGCCCGCTACGGGGCACGAGCATAAAAAGCTTTCTGACTTTACTTCAAGGGGCGGTGCAAGTAAAGAACAACCCATCAGGTACGGTGACAGGCGGGGCCGAACCGTGCGTTGGCGCCGGAAAGGCGGCGATGCGTGGTCGAGTCCTGCGAATCCTCCCCGGCGGGAGGTGTTGTCGAATACGGAAAGGTGAGATTTCCATGAATCAAACATCAGCGGTAAGCCGGAAGATTCCCCTTGCGTTGCAGTTGTATTCCGTACGGGAGGATTGTGCCAAGGATTTCCCCGGTGTGCTCAAGCAGGTTGCCGCGATGGGGTACCAGGGGGTTGAATTTGCCGGGTACTACAATTATTCCGCGGCCGATCTGCGGCGTATGCTGGATGACAACGGGCTTCGGTGTGCGGGCACCCACACGGGGATCCAGACCCTGCTGGGGGATGAGCTGGAGAAGACGGCTGCATTCAACCGCGAACTCGGCAATCCGTTCCTGATCGTGCCGGGCCTGCCGGAACCTTACCGCGTCAACGCGGCGGCCTGGGCATCCACGGCGGAGACGTTCAATGCCATTGCTGAACGGTTGCGCCCGCTTGGATGCAAAACCGGTTATCACAACCATTCCATCGAGTTCACCCCGATGGAGGGGCAATGTCCCTGGGACATCTTCTTCAGTCGGACCCGGCCCGAGGTGGTCATGCAGGTGGACAGCGGCAATGCCCGCCATGGCGGTGCGGATGTGATTCCGTTCATCGAACGGTATCCGGGTCGGGCCTTGACGGTGCATGCCAAGGAATGGGCTGCCGACAACCGGCCGGCTGCCGTGGGCGAGGGGGACATTGCCTGGGACCGGTTCTTTGCGGTGTGCGAGACGGTCGGGGCGACCCAGTGGTATATCGTCGAGCAGGAAGTTTACGGATGTCCGCCGATGGAGTGTGTACGAAAATGCCTTAAAAACCTGCGGCGCATGGGCAAGTGAACCGCCGGATACGGATGCGGAGTTAACCATGGTAGACCTTTCAATCGTCATTCCCGTGTTCAATGAAGTGGACAATGTTGATCCGCTGGGTGACCGGTTGCATGCCGCCTTGTCGCGCATGAGCCGGTCGTACGAGGTGGTCCTGGTGGACGACGGCAGTACCGATGGAACCTGGGAGGCCCTGGTCCGGCTGACGGGACGGATTCCACGGTTACGCCTGATCCGGCTGCGGCGGAATTTCGGCCAGACGGCGGCCATGAGTGCCGGATTCCGTGAGTCAAAGGGGCGGATTATCGTTACGCTGGATGCGGATCTGCAGAACGATCCCGCGGATATTCCCCGCCTGGTGGATCAACTGGACCAGGGAGGCTGCGATGTGGTCAGTGGCTGGCGGAAAGATCGCAAGGATCCCTGGTTCAGCCGGCGTTTGCCGTCCATGCTGGCCAACGGCTTGATCAGCCGGATCACGGGTGTCGCCCTGCATGATTACGGCTGCACGTTGAAGGCGTACCGGC
>MHBQ01000184.1:35647-77751 GCA_001803315.1 Lentisphaerae bacterium RIFOXYC12_FULL_60_16
CATTTGTATGGTGAGATGCACCGTTTCATCCCGGCCCTGGCCAACTGGGTGGGGGGACGGGTGGAAGAGGTCGAGGTGGGACATTTTCCCCGCCTGCGCGGTTCGTCCAAATATGGCATATCCCGCACGGCACGCGTGGTGCTGGATTTGATCACCGTCAAGTTCCTGATGCAATACAGCAAGGGTCCGATGCAGATTTTCGGGAAATGGGGGCTGATGTTCGGAGGGATTGGCACCCTGATCCTCGCGATCATACTGGGAGCCCACCTCTCCTTCCGCCTGTTGGGAACGGAACTGGGCGCCGACCTGATCAAGCGGCCGTTCTGGATCATGACCTCGTTCATGCTGATGTTTTTCGGGGTCCAGTTTATCGGCATGGGATTGCTGGCGGAAATCCAGATCCGGACCTGGCATGAGTCACAAAACAAACCGATCTACGTCATCCGTGAAACCTGTGAGTCCTCGTGTTGAACGCCTGCCGGTGCGGACGGTGATGACCGGTACGGTGGAGCCCGTGTGCCATGCTTGTTGAAACCTGTTTGCCGCAGACCGGTGGGTATGCGCGTGACACCATCCTTTCCCTGTTAAACCGTGGCGCCCCGGTTCACCTGGTGGGTGCCGGCGGGGTGGGGATGGCCGGTCTGGCGGTCCTGCTCCGGGCACGCGGCTTGCGCGTGAGTGGTTGTGACAACCAGCCGGGCCGGTTCACACGGTGGCTGGAATCGAAGGGCATTCCGGTCATGATCGGGCACGATCCCACCCATCTGGCGGATGGTGTTGACTGGGTGATCCGCAGCACGGCCGTGCCGGATGAGGCGCCGGAACTGGTGCAGGCGCGACGCCTGGGACTGCCCGTGGTGCATCGTGGCTGCGTCTTGCCGCGCCTGCTCGATGGGCGGGTTTCCGTTGCGGTCAGCGGCACGCATGGCAAGACCACCACCAGCACCTTCATCGCCCTGTTGCTGACACGGGCCGGACTGGCTCCGGATTGGGCGATTGGCGGCGAGGTGCCGCTACTGGGCGGGGTGGCTGGATGCGGGGACGGGTCCCGTATGGTGGTGGAGGCCGATGAGAGCGACGGCACCTTGTCGAATTACGCGCCATCCCTGGCGGTGATCACCAACATCGAATTTGACCACATGGAGCACTTTGCCGATGTGCAGGCATTCGAACGGTGCTTTGAATCCTTTGCCGATCAGGCGGGGAAAGTCATCTACGGGGCCGATGATCGGCGTGCCAGTCGCCTGATGGCCGGCCGGCCGGGTGCCGTCGGATTCGGTTTTTCTGAAGGGGCCCTGTACCGGGCGGTGGATATCCGCGCCAACGGGTCCAGCCAACAATTCGGACTGGAACGGGGCGGACAGCGGTTGGGCGGTATCCGGCTGCCGATGCCCGGCCGGCACAACGTGTTGAATGCCCTGGCCGCCCTGGCGGTCTGCCTTGAATGGGGCGTACCGTTTGACGTGCTTGCGGAAGCGGCGGACGGACTGGCGCTTCCCGGCCGGCGTTTTGAACGGGTGACGGAGGCCGGGGGAGTCGCGGTGTTTTCAGACTATGCCCATCACCCTTCCGAGGTTGCGGCGCTTGTACGGATGGTCCGGGATCTCCCATACCGTCGGCGGGTGGTGGTCTACCAGCCGCACCGTTATACCCGGACCCTTGCCTTGAAGGTGGATTTCCCCCCGGCGTTCGAGGGCGTGGATGAATTGATCCTGGCGCCGGTTTATGGGGCTTCTGAACCACCCCTGGCGGGCGGGATGATCCAGGACCTGTATGCCGCCTTCCGGTCGTCCGGTACGGCCACCGCCGGACATGTCTACCTCGCGGATTCACTGCATCACGCCTGGCAGGCTGTGCGGCGGCTGGTGAAGCGCGGGGATGCCTTGCTGGTGGTCGGGGCAGGCGATGTCGAACAGATCGCCCGGTGGGCAGGGCAGCCGGGCCCGGATGGCGCGTTGATGCCGGTAACGGAATTTCCGGCTGACTTCCCGGCCCTGGGCGCCGGTTCCACAGGTTCCGTCAATGAACCGCTGGGGCCCCGGACCACCCTGGGTGTCGGCGGATGCGCGGATTACTGGGTGGAGGCCGGATCCGAGGCGGATGCCGTCCGCGTACTGGCCTGGGCGCACCGGCAGGCCATGCCGGTGCAGGTGCTGGGGGGCGGCAGCAACCTGCTGGTCAGCGATCTCGGGGTTCGCGGGGTGGTCATGCGTCTCGGGGCCGGCTTTGCCGGGATCCGGGAAGCATCCGGTGTGGTTTGCATCGGGGCCGGCACCTCCCTGGCAACGGTGGAGCGGTGGATGGTGGACCGGGGGTGGTCGGGTCTCGAGTTCCTGGGGGGGATTCCCGCCACGGTGGGCGGGTGCCTGCGCATGAACGCCGGGGCCTGGGGCCATTCGATTGCCGAATGCGTCGAATGGATTCGGTGTTTGAAACCGGATGGATCGGTTTGTATAGTGGCCCGCGACGAATTGGATGCCGGTTACCGCTCGATGGGAGCACTGACTGGTTGCATGGCCGTGGAGGCGGGGCTCCGGTTGACACGGGTTCCGGTCGAACAGGTGCGGGAATCGTTTGCGGCGGCCCGCACGCATCGACGTTGGATGATGCAGGAACGTACGGCGGGATCGGTATTCCGGAACCCGCCTGGAGGATTTGCGGGCGCATTGATCGAGCAGGCGGGCTTGAAGGGATGCCGGGTCGGCGGTGCGCGGATATCGGAACAGCATGCCAATGTCGTGGTTGCTGAACGGGCGGCGACCGCTTCGGATGTACGGGCGTTGATCCTGCAGGTGCAGGACCGGGTTTTGCGGACGACCGGGGTGAGCCTGGAGCCTGAAATTGTTTGGATGGTGTGAAATGGCGCGACGATTCAAACGGGTGGCGGTTTTGATGGGTGGGCCGTCATCGGAACGGGATGTCTCCCTGCGGTCTGGAGCTGCGGTAACAGCCGGGCTCACCGAGGCCGGGTATGATACGGTTGCCATCGACGTCAAGGGTCGGACGCTGGATCTGCCATCCGGGATCGAAGCGGTATTCATTGCCCTGCACGGGGAATTCGGGGAAGACGGTGAAGTCCAGTCCATGCTGGAGGCGCAGGACGTCCCGTATACGGGATCGGGGCCCCGTGCCAGCTGGCTGTCGTTCAACAAGCAGGCCAGCAAGAAGGTGCTGATGCGCAAGGGGGTGCCTACGCCGCGGTTTGAGTTGGTCCGTTCCGGAAGCCCCTGTCCCTTTCCCCTGCCGGTGGTGGTGAAACCTCCCGCCCAGGGATCCAGCATCGGGGTGTACCGGGTTCGTACCCCGGCTGAATGGGGGCCGGCGCTGGCGGATGGCCTTCGATTTGCGCCCGAAATCATGGTGGAGGTTTTTATTCCCGGTCGTGAATTGACGGTCGGGATTGTTGGCGATATGGTGCTGCCGGTGATCGAGATCCGTGCGCCGGATGACTGGTATGATTACACGGCCAAGTATACCAAGGGGCAGACGCAGTACCTGGTGCCGGCCCCCTTGGAGCCTGTCTTGGCACGACAATGCCAACAGGTTGCCCGGGCCACCTTCGATGCGTTGGGGTGTCGCGGAGTCGGCCGGGTTGACATCCGGTTATCCGATACAGGTGAGATGATGGTGTTGGAGCTGAACAATGTTCCCGGATTCACGGAAACGAGCCTGCTGCCCAAGGCGGCGCGGGAGGCGGGATTGTCGTTTCCCGTGTTGTGTGCGCGGATCCTTGAATCGGCTGGAACTGATCGTCAGCCGGGTCTGACCGGTACGGAGATGGCGTGATGCGGGGATCGAATTCCATGCTGAACCTGTCCAGCCGGTACCGTCGATCCGCCACCCAGAATCTCCGGGTCCGGGTGCGGGCCGATGTCCGGCGCCAGGAGCGGATCCGTTACCTTGGTGTGCTGGTGGTGATCCTGGCCTTGGCAGCCTGTGGTGTGGCGGGTTGGTTCAGTTGCCGTCTGCTGGGTAAGGTCCTGTTTTCGGGGAATGAAACCTATACCCTCAAGACCCTGGACATCCGGGGGGGCGGCAGCATTGTGCGCGATTTTATCCGTGGAAAGCACAATCTGACGGAGGGGATCAACCTTTTTTCCTTCAATATCGAGGAATTGAGCCGTGATTTCCTGGCCGGTGCGCCGAGTTTCAAATCCATCCAGATTCGCCGGATCTTGCCTGACACGCTGACCATCGACGTGGTGGAGCGAAGTCCGCTTGCCAGTATCGGTCGATCAGGGATCCTTGTGGTCGATCGGGAAGGTGTCGTATTCGGGATGCGCAGCCGGTTTGAACACCTGCCGGTTATTACCGGCACTACCGGTGCGGTCTTGAAGCCGGGTGACCGGGTAACCGGTGTGTTGCGGGATGCCGTTACCCTGCTGGACGTGTGTGACCAGACCCTGCTGGGGTCTGATTTGTCGATTGTCCAGGTGGATGTCCGGGGTGGTTTTGGTGGACGCGAGGATGCCTTGAACCTGGAATTGCGCGATGGTGTCCGCGTGGCCCTGTGGTGGCCCCGCGGGGTGGTTGAAGAAACGGCTTCGCTCCAGGATTTGAAGGATCGTCTACGGGTCCTGTCAGGCGTGATCCGGCGGTCGAAAGCCGACGGGCGGCTGCTGCAAACCGTGAACCTGACGCTGGATTCCTATCGTCAGAATTGCCCGATAACCCTGAGGACTCCCTGATTATGCCTGCGGCATCGGAACCGGTAGTGGCGTTGGAGATTGGCACGTCGAAGGTGATTGCGCTGGTGGCCGAATTGCGTGAGGACGGGCACGCCATGGTGATCGGGTTGGGACAACAACCTTCTGCCGGCGTGCGCAAGGGACAGGTGATCGATCTCCAGAATGCCACGGAGAGTGTGCGGACCGCCTTGTTGCAGGCCGAGGAAAATGCCGATGTGGAAATTGCCAAAATCGTGTTGTCGATCAGCGGCGGGCATATCCAGAGCGTTGTCAACCGGGGCTATGTCACCGTGGTGGATCCCCACTACGAGATCACGGCGGAAACGATTGAGGAAGTGGCGGAAATCGCCGCCGCGGCACCCCTGACGCTGGATTGTGAGAAGATTCATACCATCCGGCAGAATTTCTCGCTCGATGGCAAGGATGCGGTCAGTAATCCCCTGGGGATGGAGGCCCGGGTCCTGCACCTGAGCAGCCTGGTGATCTACGGGGCCCAAACGCCCATCAACAACACGATCAAAGTCATCCAGTCCCTCAAGCTGGAGGTGGAAGACGTGGCCTTTTCGGGGTTGTGTTCGGCGCTGGCAGTTCTCACTCCCGAACAGAAGCAGAGCGGTGCTGTTGTGCTGGATATCGGCGCCGGCACCATTGATTTTCTGGTGTATGCCGACAACGTGGTGGCGTCGGCCGGATCCATCGGAGTGGGGGGAGAGCATCTCACCAATGATGTGGCGCTGGGATTGAACCTGCCGAGACCCCAGGCGGAATGGCTCAAGCTGGAACATGGCTCGGCACTGGAATGCGACGACGATTCCGACAGCAAGGTGTCCATTCCCGCGGACGGCGGGTTTTCGGGACGGCAGGTGTCCCTACGCGCCCTGCGCACCATCCTTCATGCGCGGGCGGACGAGATGCTCCGGATCGTGCATGATCGTCTGGCGGAACTTGATTTGCTGCACCACATGGCGGGTGGCGTGGTGATCACCGGCGGTTGTGCACGCTTGCCCGGCCTTACGGACCTGGCCCTATCCGTTTTCAATTGTCCCTGCCAGATCGGGTATCCACGGAATATTTCCGGGTTGATGGCGGTGTCGGAAGGACCTGAATTTGCAACGGCCAGCGGGTTGATCCGGTATGCCTACCAGGGTCGGGGTGTTCGGCAGAAACCACGCAACGGCGGCCTGTTTAACTGGATACTGGGGCGATCATCATGACCCTGCAATCCACCCGAATCCTGGTGACCGGCATCGGCGGTGCGGGATGCCGCATTCTCGACACCATGGCCCAGTCCGGCATGACCGGGCCCTTCTATGCCGCTGTCAGTACGGATTCAAAGGCGCTGGCCGGTTGCCGGGTCGGCACCCGCCAGCGGATCGGGACACAACGGGATGTATCCTTCGGAACCGGTGAGGATGTGGAGCGCGGCCGGCAGGCGGCTGAAGAAAGTCAGGCCGACCTGGTGCGCCTGTTTTCGAACCTGGACCTTGCTTTCATGGTGGGAGGATTGGGTGGCGGTACGGGATCGGGCGCGATGCCGGTTGCCTGCCGTATTGCACGGGAACAGGGCGCCATGGTGATGGCCGTTGTGGCGTTGCCGTTCGAGTTTGAAGGGCAAGCCCGTGCCGACCTTGCCCGTTCCGCCCTCGATGCGGTCCGGGCGGAATCCGACCTGATGGTGGTGATTCCCAATGACCGGGTGACGGACGGAAATGCTTCCCGGTTGAAAGATGCCTTTGCCCGTTCGAGTGACCTGATGGCCAATCTGGTATTTGGCCTCTGGCGTTCGCTTTCAAAACCCGGGCATTTGAATTTCGATTTTGATGACCTGCGGGCCATGGTCCGGGAGACTGGCGGCACGTGCACTGCCGGTTTCGGAGATGCCGTTGGACGGGACCGGTCCATCGAGGCCTTGAATGCCCTGATGCAGGGCAGGCTTCTGGATGGCGGTCAACGCCTGCAGGATGCATCTGCCGCCATCATCAGCATGGTGGGAGGCCCCGACCTGTCGGTGGGAGAAGTGGACGGGGTGATGACGGGTATCACCGCCCGGTTGCCTGCCACGGCCCGGTCGCTCCTGGGGGTCATGATTGACGACGGGTGGCGAAACCGGTTGACGGTGACGGTCCTGGTGTCCGAGGCGTGGGGAACCCCCCGGCCACGGCAGGAGGAGACGTCGACTCCGCCGGTGGCCGGCGCACGCTCTGCGGATCGGGGCTCCAGTCGGAAACGTCCGCCCAAGCCTCCGGATCGCCAGCAGAAGTTGAAGCTCGATTTTGTGGAGGATGGGCCGTTCCGGAATGCACCGGCCACCCATCTCGGAGGTCAGAATCTGGACACCCCGACCTACCTGCGCCGCTCGATCTCAATCCGCGACGGGTGATTCTCCGTCATGTTGGGTGGACGTTCCGCACGAACGGCAACAGGTAGCGGGCGTCCGGCATGGCGTACCACGAGGGGTCTTTGCATCCCTGCTGTGCGAGCCGGGTGAGGGCTTTTTGCAAGGCGCTCCCGAGTTCCGGTGCAGTTTCAATCCCCAGATCGCGGCAATCGGCTTCGGGCATACGGGTCACCAGGATGGTGTCGATTCCCCGTTGGCGGGAGGAGAGGGCCGTCTGGCCCAGCACTTCGACGGACTGGCGCAGTTCCCGGTAGAGGATTGCCGGATCCTGCCTGCGTATCCAGTAGCGGAAACGTTCGTCACCGAGTCCTTCGGGGCAGGGGGCTTCCAGCACCAGGCATCCGTCCGGGCGCATGGCCCGGTGGGCGTTAAACAGGGCCTTGTGGCTTTGAATCCAGTTTGGGGCTGATCCGGCAGATGCCACCACCAGGTCGGCTGGCTGATCCAGGTCGATCCGGTATACGCGGTTGGCCAGCCGGCAGGCGGTGCGGTGGGCGAGGTCGAGATCGCCGGAAAAACAACCCACGATGGACCCGTCGGGCGACAGTACGGTGTTCAGGATGATGTCGGGCCGGCAAAAACATGCCGATTCGTACATGGCCTCGGACACGGGATTTCCGTCCAACCGGCCGGGTTCCACCCCGTCACTGATCCGGTCATGGACGGGATCCAGCGTCAGGCTGTGGTTATGCGCGATGGTGTCGCGGGATGCCAACCCGGGTACCAGGGATTTTCGTCCGCCTCCATAACCGGCATGATAGTGAAACGTGACGGTGCCGGTGAGGACCAGGCGGTCCGACTCGAGGACGCGCCGGTTTACCCGGACGGGATGTCCACGTTTGGTGGTGCCGACGTGCACGAGGTCGGCATCGTTGTCGGGGTCATGCAGGAAGATCCGGTCGTCAAACCGTGTTGCCACCGCTTCTCCGAGGATGGCGTGTAATTCGGGACGGGTGGGATGCCTGTGAATGCCGGAGGCGACCAGGAAGGTGATATCGCCTTCATCGCAACCGCGTTCGCTCCAGGCCTTGAGGAGATGTGGCAGGATGTGATGGATGCCGGTTTTCCGGGTGTAATCGGACACCACGATGCACACGGTTTCGCCGGGTGACGGAACCTCCAGGATGGACGGTCCTGCATCTTCCGGCCAGCAGGGGGAGGCTAAGGCCTTGAGCAGATCTTCCGGTCCAAGCGCGGGAAAACCCGGCGGCGAAGCCAGGATTCCCCGGCATCGGGCAGGACTCAAGATCCCGTCGGGGATCTTCATTTCTTTTTCTTCTTGGCGTCTTTCGCTGCCGCGGGTGCAGGTGCGACTGCCGCGGGTGCCGTGCCGGGTGCGTAGTCTTCCGCGCCGGGCTCCTTGATTTCGTCGACGAGCCGCCGGACAATGTCCATCGTGGTCAGTCCTTCTGAATCCGCCGCGAAGTTGGTCTGGAGCCGATGCCGGAGCACCGGGATGGTGGCGCGGCGAATGTCATTGCAACTGACGTGAATACGGCCTTCCATGACGGCCATGGCTTTGGCGGCAAGAACCAGGTTCTGGCCCGCCCGGGGCCCGGCGCCTGTGGATACGTATGTCTTGGTTATTTCGGGTGTTTCCGGGTATTGAGGACGGGTGGCCCGGATCAGCTTGATGACGTATTTGACAACATGATCCGATACCGGGATCTTCCGGACGACCTGTTGCAGCTGGATGACCTGTTCACGCCCGAGTACGGTCCGGGGTTCGACCAATCCACCGGTGGTCGTGGCGGAAATAACCTGTTCCTCCTCGTGCTGTAGCGGATAATCCACCCAGATGTTGAACATGAACCGGTCAAGCTGGGCTTCCGGCAGGGGGTAGGTACCTTCCTGTTCAATGGGGTTCTGGGTGGCCAGAACGAAGAACGGCTTATCGAGGGTATAGGTGGTGTTGCCTGCCGTCACGCGTTTCTCCTGCATGGCCTCCAGCAGGGCCGCCTGGGTCTTGGGAGGTGTCCGGTTGATTTCGTCCGCCAGCAGCATGTTGCAGAAGATGGGCCCCTTGATGAACCGGAATTCCTTGTCGCCGGTCTGCTTGTTGGTTTCCAGAACGTCGGATCCGATGATGTCGGTCGGCATCAAGTCCGGGGTGAACTGGACCCGCTTGAATTGCATGTCCAGTACGCGTGCGATGGTTGAGACCATCAGGGTTTTGGCCATTCCCGGCAAACCGATGAGCAGGGCGTGTCCGCCGGCTATGATACACATCAACACCTGTTCCAGGACTTCGACCTGGCCGACAATCACCTTGCCGACCTCGGCCTTGATCAGCTCCGTGTATTCCCTCATTTTCTGGACCAGGGCGATGTCCTGTTCCGTTGCCATCGCGGGCTTGTCGGCTGGTTTTGCCGGTGCCGCGGGTTTCGGTTCAGGTTCAGCGGGGACGGCCGTTACCGGTTCAGCGGGGGCGGCTGCGATCGGTTCAACGACCGGTGCCGGCATGGTTTCGAGGGTCGTGGCGTTTTCCTGTCCGGTTACCGCTTCCGGTGGTAAAGCTTCGCCCGGCATGGCCGAAACGGCCTGTTCAAGCGGTCCGGTCTGTCCGCTTCCCCCAAAGGTGAAGACGGTATCGCCAAGGGAAATCTGGTCGCCATCCTTGAGCACGACGGTCTGGATGGCCTGGCCGTTGACCTGGGTTCCGTTTGAACTGTCGAGGTCGGCAATGCTCCAGAGGCTGTTCTCAAGGCGCAACTGGCAATGACGGCTGGAGACTTGTCCGTCCTCAATTACCAGATCGGCACTTTCTGCGGATCGTCCCAGGGTTATCCCGGTTTCGGGCAAATCCAGCTTGTGTCCTGCATACGGTCCGGCCGTGAAGGTGATGTCTGCCATGATCGGTTCCGCTCCCCCTGCCGGCTATCGGCCGGACTCGTTCTCTACTTTCGACAAGTTTATCGTGCCCAGGTCAACCACACTATCCGCCACCCGGATGCCGGATAGGGATTTTCGGTGGTTGACCGGAATCACGCTTTTATCGGGTTTTACAAAAATTCCGCCCAAGTCCCGGTTGGCAACGATCTGCCAGCCGGGGCCCACATCATTCAGGGTGGTGAGGTAGAAATGCCGCCGCCATTCGGAATAGCTCACGTAACGGTTGTCGAGCGATTCCTTTTCACGGACGAAGGTGCAGATTCCACGGGCCACACCGGTCATCCTGCCGGTTTCGCCCACGATCCGGTGGATGACTTTCCGGGTGTAGAATTTTTCGGCCTTGTCCACGGCTTTCTGGATGGATACCATGTCGGTGGATGTGAGGGTGTGGTCGCCACGATGAAGGCGCAACCCTTCATGCAGGGCGGATTCAGTCAGGATGAACAGGTCATACCGGGACGGCGGAAGCCCCTGGAAGCGGAAGCCCGTCTTATCCTCCCCTTCGACGGATCCCCGATAGACCAGTTCGGGTTTGTCGGGTGGGATGGCCAGCGCCAGTTGAATGGCCTGGCTGGGATTGCTGATTTGTCCCCGTATGCCGCCACTGGCGGAAGCGTCGGGTGGAGTATACAAATCGCTTGCTTTATAGACGTCGGAGTATTTGTCATTGTCCGTGCGGCCCTGCATCCGTTTATTCTGCTCCTCCACCCAGGTGGAGGCTTCGGTCTTCTGCCGCATTTCGTAGTCGACGGGTTGCTTGCCGTCCGGGGCTGCACCGATTCCTCCTGCCAGACCGGTTACGATCAGGATGGCAGCAAGCCGGGTAAGCGGGGGCGGGATGGGGTGGTGGCTCATGTTATGGTTTGTCTCCCAGTTGTTGTAAACGGGAATCCGCTGTCTCAGCAATCGGATGGTAGGGAAACCGTTTCTTTATGTCTTCCAGGAAGATTCGGACCTCCGCAGCGTTTGTTTTCAACTTATCCATACACTCTAGCTTGAGGTTCATCGCTTCCGCGAGGTAATTCCCCATGTCAATGCTCCGGCAATAGGCCGTGAGCATGGCGTTGGCCCGTACGTAGTCGAGCGTTTTCATGTAATAATCAGCTTCCACAATGATATAATCGCCGCCGATCTTGCTCAAGGGGAATTCGACTTCCCACTTGTCCAGGTTATCCTTGGCTTCCTGAAAATAGCCCTGCCGGATCAGGTTGCGGGTTGTTTCGGTTACCGCCGTATCGCGGATGGCGCCGATCCGCCAGTCTTTGACGGACCCGCGGAACGGCTGAAGACTGGCGGTGGTGCGGGGCGCGGACTGGGCCTTTACATCCGCCTTGGAGCGGGCCAATCCGCCCGGGGCTTGTTGAACCCGTGCAGACCGTTCCGTGGTTTGTTCGGCATGTTTTACGCGTTTCTGGACATCCCCGTACCGCTTGATGGCCTCGTCGAGGTTTCCCCGCAACAGGGCGATGTCGCCCAGCCGGACCATGGCCTGCATGCGGTGCGGTGAGAGGAATACGGCGGCAACTTTGGCCGACAGCTTTTCAGCTTCATCCAGATTGTTGAGGTAGTACATCAACACTTCGGCCTTGCGCAGATTCAGCGCCTGCCGCCATTCGTTGTCGGTGTCTTCCTTGTCGAACCGGGCGATCCATTCCACGGTTTTCTGCGGGTCGAGCGGTGCGGCCATGGGAATGAAGAGCGATTGAAGGCGGCGGCGGTTCTCAACGCTTAGCGTACGCCGGACCGAGTCCCACCGCCGGGTAAAGATGTGGGAGAGGGCACGATCAGGGCCGGGTTCGACCAGCCGCCAGAAGAGGTCCCACATGCCCGGGGTCCATTCTGCCAGGACATCCTGCGTCAGGGGATAGGCGTCGAACATGTCGGAGAGGGCTGCCCGGTAGAGTTTCCGGGTTTCCGGATCGGTGATGCGGCTTCCCTGTTCGCCGCCACAAAAGGCGTCAAAGGAATATTGGCAGGTAGCCGTCTTGTCGCCCGATGTCGCCTTGAGGCCGACGGTGTACCGCCTTCCGGTAACGAACAACCAGCTGGCGGACGCGCGGTTGGTGATCTGCACGTTGGGGGCAAACGACCAGGTGTAGCGGGTGTCGGGCGGATTTTTCGTCATGACCCGCATCTCGTAGCGGATCATCGGTTCATAATTCTCGAACCAGAAATATTCCACGGGGATCAATTCAAAGGCCGCCACGGGGGTTGCCGGATCCTGGGATTCGACCTCGGCGGCGCGCGCCTGGCCGGAGCGGATGAAAACGTTGCCGGGCATCATGCCCACGGCCCACGGCGGCTTGTTGGTGGGGGTCTCGGCTCCCAGTTCGGTGGGGGTGGCCTTGGGCCTGCGCCACATGATCTGTACCGAGGGTTGTCCGCTGTTGTGCGCGTGGAACCATTCCACCCGGTGCGGTTCCCGGTCGATTTCGAACCATTCGCCCGAGCCTCCTTGTCCTTCCATTTGCTTGGTCGGGTTGACGACTTTCCCGTCGAACAGGAAAGACACGCTTCCGTTCCATGCCATGGGGGAGAGGAGGGTCCGACCGGGATCCGTGCTGACCATGTATCCCAGCAGGTAATTGACAAAGGGTCCGCCGAGGCCTGAGGGATTACCCCCGAGCCGGAGCCCCAGGTCGTTCTGGGTGAAATGGACCCCCCGCCCCGGCAGGCTGGATGCCAATTGCTGGGCGGCACTCAGGTTGCCCGATCCGTTCCGGCTGAAGACCACCGTGCCGGGATGCAGGCCGGAATCGGGCTTCCATCGCTGGATTTCGCCCGGCTTGGCGTATACGTAGACACCGCCGGATGATCCGGCTTCATAAATCAACGCCATGGCCCGTTCCGGATCATGCCACAGGACCCCGTGCTTGAGCGCCTTGCCGCCTTCCGTGAATACCGCCGTTGCCGGACCCTTGGGGAATAATCCACCGCTGGGAATGGTTACGATATAACCCCCTGATGGACGGCTTGGTCCCTGGCCGGGGCTGACCCGTATCCGGACAGGAGCCTGCGGGTCATGCCATTCGCCGTGTGATTGCAAGAGGGGAAGGACCGCCATGAAGCCGGCCATGGTTATGGTTTTCCACTGCACACCCGTCTCCTGTTTCGTTAGGGACTTTTCGCGACGTCGCCGGATCGCCCGTCAGCGGGCTTCGTTGAGCGACCGGAAGTATTCCGCCACGAGGTGCCGGTATTCCGCCGGCGCCATATCGGTACTGCCTTCGACGACATCAGACAGCGGTGTCGCGTTCTGGCCGCTGTCCAGCGTGCCGCCGACTCCTTCACGCAATTCGGTGCGGGCCTGTTTCAGGGCGGCCACCGCCCGCCGCTGGTGTTCCTTGATCTGGTTGATGGGCAAGCCCTTGTTGACGGCGTCGGTGGCCTGCCAGGCGTGGTGGGCGGCCAGTCCCAGCGATTCGGTGCGGAGATTCAACATGGATGCCTTGGCATGCATGGCCTGGGTTTTTGCCATCAGGTATTCCAGGCCTTCCATGGACCCCTGGGCGGTGGAATCCATACGCCGGTTTCCCCCTCCACTGTCCCCCACGCCGTCGGCACTGCCGGATCCCTGCTTGCCACCGCCGGTCGCCTTGGTGCTGGCTTCCCCGTCGAGTTGGATCTGGCCGCTTTGCAGGGGGTCCGGTGTACGGCGCGCCTCGATGTTGGGATCGCCTTTGCTGATGGTGCCGGATGCCGCGCCTGCTTCACCGTTGGACATGCCTTCGCGCCCGATATTGCCGCGACCGCTTTGTTCAGCGTGGTCGGGTGTCTGGTTGCCGGACTTGCCCTTGGCCGAGAAGGAAGCCATCGAGCCTTCCGCGACACCCCAGCCGGCCAGCAGGTCCGCCATGTTCTGGTTGGTGGCGGAATCGTCGGCCTCCTTGGCGGTTTCCTCGTTGGCTTCCACCAAGTCGCCGATCAGGTCTTCCAGGGCGGTTTCCAACGCCCCCATCTGCATGAAGGGCATCTCCTTGGGGTCGAAAGCCTGGGCGTTCCAGGCGGTCTTGTCCGCCTTGTCCTCCAGCCACATTTCCATGTCGTCCACGCGGCCGGCCTGCTTCTTCATGGCTTCCAGGAGGCCCTCATCCTTGAGGATGCCGACTTCCGAAGCGGCTCCGCCGACCTTTTCGCCGGCCAGCAGTTCGGCGGCTTCCACTTCCTCGAACACGGAGAAAACATCTTCAACGAGTTCGTTGGCGGTGGCTACTTCGGGGAAGATATGCAAGTCGGTGGGGACCTGGAGCAAGGCCTCCTTCATGTTCTGGCGGACGGCGGCGAGTTCCTCCTCCATGAGATCACGTTCTTCGCCGGACATGTCCTTTTTCGCCATTACTTCCTTCATGCTTTCAACGATCTTGGCCTGGAGTTCGGCCAGTTTTTCCAGTTTCAGCTTGGCTTCATGGATGGCGTCGAGGGTTTCCTCGAGTTTTTCCTCGGCATTGGCCATCTTCCACTGATTCATCTTGGCCTGGAGTTCGGACAGGGTGGCAATGGCCCGTTCCTGGTGTGGAACGGCCTGTGCCGGCTGGTCCCCGTCCAGTTGTTCGGCCGATCGCACCATGTCGCCCTTGACCTGTTTGGATTCACAGAGACCGGCAATCTCGAGGATCAGTTCGGCGAACGCTTTATCCGTCCGTTCCAGGACGGGAACTTCACGCTGGCAGGCCTCGATGAACTCGGTCACGTCGGATGACAGGTCGTCCTGCTTGTCAACCAGGGACTCCGCCGGCGAAGTCTTGCGCTGCACGTGGTCGGTCGTGTTCTTGAGCACTTCACGTTGCCCGCCCAGCAACGCGTCGATCATGGCCATGAGCGTGGAGATCTTGCGTTTTCGGGCGGTGTCGTCGGCGGCAAATTCGGCGGCTGTCAATTTGCGCAGAATTGTGGCCTCGATCGAGACCGCGCGTTTGGCGAGGGCGGTCTTTTCCGCGCCTTCCAGGGTCGGGACGCGGCTTAACTCGGCAACGACCGACATCATTTCCTGGTTGAACAGATTCTGGACGATGGGGGTGAGTGAGCCCAGCGGGCGGAGCGGATTGCGGAGAATATCATCCGTCATCTGGCGGATCTTCTTCTGCACGTCGGATGCTCCCGCCCATTGTTCGGCGCCCGTGGTATCGAGGGACACCTCGTACTGGCGGGTATTCTCCAGGTTCACCTTCTGCAGGTCGATGATCTTGGAGAGGGCATCGATGGCCTTGGAATGGGCATCCTTCTGGGTGGTCGACATCTGGGCGGATGATATCGTGTCGAAGGTGATTGCCGATGACTGGCTGGACTGGCTGCCGAACGGGCAGTTGTCGCTGGCTACCACGCGGAAGACGAGGGGTTCCGCCCCGCGGGGAGCGGTGCCTTCCCATGCCATTTCGAAAACCCGGCGGCCGGTGGGGTCCCATTTCTCGACCAACTCGCCCTTGACTTCCCGGGTGGTGCCGGCGGGAATGCTTTCAATGCGGATGTCCGACAGGCCGTATTCATCGGAAACCGCCAGTTCAATCTTGGGCGTGATGCCCGGAGCCAGGGTGGTCCGGCCCTTGGGCGCGATGACCTCGATGGCGGGCGGGCGATCCTCGATCAGGGTAAAGGCGATGACCCGCTCGTCGGTTTCCTTCTGGTCCGACACTGAGGCCATCTTGATCTCGGTACCCTGGTTCACCGTGATACTGCCCGTCCAGATTCCGTCCGGTTGATGCTGGAGTCCGGCGGTTTCTTCCTTGTTGAACGTGGCCGTGAGCGTGTCCAGCGGCAGGTTGCATTGGATCTGCAGGGTAACCAGCGATCCCTGGGGAATCTCGACGACGTCCGCGATACCGTCGAACTCGCGGGGAGCCAGGCCGGAGTAGGCGGGAGGCTGGACGTTCAGGCGCAACCGGGTAAAGGCCAAAGGCGGCCGGGCACGCACCGTGTGCCAGGCCGGGAACGGCGAATCACCGGCCCGGAAACGGTATTCGAAATCGCCGGTCACCTTGTTCATCCGGTGGGGAAATGACTCGATGTCGATTCCGGTCAGTTTGCCGAGCACGAAGGTGGTCCGGTTCCCGTCGGACGGTTTGACATCCAGCCAGACCTTGTGTCCCTTGTATCCGTCCACCTCGCAGGTCATGACGATCGATTCGCCCTGTCGGATGGTCACATCCCCGGGTTCAATGGCCACGAGGTTGGTCAGGCTGATCGGGGGCACGTTTGAAAAGGGGTTCACGATCCGCCAGACGGCGGTAATCCAGGTGCGCCCGGCGGTGGTGAATGCCAGCGGGGCGGCGATCAACAGGGCGCTGATTGACAGGAAGGCAAATGCCCGGATATGCGCCTTGCGGTTTTTCATGCGGCTCAACTTCAACGATCGCCATTCCGGACAGCCCCGTTTCACGTATGCCATCCGGAAGGCATCGCCCATGGGATTGGCGGAAAACTGGATGAAATTGATCAACCGGTTGTCTAGTTCCGGGAAGGCCCGTTCGACGGTTGCCGCTACGCCTTGTACAGTGTGACGTTGCCGGAGCATCCTGGCAATCTGCCAGAGCGCCAGGCCGGCCAGGGCAACGAGCAACAGCCAGGCTGCCACACGTCCGGGTTTCTGGTATTGAAGGAAAACATCCGACAGGCTGGACACGCCCAGGCACAACAGGATGCCGCCCGCCCACAGGCTGGCGGAAAACTGGGCGCGCCAACGGGCCAGCATGTGTCCGGTCCGGATCAGTTCATTGGACAGGGGCGTATTTCCTGCCATGGCTATCTCTCATTTCATTTGGTTCGTTCAAGTACCACGTCATCGAAAAATATTTCACCACCCTGACCGCTGATTGCAATGATATGGATCACCATGAATTTGATGGCCGACATGTGTTTCGAGGACAGGTCGGAGGCTTTGTCCGTGGGGAAGTCGACGAACCCCTGTTTCCATGATTTCGGGGCGCCACTGAAAGCGCCATCCTTGGAGCCCAGCCGCATGATCTTGCCCTTGTAAACCTTGCGGACTTCACCCCAGCGCGGTGAGTTGTGGGGTTTGATGCCCGGTTTCCAATGATACCCCTCGATCAGGATGCGGCAGTCCGGACCGGTCGTGCTGACCCACATGGACAGGCGGTACCGTTGTCCCTGAACGTAGGGGATGAATTCGCCGTCCACCTTGACGCCTTCGCCCCGATCGGTGATCTTGGTGATATCGCCCCACATGCGCAGGACGTTCTTGCGCCCCTTGTAATCCTTGACGACATCGACGAACTTATGGTTATCGCCGTAGAATTGAAGTTCGCCCTCAAGGTCGAATTTGTACCGCCAGCCCTTGATGGCATCTTCCGGATCATCAAAACTACCGTTAATCAGCAGGTTTTTTCCCGTGGGTTGGGGTTTTTTCCAGGCTGGTGATAATGGGAAGGCCATGGGTCTGCCCTGAACGGCTGCCGGGTCATTGGCTGGTGCGGCAGGTGCCTCTTCGGGGGCCGCAGGTCCTCCGGTATCATCCCCGGTAGACGGATCGATCGTTTCTTCGTCTGTATCCTGCGAAAAGGCAACGGGTTGGATAAGGAAGAACGAAATGAGAAGCGATAAAATCAACCAGACGCTTGCCGGGCTAAAACGACTCGTCATATTCAGAATCTCCCCTTGGGGACTGGACGGTCTCAAGGCATATTCCGCCATTTCCTTATCGCCCACTCTATGGATAAGAACGCCATCAAACAAGAGATTATTAGAACACTTTGCCAGAGGGATGAATATTGGACGCTTTCCTCTTCGGTTCCGGCTGGTTTAAGCTGTGAGAGGGCTTCGTTCAAGGCCTCCAGGTCATCGAAATACTGTCCGCCACTGGTGCGTGCGATGTTCTTGAGCACCGTGGTATTGACCGGTCTCGGCATGGATTCCGGGGTGAAGGGCTTGACGAAGAAGGAAACCGGTTCAGAAACCACCTTTTTGCCGTTGATTTCGGTGGTGGCAACCGCCTTGTGCAAGCCCGGTTGCTGGGCCTTGAATTTGACTGCGAATCCGGGGAAAGAGCGGCCTGAGGGGGTGACCACATTCTGGCGGGTCATGTTGTAGGGCAGGGGTCGTTCGTCCGGGGTGATGATTTCACAGGAGACGGGGGATGAGGAGGCGGGGTCGGGTTTTTCCTCCTCGCCCGAAGCCCGGCGAATCCCGACCCGGGCGCTTAATTCCAGCTCATCGCCCAGGTACAGTTGTTCCCGGTCGGCAAACAGTTCCACCTGGTCCGGTGCCAGTTCCTTTTCGGATGGCGACAGCCAGGAAATCAACTGGTCCCAGAACCGCTGGTAGGGTTTGTTCTTGTTGGCGTTGGGGCTGAGTTGCCAGCGCCACAGGGAGTCGGTCAGGATGGCCACCACCTTGCCCTGGCCATACCGTTGCACCACGACAATGGGTTGGGCGCCTTCGGGCGCCTGGGCGGCAACCAGCGCCTCGGCACCGGCGGACAGGGCGGCATCGGGGAACAGGGAGAGTACCGGCGGGATGATCTGCCAGAGTTCCGAATCGCCGGCAAAGGCGGGGTGTCCGGTTCCGCTGTCGGTCAGCGATACGGGGTACTTGGCCTCGGTCATCGTGTCGGACATTTTCTTGACCGGCACGAGTTTCTTGAGACTGGTCTGGAGGAATCCGTCGGGGCCCCATCCCTTCGATCCTCCCAGCAGGACCAGACTTCCGCCGCTATCCACAAACTTGAGCAGGTTCTGGGCCCGGCTTTCCCCGAGTTCCTCCGCGTCGAGATTGCCGATGATGACGATCTTGAAGAAGGCTAGTTGTTCCGCGGTCATGTCGGCGGTCATGTTCCCGCGCGCCCCGTAGGTGATGAATCGCTGATTGGGTCCGCGCACAAAGCAGAGCGGTGTGATGCTGGCGTTGGACTTGAGTGCGCGGGTCAGGTACTTGGATTCCCAGCGGGGCGGTCCTTCCACGTACAGGACACGGTTCCGGGCATCCACCACCTGCACCGAGACGGCGTAGGAATTGTCGTTGGTGCTGGTTTCATTGGGCAGGGGCGGGACAAAGACGGAATACGTAAACACACCGACTTCGGGGTGATCGAGTTGGAAGACGACTTCACGCGATCCGCCTTCGGCGGCAATCTGGGTGGGGATCTCCTGGATCAACTTGCTGTCCCTGAACAGCTGGACATTGGCCGGCTGACCCTTGGTGCCCTGGCCCGACACCACGGCCCGCAACTCGGTCTGCCATCCCACCGTGACCCGGCGTGGCGTCTTGACGGTATCGATTCGCAGATCCCCTTCGACTTCCCAGGCCTCTACCGGCTCCATGGAAAAGGTATAGACCGGCCAGGACCAGGGTTCGTTGGCCCAGTCATCGTAGGCTTCCTTGGTGTCGATGCCGTCTGAAAGGAGCAGGACCCCCGCCACGTTCTGGCCCCGATAGCGGTCCATGATCTTGGTCAGGGATTCCCGCAGGAGGGTGGCGTTTCCTTCGGGGACCAGGCTGTCCGTGGCGGCCAGGTCGATACGCGGGCCGACCTCCGTGGCAAATGCATAGGCGTCGATGTCGCAATCGACTCCCACCATGTTTTTCCAGGATTGCCGGAGCACCGTCTGGGCATCACTCCACCGGTTGGAGACCAGTCCCTCCTGGGGGGTCATGAGCATGCTTTTCGAAATGTCGATGGCCACCACGAAGCGCGGTTTGAGGGTGTGGGTCTCGGTGTCCTTGCGTTCAGGGAGGAACAGGCACCAGGTGAGCAGCCCCAGGAAGGCGATCCGGAAACCGAGCCCGACCAGGGTGGGGATGTCGGGTTTCAGGTAGCGCCAGCTGCTGTATAGGAGTACCAGCAGGCCGGTTGCCAGGCCGATCCAGATAAACAGTGCGGGAATCTGGTGCTGGTAGAGGATCATGCCGGTTCCTCCGGTTCCATGTGGGAGGTTGCGGCGATCCGGCCGGATGATTCCACCCCCAGGGTTTCGGAGAGTGACTTGATGGATTTCATCTTCAGGTTGGCGTAGAAGCATTCGATGATCGACAACGCCAGGGCCAGCCAGAGGAGGAACTCCCCGAGTGTCCGTCCGACGCGGTGTTCCTTGATCAGCCGCAGCAGTTCCTCACGGTCGCCGGCGACTACGACGTTGGGATGACCGATCAGGGCGGGAATGTCCTCGCGTTTGAGGGGGGTAAGATCCGATTCGGTCCGGTCAATGTTGATGGCAAAGGCCGGTGTGCTTTCGGGTTGCCCGGCCTTGGTGATGGTGTATACGCCGGGCTTCAGGAGGTTCTCGACGCGCAACAGGGTTTTGTCCCCGGAATGGGATGCCCGGATGGGCACACTGTTCTGCTCGGGATCGGCCAGGACGTCCTGTTCGGAGGCGAACGGGAGGTGTTCGCTGAGTGAGAGGCTGCGGCTGGCCCAGAGGAAGGGGGTGGACCCTCCGATGCCGGCGCCGTATTGGACCACCTGGTGCATAAGCGGAAGGAAGAACGGGGACAGGGGGAATTCGGCCCAGGTCCGGTCCGCCGAAATGGTGAACAGCAGGACCTGGCCGCGCCCGTACCCGCGGATGGCCATGAACGGGGTATCAGCGCCGGAGAGGATCAGCATTTCGGCCTTGGGATCCAGGGTGTCCCACGCCAGTTCCCGGCGCACGGTCACCACGGGTGCCCCTTCCGGTCCCATCCGCAGGTTGCGCAGGATGGGATGCTGGGGCTTGGCCCACCGCAGGAGCCGCTTGGTTTTGGAACGATCACTTTCCGTGATTCGGGTCGGCATGGCGGGGAGACAGCTCCAGGGCTTGTAATCGTTGGCCACCGCCCCGTTGCCGGGGAAGATAACCAGCAGGCCGCCTGCCTGGACAAATTGCTCGAGCCGGATGACTTCCTGGCCGGACAGCGGCAGGGCGTTGCACAGGATGACGGTCGAAAAACCGGACAGGTCCTCGCCGGGCAGGTTCTCCGTCTCCACCGATGTCACCTGGATGCCGCCGGAATTCCCCCCGCCGGGGTTCAGCGCCTTGGACAGGAAGAGGGTGTCGTCGTTGGCCCCGACGCAGAGGACGGGGAGGGATTCGCGCACCTCGAACAGGAAATGAAAGACATTGTCAACCGGCAGGTTGTCGAGGGGGGTTTCCATGCGGGCCGGATGTTTGCCGGCCGGAAGGGGGGGGACGGCGAACAGGAGGTCGCCGATGTTGTCCCCGTCCAAAGCGGCGGCCCGCGAAGCGACCTCGTCACCGTTCACGAACAGCCGTACCGACGTGCTGCGGGGTGCCCCGCAATAGGTCAGGCGGGTTTGCGCCTTGGAGGGCGTGTCGGAGACCAGGAGGGCGGGCTGGATGTCGATGTCCACCGGGGCGGCATTTTCGGGGTTTGGAACGCCCAGGCAGGTTATGAAGAAAGTCGCCTTGGGGTCGATTTTTTCCGGTTGCCAGGCATCCATGCGGGTCGATGCCCGCGCGGTCGGATCGGCGGCATTGGTGGTGGCCGGGGCTGCGTCGGCGGTCACCCGGTTGGTGTCCGATTGCTGGAAGGAGTTCCAGGGCAGGGCCTGGCCATCGGTTATCACATGGATTTCCCGTTCCTTGCGGTCTCCCTGCCGGAGGGATTCCCACGCGGCCATGATGGCGGGCGCCAGCTGCGAGGAGGTGGGGACGGTATCAAGGGCCTTGACCTGGGCGAGGGCAAATTCCCGTTCGGGACTGAGTTGTTCAATGACCGGCTTGACGTCATCCGTGGCGAGGAAGATGCAGAGCCGGTCGCCGTCTTCCAATCCCTCGATGATGGCGGTTGCCGACTGTCGAACCCGTTCCCAGACGCTGTCCTGGTTCCCGAGCGCATAGTCCATGCTGTAGGAGGCATCGATCACCAGTCCCACATCGCGGCTGGACTTGCCGAGGAAATCACCGAATGCGCGGGTGCGCAGCATCGGCATGGCGAAACCCAGTGCCAGCAGGAGCATCAGCAGGGTCCGGACCAGCCAGAGCAGGAAATTCTCCATTCGGATGCGGCTCGAGGATCGCTTTTCCGCCAGCTTGAGAAAGCGGATGGTGCTGAATGGGATGCGCACGGTGCGGCGCCGCTGCATCAGGTGCAGGACCAGCGGAACCGCCGCCGCCGAGGCGGCCCACAGGAAGATTGGGCTCAGAAAGGAAAACATGGTTTAAAAGGGTCCGGTTCCGGTTGCCATTACCGCGATAACCGCCTTCGTTCCTCCAGGTAGGCCCGCACGAAGGTGTCCACCGGTTGGTCGGTCCGGACCATGCGGTAATCGACGTTCATGGATGCGCACGCGTTGCGGTATTGTTCAAGGAATTCAGCAAATACCCGCTGGTAACTGGGGGCCAGCGAGCGGGGGTCGACATTGATGGTTTCCTGGGTTTCCATGTCCACGAACTGGGCGCCTTTCCTGAAGCCGAGGTCGATTTCCATGGGGTCCAGTACATGGAAGACAATCACATCGTGGCGGAGCTTGCGGAAATGCGCGAAGGCAAGGGCGACTTCCTCCGGGGTGCCGAACAGGTCGGAAATGACCACCACCAGGGCCCGTTTACGGATGTCCTCGGCGACCTGGTGCATGACCTTGGGCAGATCGGTTTGTGATCCGCAGGGCGTTGACTGCACCCGCTTGAGCAGGTTGTTGAGGTGCAGAAACGAATTGCCGCCGTCCATACGGACGTCGATCTTGTCCGAATGCAGGAAGAGGCCGACGGAGTCGCGGGCCTTTACGACGACGTATCCGATGGCCGCGGCGAGCCGGCAGGCATAATCGTACTTGGTGGTCTTTTCGCTGCCATATCCCATCGAGCCGCTCCGGTCCACGATCAGGTAGACGCGGAGGTTGGTTTCATCCTCGTAGCGGCGGATGAAATACCGGTCGGTCCGGCCCAGCACTTTCCAGTCGATGTGCTTGGGGTCGTCGCCCGGGAAATAGGCGCGGTGGTCGGCGAATTCCGAGCTGGATCCCTTCTGGGGGCTTTTGTGGGCACCGGCCAGGTTGCCTTCGACGACATACCGCGACAGGAGGGTCAGCCGTCCGAGCTTGTGCAGTTCACCCGGTGTCAGGAAATTTGCAATGCCGTCCGCCATCGATTGTTTATCCCCGTTACCGTGGTCTGGGCATGATCATCCAGTGGCTGCCGTCGCCCAGGATCAGCAGGCGTGGTCCCAGGTAGGCGAATTCAATGTCGTCGATCTTGCTGCCCACGGAAAGGTGTACGGTTTCGGTCTTGTCCCCGACGGTTCGTTCGAAGGTGATGGTTTCCCTTCCCGGCGTGGCGGACATGATGCGGACCGGCTTGAGGCGTATGGCATCGCCATACGGCCTGGCGAGTTCGGTCTTGAGGTCGGACCGGGCGCCGAGGGTGTTGCTGGAAAGTTCGTATTTCTGGTTCTGGAAGCCCCGGAGTTTCTTGAAGTTGACGATCCGGTAGGACCAGAGCTTGTTGTAGCGGTCGCGGGCCGGAGGCCGCACCTCGGCCGGCAATTTCTGCAACGGTTCCAGGTTGTCGGGGTATTGGACCTCCTGGCGGTAATGCGCCTGGAGCGCCGCCCGTACACGTTCCCGGTCGATCCGGGTGAGCCAGCCTTTGCCCAGATTGGCGGCGGCGACCGGAAGCGAAGGTCCCGAGGCGGGTTGGGCCGCCAGCTTGTCGAGCAGTTTGACGGCTTCGTCCTGTTTTTCGGCCTTGAGCAGATGCCAGGCGCCCAAACCTTCTGCCACCAGGGTCAGGGGGTACAGGTGGGTTGATTTGGCCATTTCCGCGCACCGTTCGGCAACGGCATCATGCAGGTTTGAACTGGCCAGGTGGAATTGCCAGAGTTCCCAGAGCGGTTTCTCGTCCAGTGCAGGCACGGTTGCGATCTGTCCGGTTGCACGGGGAACCGCCGGCAAGGCCAGCAGGCAGGCAAGGATCATGTATGCAGGTTTCATCAATTCCAAACTGTATCAAAAACTTTGCCGGTGACCACCGGTTTCCTGGAAGCCGTTGATCCGGTGTTATTGCGTTACGGCGTACATCAGGATGTTCTGGCCCAACTGGATGGCGCTGGAATCATCCAAGCCGTGCGCGTAGGGGTTTTGTGACATTTCCCACCCGCCGGCCAGTCCGAACGGGCTGTAAATCACGGCCACATGGCCGTCGATCTCGATGGCTTCAAGTAGGGGGGCAGGGGTGGCGGTCCCCAGGTGGGCGGCGAGGGCCGGGGTGACCGTGACCTGCTTGATGGGGTTGGGTAGGTTCAGCAGGCCGGCCGTGGATCCAACCTTGACGAATGGGTATTCCGGCAGGATCTGCTGCATCTGGTTCTTGAACGCCAAATCGAACCCCTTGCGTCCGCAACATGCCTCGGCAAACAGGAACCCGCCGTTCAGCAGGTATTCACGCAGGGTGGTTGCCTCGTCGCGCCGCAACCGGAAATTCTCGTGGCCGGTTATATAGAGGAGGGGGGCATCAAAAATGGCCGGGTCCGACAGGCGCATTTCCTTGAGGCCGAACTTGACCGGCACATCGGTTTTTGCGTTGAAGCTCTGCAACAGGACCGACAACCCGACATGGCGGGTTTTCCATTCGCCGTCGTAGATCACCTGGACCATGCTCATACGGTCGGTGGACCGGTCATCGCTGTCGACGAACTTCATGGCGCCGGCGGACTGCTTGGCCCAGGCGCGCTGGGCGGTGGAATAGGCGAACAGGTTGGCCCCGATCTTGTGGGCATCCTCGGATTCATAGGCCTGGTAGTCGTCGTTCTCGTTTTCTTCCCAGCCGACGGCCATGCACCAGCGCGATATCACGGCCATGGTGCGGCAGTTGATGGTGATCCCGTCGAACCAGGGTTCATTGCCCTTGAAACCGGACTTATACACGCCCGGGCGGTAACGGACCCTGTCCATGTCATAGTAGGAATGAAAGATCGGATGATCCGAACTCAGGCGCTGGAGATGGACTTCAGGGAAGATCAGTGCCAGTTCCTTGACGGCGGAATCGTAGAACGGCTGGGATCCCAGGCCGGTATTCAGCACGAGCATGCCGCCGTCCATCATGTATTTGCGCAGTTTCTCACGTTCGCCCTGGGAAAATTCGAAACGGTAATGGCCGGACCGGAACAGGATGGGATTGCTTTCCGGATTGGGGTCCACTTCTCCCAGGGTCTTGATTTCCATGACATAGTCCACGCTGACCATGGACTTCATTTTTTTCATCAGGTTGTTGAGGTCGTTGGGGGTTGCCGCCCAGTCCAGCAGGTGATCGGTCTTGAGTTTGGTGAACATCACGGGGGGACGTGGCGGCTTCTTGGCTTCGCTGCGGGACTGCGGGACCACGGGTGGCCCCGGGAAGGGAATGAATGTTTCCGCGGAAGAAGCGCTGCGGGGGGGCGGTGGCGGCATCTTGGGCTGCTGGGGTGGCGGGACGAAGCCGGGGGTATCCGATCCATCCCCCGGGAAGATGGATTGTGCGGGAGCCATCGCTGCCAGCCACATCAAAGCCGTTATCAACGACAACGTGAAGGTTTGTTTCATGGTATCTCCTTGAATGAATCTGCAAGCCGGTTCACTTCGGGACCTTGATGGCGTTGGGATCCACCTCTTCCATAAGTTCCTTGCCGAGTTTGGGTGCCAGCTTGTCCTTGTAACGTACGATCACCGGCTCGACGAAAATGGTCTGGGTATCCTTGTTGATGGTATGAATCCGGCCGCTGATGGCAACCGCTTCACCCTCGGCGATGGTCCGGATCAGGTCGAGCGAGACCTTTTTAACCACCTTGAACGTGATATACATGTCGGAGCTGGGTTCGGTGGCCTGTACCACGACGCAGGGGAATCCGTTGGTGGTGGTTTCCTCCTTGGTGACGATGCGCAGGTAGCGGAACAGCATGACACGTCCGATGGCTTCCTTGGCAATGGCCGGTTTTTCCCGGTCTCCAGCTTCCATGTAGTTCAAGGCCAGCTCGTTACCGCTCTTCTGGGGGCCGGCCTGGAGTGCCAGGACGGCAGGGGAAACCAGGAACACGAGGCTGAGGATACACAATCCAATCCGTTGATTCATGATTTCAACCTTTCACGGGTTAAACCGGTACGGCCCCAACAATAGAATACAGCCCCTGGAAAACGCAAGGCAAACAGGCATACAACGAATGAACGTTTCTCGCGCCCGGTTTATTAATCGACAGTATCGTCAAGGGGTGCATGGGTAGGTTCGGGTGTTTCATGAAATTTTGTTTCGCGGATTTCTCGTGCGCAACAGTTGACGTGGCAAGAGTCGCGTGATAGGGTTCCGCGCTCACGGACGGAAACACGCAAAACGTGGAGTGGCTATGGTAAAAGCAAAGACAAGCAGGCGGCAAAAGGTCACGGGTGCTAAAACCCGTGCGGTTGTCCATTCCAAGGTCAAAAGCCGGAAGGTTTTAAAACCGGTTGTTTCCAAAAAATCAGTTGCAAAATCGCCTCGGGCAGCAGCGCGTTTGAATCCTAACAAGACGGTCTCCCCCTCAAAAACCAAGAAACCTGTCCGGATGATCATTTCCGGGCGTAAATCCGTCCAGGCAAAGGAGACGGTTCTTGCCGTGCGCCCCATTGCGGTCATTCCCCCATCCGGCGGGAAAACCAAGCGTACGGCACACAAGCTTTCGGATCGTGAGAAAAAGATGTTCCGCGACATGTTGATGGCCCTGCGTGAGGACGTGGCCCGGCAGATCAACAAGTTGAAGGGGGATTCCCTTACCCGTGATGATGCCGGCGTGTCCGAGGAGGACGGGACCGATGCGTTTGACCGGCAATTTGCCCTTTCGTTGGCCAGTTCCGAGAATGATGCATTATTTCTGATTGAAGAGTCGCTTCGGAAGGTGGATTCCGGAACCTACGGGATATGCGACGGGTGTGGCTGTATGATTGAGTTTCCGCGGTTGAAGGCCCTGCCGTTTGTCCAGATGTGCATCGGTTGCCAGTCTGAAACAGAACGTAAGCGTATGAAGTTCCGGCCGGCCCACCGCTAGCCGTCTCAATAAGCTTCCCCGGGCTTGATCGGTTCGCATAAGCGCCATGGCGCAGGTTCTGCCACCGGGAGTCGGTATCATGACAGTGGTGTTGTACGCGGCGTTGGCTTTGATAACCCTGGATCAGGCTACCAAGCACTGGGTTCATTCCCGTTTTGCCCTGGGGGACGGGTTCTCGGTCATTCCCGGTTTTTTCGATATCCGTTACGTGCAAAACACCGGTGCTGCCTGGGGTATCCTGCAGGGAATGGGAGCCTTGCTGATTGTGCTGTCGATCGGCATGCTGATCCTGTTGTTGTTTGGCCACCGGCATTTGCTGGAAGACCGGCCGTCCCATCGTATGATCCAGGTGCTGCTGGTGGGTGGCATCGTCGGCAACCTGGTGGACCGCGTCCGGTTGGGATATGTCGTGGATTTCCTCTATTTCTACTGGGGTGAACACGATTTTCCCGCTTTCAACATTGCGGATTCCGCCATTTGTGTCGGCGTGTTTCTGTACCTGCTTTCCCAATATAGCGGGCGAAAACTGTCCGGAGAAGCCGTTGTCCGGGAGCCGGAACCGGCGGTGGCGGGCAATCAGCCATGAGTCCGGATCTGCAGGAGCCGCTGTTTGCGTGGTTCCTGGTCGGTCCCACGGCGGTTGGGAAATCGGCCGTGGCACAGTGGTTGGCGGAACAAATGGGTGCGGCAATCCTGTCGGCCGATTCCATGCAGGTGTACCGGGGCATGGATCGTGGCACGGCCAAACCGGCTCCGGATACCCGCGGTTCGGTTGTTTACTATGGGCTGGACCTGGTGGCGCCTGATCAACCGTATAATGCAGGAGCCTTCCGGGATGAGGCGCTCCGGGTGATTCGTTATTTATCAGAAAACCGCAAGCCCTGCATCGTGACGGGTGGCAGCGGGTTGTATGTCAAGAGCCTGACCCATGGATTGGCCCGGGGGGTTGTGATCGATCCTGCCATCCGGGCCCATTGGCAGTCCATTTTCGATGCGTCCGGAACGGAAGGCTTACGCGAAGCGTTGCGTGAACGGGCCCCGCAAATCCTGGATTCCATGCCGGATCCCGGCAACCCCCGCCGGCTGATGGGTGCGTTGGAACGTTTGGATTGCCCGGAAGCGGGATCCCGGGAAACCGGGTGGACGCCCGGCACGGTCAGCCCGCTCATGGTGGGACTGGACATGCCTTCCGACCAGCTCAAGGAGCGGATACGCCGGAGGGCGGAACAGATGTACCGTGACGGCTTGATCGATGAATGTGCCCACCTGATCAGGGAGTATCCCGCCTTTTCCGGAACCGCCGGTGGTGCGATTGGGTATGCAGAGGCCATGGCCTGTTTGCGCGGTGAGCTTTCGCAGGCTGAAGCCATCGAGCAGACGGTCCGGCGGACCTGGCAATTGGCCCGCCGTCAACGCACCTGGTTCCGGCACCAGGCACGGGTGGATTGGATCGCGGTGGGGGGCGATGCTCCGGTGGAGACCATTGGCCGGGAGGTGATGGCCCGCTGGCGGCAGCAGGGACCGACCCCCCTCTGGAAGGAAGGTGCATGATCATGACGGAGAAGGATGCATCCGCAAGCGGAACCGAATCAAACCGGGTAAAGGAAATGCCGGAATGCCTGCGCCCTCGTGAGATGATGGAGCGTATGGGGGTCCGGCAGGTTTCGGACGACGTCCTGCTGGCGATCCTGCTCCGATCCGGTGTGCAGGGGCGGAATGTGGTGGAATTGTCACGCGGATTGTTGCAGAAATATGGTTCGTTGTCCGCCCTGGCATCGGCCAGTATTTCCGAATTGTGCCAGTCGGTCCGGGGCTTGGGCCGGGTGAAGGCCCAGGTGCTGGCTTCGGCGCTTGAGATCGGGCGGCGGATGGCGCAGGAGCAGGGGACGGTTGGTATCCCCATCCGGACGCCCGCGGATGTCCTGGGGGTGGTCAACCCCCTGGCGCTGGGATTGGAACAGGAACGGTTCTGGGTGCTGCACCTGGATGCCAAATCACGGCTCAAACGCCTGCCCCAGGAGGTGTCGGTGGGGTTGCTGGATGCGAGCCTGGTGCATCCGCGCGAGGTGTTCCGGGAGGCGATCCGGGATTCCGCCGCTTCGGTGGTGGTGGCGCACAACCACCCCAGCGGGGATGCCACCCCGTCGGCGGAGGATTTGTCGGTGACCCGGCAGCTGGTGGATGCCGGACGATTGTTGTCGATCCGGGTGCTGGACCATGTGATTGTCGGACGTCCGGCGCCGGATCGGCCGAATGGTTATTTGAGTCTTCGTGAGAGCGGATTGGTGTCGTTTGACGGTTGACCGGGGAGGGGTGGGTATGGCGGACATTCATGCAACGGCGGTGATCGACCCGGGTGTGGAACTGGGCGCGGATGTGTCGGTTGGACCCTTTACGTATATTGCGCGCGGGGCCCGGATCGGGGATGGATGCCGGATTGGTCCCGGGGTGACGATTCATGGATTTGCCCGGATCGGGCGGGGGGTGCGCATCCATGCCGGCGCGGTCATTGCGGATGAGCCGCAGGACCTGGGATTCGAGAACGCCGATTCCTTTGTTGAGATCGGGGATGCGTGCTGGATCCGGGAACATGTGACCATACACCGTGGGTCCAAGGCGGGGAGTGTTACGGTGGTAGGGCCCGGATGCATGCTGATGGCAGGCGCCCATCTGGCGCACAACGTGCAGTTGGGTGAGAAGGTCATGCTCGTCAGTGGTGTGCTATTGGCCGGCTATGTGCAGGTGGGGGATCGTGCGATCATGAGCGGTAACAGTGGGGCCCATCAGTTCACCCGGATCGGGCGGCTGGCGCTGGTGGCGGCGAACACGGTGGCAACCCAGGATGTTCCGCCCTTCTGCGTGACGCCGCACGTGACGTCGAACCGGGTGATCGGCCTGAACGTTATCGGCATGCGGCGGGCCGGGATGTCCGCAGACGAACGCCGGGAGGTGCGCAGGGTCTTCAAGGCATATTATCGGGAGGGATTGAGCGGGCGTGCTGCCGTTCCGGAACTGGAACGCCGTTTTCCCTCGGGCCCGGCGCATGATTTCGTGGAATTCATCAAGGGTACCCGGCGCGGCGTCTGCCGTTACGGTCGTTCGGTGATTGAGCCGGATGAATCCGGCGCCTGATTGGTCGACAGGCATTGCACGATGCGGGCGGTCTGGAAGGCGTCACCCTGTGCCCGGTGATAGGTGACGGTGTCCAGCTTGAGATGGCGTGCAACGGTTTCCAAGGTGTATCGGGGCAGTCCCTTCAGCTGGCGGCGGGCCAGGACCAGGGCATCGTCGACGGGGACCGGCTGGCCGGCAAGACCGGCGCGTTCAATTTCTGCATTCAGGATGGCCTTGTCGTAACGGGCATTGTATGCGATGAGGCGCGTGGTCCCGGTGAAATTGGTGAAGTGTGGATAGACGCCGGCGAAGGATGGGGACAGGCTGACATCGGTGTCACGGATGCCGTGGATCCGGGTGGCCTCCGGGGGGATGGGTATCCCGGGGTTGACCAGCCAGTTGGTGGTGGCCAGGATTGCGGACCGGGTGAACCGTACCGCCCCGATTTCCACGATGCGGGCCTCGCGGGTGCGCAACCCCGTGGTTTCCAGGTCAAAGGCGGTCCAGACCGGTTCAGGTTCCTGGGCCTGAAGGGGTGACCGGAAGACGATCCCGCCGGTCAGCAGGATCAAAAGCAGGAGAACGCGATGGACGGGATGCACGGATGTGGGATGCCGGGGCATCAGATGGCGACGGTCATGCCTTCACGGGCCCAGAACAGGTTCATGGAGGGAGATGCGAGGGAATAGCGGGGGCTTAAATCGGCCCAGATCCGGTCCAGCGTGGTGTCTGAATACTGGGGCTCATGGTGGAAAATGGCCACCTGTTTGACTTTTTCCTCATAG
Organism: Lentisphaerae bacterium RIFOXYC12_FULL_60_16; assembly: GCA_001803315.1. Classification (GTDB taxonomy): domain Bacteria; phylum Verrucomicrobiota; class Kiritimatiellia; order UBA8416; family YA12-FULL-60-10; genus YA12-FULL-60-10. The sequence goes on from MHBQ01000184.1 coordinate 66,460, forward strand.
GCAAGACGGGCGACCAGTTCGATTGATGAGTGCCCGAATCCGACCTTGTTGGGGTAATCCGCCTCCGTGTACTGGCCGTCGGCAATCAGCAGGTCGGCCCCGTGGATCATGGTGCGGTACTGATCGATCAGGGTGCGGTTGTGGCGGGTCTTGTCACCCCGTGGCGGGAAAATGCAGTCAAGTTCCACGTCGCTGGCATACACGATGCGTTTCCGTCCGACGACCATGCAATATCGGAGGCTGCCGCCGGGATGGGCGACCTGTTCCTCCCAGGTGACCTTCATGCGGCCCAGCGTCAGTGACTGGTGTTCGCCGATTTCACGGATGGAGATGTCGGCTGCCAGCTCATTCAGTTCGATGGGAAAATAGTTCAGGTCCATCTGGCCGCGGAGGATGGATTCCAGGAAATTGCCCTTCTTGCGGCTTCCATAGACGGTCAGGTGGGTGCCTGCCCGGTAGGCCGGCGCGAAGAACGGGAGCCCCTGGATGTGGTCCCAGTGGGTGTGGCTCAGGAGCAGGTGGAGGTTTATCTTGTGGCTGCCGCGTGCGGACTGGCGGACCAGTTCAAGGCCGAGGTTGCGCAGGCCGGTTCCCGCATCCAGGATGACCATGGTCTCCCCCTGGCTGACCGATATGCAGGAGGTATTGCCGCCGTATTTCTCGGTATTGGAGCCCGGCGTCGGAATGGAACCCCGGGTTCCCCAGAATGTGACCAGGATGGTATTTTTTGAGCTCATGGCTATTGCCGGACCCGCCGTTTCTGAAAGAGGAGGCGCGCTTCGCCGATGCGGATCTGGTCCTGATCACGCAGGACGCAGCGCCGGATGCGTACGTTGTTCACGAAGGTTCCGTTGGTGCTGTCGAGATCCTCGATCTGGTATTCCTCTTCGTTGCACAGGATCCGGGCATGCTGGCGGGATACGTTGGTGATGTTCAGGATGATGTCGCATCCGCTGTCGCGGCCCAGGGTGAGCGGTTCCTTGTCGAGACGGATAAGCCTGGGCGGATGATTGGGGATTTCCATCCGGATGTTGCATTCATGCCGGGAGGCTACTTCATCGTACAGTTCCTGAACGGGAATGGGCATGGTACTGGAAAGGGCCTGGGTGTTGCGAACATCCCGAGTCGAAGTCGGCTGCTTTCGCACGACCTTCTTCCGAATGGTTTTCTGGATGGTCATGGTCCAACCATACGGCGGTTGGTGTCAAATTGTCAATGCATCGTCTGGTTAAAAAAAGCGGGTCCGGATCAGGGATTGGCAGGTGGGTTGCCGGGAGGGATGATACGGCCTTCGATGATCGAGTATGCGATGTAAACCAGTCCGCCTACCAGGCTCATGATCAGGGTGATGGCATACAACAGCAGGGAGAGTGATATGGCATGTGCGGCGTTGACGCCGAGCGTTCCGAGCATGAAAACCGCCATGGTTTCCCGGGTGCCCAATCCGCCCGGCGTGACGGGGATGGACGAGACCGCGTTGATCACCGGGAACACGGTGAGATAGCCAAGGAAGGAAGGGGATAGTTCGAGGGATCGTCCGATGCACCAGCTGACCCCGATGAAGCAGAGGTGGTTCATCAGGGAGAGGACGGTGGTTTGGAACAGGACGCCGGGGGTGCGGAACGCCACCCGGAATGCCTGGTAAATGCGCCGGATGGCCTCTGCCACGCCGGCCTTCTGTTCCAGGATCCGGAACACGGACAACCGTTCGAACAACCGCTGGTTGAACACGACCAGGATGCCGGTGACGGTCCCCGCAAAGAGGATGGCATTGAATGCCAGGGCCAGGCGGGTCTCCGGGAATTGAAGGAAGAACCGGATCCGTACGATCATGATCACGACGGTCAATCCCACCAGGGCGATCAGGCCGATGATCCGGTCGATGAACACCGTGGAGACGGCCTCGGTCCGCCGGCCCGGCGTGTGGCGCGTGACATAATAGGCTTTCAACACATCACCGCTGGTGGCGCCAGGCATGAACGAGTTGAAGAAGTGCCCGATAAAGTAGAGCATCAGGACGCGGCGATATTCCAGGAGAATCCCCTGGGAGCGCAGGAGGAGATACCACCGCCCGGAACAGATGATCAGGCAGAGTAGCATGGCCACCAGTGCCCCGGCGATCCATCCGGGGTTTGAGAGGGAGGTGCCAAAGGCCGCCTTCAGCTTGTAGAGGTCTCCGCGCTGGTGCAGATTGTAAAAAAGCCAGGCGATCAGGGCCAGTCCGAACAGGATTTGTGCGACGGTGATCAATCGTTTTTTCATGGTGAATTCCAGACGTCCTGCAGGGTCTGTTCGAGGGGTATCCGGGGCGCCCATCCCGTCTGTTCCCGTATCCGGCGGGTGTCCAGAAGGGGGGACCGGTCCGTCGGCCTGAAGCGGGCGGGATCGGTTTCGAAGGCCGGTGGAATGCCTGCCAGGGTGCAGAAGTGTCCGAGAATATCGCGCATGGCGATCGGTCGACCGGATGCGATGTTGTAGGCCTGGCCGGGTTGCCCCTGTTCGATCAAAAGGCGGTAGGCGCCTACCACGTCGCGCACATCGCAGAAGTCGCGGGTACTGTCCAGGTTGCCGACCCGCAGCGGGGGATGGGGTATTGCACCGGCAGCGGTGCGGACTTGGTGCGCGAAGGCCGGGATCGAGAATCGGGTGTCCTGTCCGGGACCGGTGTGGTTGTTGGGGCGTGCCACCAGGATGGGCAGGCGGTACTCGCGTGCATAGGATTGCGCGATATGATCGGCGCAGGCCTTGGAGATGGCATAGGGGGTTACCGGACACAGGGGGGCGGTTTCGTTCAGCGGTCCGGTTGTTTCGGGATTACCATAAACGTGCGCGGTGGAAACGAACAGCAGGCGGCATCCGGCCCGGTGCCGGCGGACGGTTTCCAGCAGGTTCAGGGTGCCCTGGATGTTGATGGCATACAGGTGTGCCGGATCCGCGTTTCCGTCGGGTACAAAGGATATGGCGGCCAGATGTGCCACCGCCTCGACCTGGTGTTCCGCCAGGATACGGCTGATCGCGGACGGATCCATGATGTCGGCGGTCACCTGCCGCCAGGCGGATTCGGCGGGGAAGGGAAAGCGCATATCCAGGGCGACGGGCTGATGCCCGTGTTCCGCCAGTTCGCGGATCAGATGCCGCCCCACGAATCCCGCTGCGCCGGTGATCAATATACGCATGGTGGTTGTCGTCCGGGCCGGTGAAACGCCGCCGGCCGCTGGATTATTTTGAGGTTTTGCCCTTGCGGCCCGCGGACCGGGTTGCGGGACGGATATCGGGCAGGGCCCCCTGGGCGATTTCCTGCCGGACCCGTTCCATGTCCGCCTCGACCATCATGTGGACCAGTTGCTCGAAGGTTACGGAGGGTTTCCATTTGAGCACCCGTCGCGCCTTGGAGCTGTCGCCGAGCAATTGATCGACTTCGGCCGGCCGGATCAGCTTGGGATCCACCACCACGTAATCCTTCCAGTCCAGGTCGACGCGCTCAAAGGCCACCCGGAGCAGTTCGCGCACGGAATGGGCCTTGCCGGTCGCAATGACGAAATCGTCGGGTGTCTTCTGCTGGAGCATCCGCCACATGGCCTGCACGTAGTCGCCGGCGAAACCCCAGTCCCGCTGGGAGTCGATGTTGCCCATGCTGATGGACCGGGCAAGCCCGAGCTTGATGCGCGCCACGCCGTCGGTGACCTTGCGGGTTACAAATTCCCTGCCGCGGCGCGGGCTTTCGTGATTGAACAGGATGCCGGAAACGGCGAACAAGTTATAGCTCTCCCGGTAATTGACCGTGATGTAGTGGCCATACACCTTGGAAACGCCATAGGGGCTGCGCGGGTAGAAGGGGGTAAGTTCGGTTTGCGGAACCTCCCGCACCTTGCCGAACATTTCGCTGCTGGATGCCTGGTAAAAACGCGACTTGGGGCAGACCCGGCGCACGGCTTCCAGCATGCGGACGACGCCGATGCCGGTGAACTCGCCGGTCAGGATCGGCTGGCTCCAGGAAGTCGGTACGAACGACATGGCTGCCAGGTTGTAGATTTCATCCGGGCGGACCTGCTCCAGCATTCCCATCAGGGACAACTCGTCCAGCAGGTCGGCCTGGACCAGGGTAATGCGGTTCTTGATGTGGGCGATCCGGTCGAAGTTCTCCGTGCTGGCGCGGCGCACCATCCCGTAGACCTGGTATCCCTGGTCGAGCAGGAAATCCGCGAGGTAGGAACCGTCCTGGCCGGTGATGCCGGTGATCAATGCTTTCATGGTGTGTCTCCTTGTATCGTTGGGTTGGTTTGCCAGAGTTTACTTATAAAATGGAAGGCGTTCCGGACCCGTTCAGCCGGTGTGTCGGGTATCGGTTCGAATACCAGCGGGATGGCGGGGGGAATGTAATCGCGGAACCAGGTGAAGTCCATGGTTCCGTAAGGCGGCATCAGGTGATCGTCGGCAGGCGGCATGACGTCATGCAGGTGCATGCCGGCCAGGAGCGGGTTGAGTTTCCGGAACCAGTGCTGGTGTCCGATCAGTCCGAGATTTTCCCGTACCTGGCCGTGACCGGTATCATGCCAGTATCCCAGTTGCTGGCGTCCAAAGCGCTCGCACAGGATTTCCATTTCCGTTTCGGTTGGAATGGCTTCCCAGGAGGGGAGATTTTCGAACGCCAGTCGGACTTGGGCCGACTCAAAGGAGGGGAGCAGTTCCTCGATGGAACGACTGAGCGCGTCGAGATGCGGCCCCACGCGTTTTTCGCGCTGGAGCAGCAATTTCATGCGGGTCTTCTCATAACGTGGATGGTTGCGCATTCCGCGCGCATACAGGTCCACCAGCTCGGCGGTCAGATTCGGCATGTCGACGCGGCCTGCATGGACCACCATCACGCAGGCTTTCACACTATGTGCAAACTCGACGGTGCGGATGGTGTAGGTGACGGCGCTGCGCCGTTCCCGGGAACTCCGGCTGGCCAGGGAAAAGAGTTCAGGGTGCCCATTGGGAATGCCGACAGGAACCGGGCAGTAATTGTGAACACTTCCCACATTGATGTGGCCGGCGCGCACGGCATCCAGAATGCCGGGCACCAGTTCCATCCGCAGGTCGTACCCCAACTCAACGGCGGTAAATCCCAAACTCGCAATTTCGGCAACCAGGGCGGCGCCGTCATGGTGACGGAACGCATTCCATCGTGTCGAGAGTGCGAATTGAAGGGTCATCCGGCCACAATCTCCAAAAAACTAACGCCACATAAAGCCACGGCTTACCCGGAAGCAAACAGCTCGGGGTGACGGGTGCCGGATGAGGGGGCGAAAGGGATTCCGGATGATCAATTAAAGACTACGAGCCCGTGCCCGTGCCCGGGCGGCTTTTTTCCGCCGCTTTTCGCTGGGCTTCTCGAAGTAGCGGTTCGCCCGAACCTGCTTCATCATGCCTTCTTTATCCAGAATCTTTTTCAGGCGCTTGAGCGCCTTTTCCACTGTTTCGCCCTTCTTAACCTTGACTTGAATCACTGTCGATCACCCGTATTTTATTGTGTGTACACCCGCATTCGGGTCCGGCAGCACCACGCGCCGGTATCACCACGGATGCACGATACCCGCACAAGCTAGCGGGATTAAAGGGGGGTGTCAATGCCGGAACCGGCGGCACAGCGGGAATCAGTATTGCCTTCCAATAGGGGGTTTGGCATGGTGCGATGAGTTGCTCAACAAGGAGGAACATCATGGGTACCAAGGGTCGTGAGATTGTCGGCATGGATGTCAACAAGCTGGTGAAACTGCTCAATTGTGCATTTGCCGATGAATGGCTGGCCTATTACCAGTACTGGTTGGGAGCCAAGGTGGCCAAGGGCCCCATGAAGGATGCCGTGATGGCGGAATTGGTCCAGCATGCAGCGGATGAACTACGCCATGCGGACATGGTGTGCCTGCGGATCATCCAGTTGGGCGGAACCCCGTTGCTCAGCCCGGATGCGTGGCTCAAGAACACCAATTGCGGCTATGACGCCCCGGCAGATCCTTATGTCGGCATCCTGCTGGACCAGAATATCAAGGGCGAACAGTGCGCCATCACCACCTACAAGAAACTGCTGGGCATCACCCAGTCCACGGATCCCGTGACCTACAACATGGTGTTGCAGATCATCTCGGACGAAGTGGAACACGAGGAGGACCTCCAATCGTTGAAGGAAGACCTCGATCTGCTGATTGCCAAGCGGAAATAGTCGGAGCGCATCGGCGAGTGCCGGGTTAAGCCTTTGACCGGAGGGGAATGATGTCGAATTTTCCTATGACCGTGGTGGGGGGCGTTTCCATTTCACGCATGATTGCCGGGACCAACTGGATGCTGGGATATTCCCATACCAGCCAGGCAAAGGACCGCTTCATCAAGGATTACCAGACGCGTGACCGGATTGCAGCCATCCTTCAAGTGTTCCTGAACCATGGTGTCAATGCGGTGATGGGCATGCCGGTCCCGTTGCTGCATGAGGCGATCCGGATGGCGCAGGACAAGACAGGTTTGGAAATGCGCCTGATCGCAACCCCGCACTTCAATATCCTGCCGGGCGGGCCGGCGGAATCCGAGCCGGAACGGGTGTTCGACGAGTGTCGGCGGCTTGGCGCCACGTTCTGTTTCCCGCACCAGTGTGTGACGGACAAGATCATTGACCTGATGACCGGCCAGTTCCGCGGATTGGATCGTTACACCAAGATGATCCGGGAACGCGGCATGGTGCCCGGGCTCTCTTCCCACATGCCGGAAACCCCGGTGGTGGCCGACAAGAGCGGCGCGGATGTGGAAACCTACATTCAGATCTACAACGCCGCCGGGTTTCTCATGCACGTGGAAGTGGACTGGGTGATGCGCATCATCAAGGAAGCTAAGAAACCGGTCATGACCATCAAACCCATGGCGGCGGGCCGCCTGTTGCCGCCGGTGGGGCTGGCTTTCGTGTGGAACACCATCCGTGACCAGGACATGGTCACCGTGGGGACATCCACCCCGGACGAGGCGAAGGAGTGCGTTGAGTTGTCGCTGGATTTCCTGAATCGGCGTCTGCCGGACAACCCCTTGCAAAAGACCCGCAGCAAACAGACACTGGCCCGGTAGCCGGGATCGGGGACATGCGGGCGCTTACCGCTCCGGTTTTATCTCGCAGGTTCCGGCATCAAGGTCCAGTGACAGGGCATGATGATCATCCGATACCGTCATCCTGCAATCATCGGCGGTGACGCGGACCCCTCCGGTGGGGGTCATCAGGCGCCAGCCGGAAGGATCCTTTCGCCACGGTGCAGGTTCAATTCCCCGCCCGGACACGCTGAACAATGATACCAGGCGAACGGTCTGCGTGTTTAAGGTGACGTCAAGATAGGGTTCGTTCACCTGGATCAGCGGATTCCCCAACCGGTCGAGGTTGAAGGGTGGCCGGAGTTCATGGTGGCGCATCCGGAGACGGATCCGGGTCTGGTTCAGGGAACGGCAATAACCCTCCAGGTGAACCCCATCCTGTTCAAGGATGAAACGTCCGGACCGGTCCAATTTCACCGGACCCGCCGGATGCCATCGGATGGAGGTTTCCTCGTCGGTTTTCAGATCACAGGCATCGAGAACCGCAATGATTCCCGGGAGCAGGTGAATGACTCCACGGCGGACCCGCCGGATGCCGCCGTATAAAGCGGTGGTGTCGACCATCCAGACGGCGCCGGCGTCGTCCTTGAACTGCATGTCGAGAATGCGGGCTGCATAATGCTGGCCCGAGCGCATTTCACGCCCCCCGAACATGGGGACATTATGCCCGATGCAGGAGGCGTGATAATACGCATACCGTTCCGGGCCGAAGAAGTCGGGGGGATAGACTGGCAGGGGGGGGCCCGGTTCGGTGATCAGGGTTTTACCGAATCCATCGATGCACAAGGTGCCGGCATCATGATGTCCGTGCATTTCCGAACCATGCCCGCCCTTGCCGACTACGACACAGGCCGTTGAAAGCGGATTCCAATCGGTACGACTTGACCAGCAGGCCCCGTGCGCATGAAAACCCCGACCCCCGGGCATCTGGCCTTCGGGCGTGCCGGATGGAACTGTGGGGTCGTAGTTGAGCAGTTCCTCGCATAAATCGGAACGATCGCCCTGGTCACGGTATTGTTCGTAAAACCACTGGTAACGGGGTTCCCGGGTGGCCGCGGCCATGGTTGCGAACATGGCCGCATAGGGTTCCCGGTTGTGATGGGTATCACCAAATGGAACTTGTCGGCCGGGTGGAATCATGAAGTGGATGTACCAGTCACAGAAGGCCCGGAAGAGTTTGGAAGCCAGCAGGTTCTCGCCGCCGCCCTGCCAGTAACGGTGAACGTTGAAGAATTCGATGGGAAAACGCATGGCGCTGGAATAGCCGATGCATTCGTTGAATTCGCCCTCCGGTCCGAGGGTGTCCAGATATTGCAGCATGCGAGGGACGGCTTCTTCAACCAGTCGCTGGCTGTCGGGATGGTCCTTGCCCAGTGCCATGCCGGCCATGCCGGCACCGCCCACGATGCAGGTCATCCAGTTGTTGGGTTCTTTGGAAAATGCCCACCATGCCTTTTGGTCGAGCGCTTGGAGGTATGGCTGGATGGCGCGGTGGTCCAGGTTCTCGACGAACCATTTCCGCTGGGTCTCGCTCAAGGCCGTATACATCCAGTCATAAGCGAGTCCGAGCGCGCGCATGAACTGACCGGTTCTCAAGTCGGTGGGGCGAGGATGGGACCGGTCGCACCAGTCCGGCCACTGGTGGTCATCGAACAGGCACTCCAATTGGACCAGGGCATCATCCTTGAACCGTTGTTCGCCGGTCAACAGGGTGATTAGGGCCGCCTGTTGGATACGGGTGCCGGCGGCATGAACAATGTGAAAGTCGGCATTGCCGGCGTTCGCCTGTCCGGAGGTACGTTCGGGCAGGGGCGTGCGTGGTGTGTAAGGGGGTTGTACGCGAGCATCACCGGCAGCTTTAAGCATACAATCCCAGAGGGTTTTTGTATGCCCTCCCTGTATGGACGCGAGGACATCATTTCGTGATCGAAGCCCGGTGATCGGCTGTGCGGTCATCAATAATCGTGGATGCATGGTTGGATTCCTGTGCCCGGGTAATTCCTGTTTTTCCGCAAGATATCAGGAACCGCAGGCAGGTCAATAATCGGCAAAGCCGTTTCGATTCCCCCGGTTCAGCCTTCGATCTGGCCGTGTTCACGCAACCGGATGTTTTCCTCACGGCTTCTGCCGGCTCCTTTTCGAATACCCGTCGGCGTGGTATTCATCACCCGGCGGAACAGGTGTGTCAGCGCGGCGGTATCCGAGAAGCCGACCTTGCGGGCGATTTGTTTGACGGGCATATCGGTGGTTTGGAGGAAAGACCGGGCCTGGAACAGTCGAAGCTTCTGCAATTCGGCCATTGGCGCAATATGTGCCTCGGTACGGAAACGGCGGCAGAAATAGCTTCGGCTCATCCTGAAATGCCGGGCCAGTGAAGCGGTCGTGACCGGTTCCGCCATGTGTGCAACCAGGTAACGCTGGACCGCATCGACAAACGGGTCAACCGACGCCCATTTGATGTGCAGCAACTCCGCGATGATCGCGCCCAATATACCATGCTTGTAGGCATCATCCGCCTCGGTCGCCCACCACCACTGCTCGTTCAGCCACTGGCAGAGCGTGCGCACCCGTCCTTCCCGGTCCCGCATCGGCCGCCTGACAAATGAAAAATCCTCATCGCTGTGGAACTGGATGACATAAAACGCCGGGGGATCCCCGGGATCATTGGATTCCCGGTATTTTTCGCCTGCCCGGTACAGGACAATGTCGCCGGCGCCGGCCTCGAATGATTTTCCACCGGCCCTCCCGTAATATTTCCCTTCCGTGAACACCACCAGCGTGTGGTGTTCATGCTGGTGCGTCTCCTCCACACGCTCCGATCCGCAGCGGAAGAAAAAGCACCAATAGAATTTACGAACCAACGCCTGGGTATTCATGAACAATAAAATAGCACAGTAAGACAACGTTCGGCGATTGAAAAACACCCCCTTACGATGTAAAAATACTGTCTATTAGAGGGATGCAATTGCCTTCTGGATCATTATGAAATTCCATCAACTTGTCCTTCTGTCTACTTGCTTCATGCTTCCGGCAATGATCTCGCCGGCACATGGTGAGCCGCGATCCTGGTATGTCGCCACCAACGGGAATGATTTAACCGGTGCCAGTTGGGAAACGGCCTATACAAATATCCAGCGGGCATTCGACGAAGCAGCCGACGGCGATACGATCTGTCTGGCCGGGCATACCTTTCTGCTGACGAACCAATTGGTGTGGGCATCAAATGCAACGGTTACGGTCCGCGGCGGTTATGCGGCGACCAACAGTGCGGTTCTGCCGGGGCCGGACAATCCCCGGCGCTGGCCGACGGTTCTGACCCGCGCCAACGCCGGTGTCAATCACCGCATCCTTTTCATCCAACAGGTCACCGCCGGTACCCTGGAGCAGGTGATCATTACCGGCGGATCCTATACGGCGTCATCCGCCTATGGTGGCGGGGTATATGTTGCCGGCAGTTCCGGCATGGTGTTCACCGACTGTCGGATCACCCGGAACACGATATATCCGTCCGGCGGCAATACAACAGGCCGTGGTGGCGGACTCTCACTGGTCTCCAGCGTTATGACCCTGAACCAGTGTCTGATCCAGGGGAACCTGGCTCAAAAAAACGGAAGTTATGGGTCACTGGGTGGCGGTATTTACTCGGATGCCGCCAGTACCATCACGCTGGTCGATTGCAGGATCCTTAATAATCGGACGGAGAACTCCTATGTTGCATCGCCGACGGGTGGTGGTGGCATTGCCGCACTGGGAACGGCACTACTGAAGAACTGCCTGGTGGCTGGGAATGCCAGGGGTGGGGGTTGGGGCGGCGGGGTTTATGTCGTGAGCGGTTCGACCACCCTGTTGAATTCAACGATAGCCAACAACAACGGCGAAGGCGTGTATCGTTCCGCCGGCACCCTGAACATCACCAATTCGGTGATCTGGGGTAATGGCAGGGATGTGTCCGGCACGATCAACCTGCGCTACTCGAACACCGGTAACGGCGGCACGGCCAACGGCAACATCAGCGCCGATCCGCTGTTCGAACGCGGATATTACCTCGCGGACGGCAGTCCCGCCCGCGGTGCAGGCACCAACTCCGCCGCATCCTGGAACCTCGCCGACGATACGACCTGGACGAATGGGACGCCGGATACGGGTGTCCGGGTGGATATGGGGTACCATTATCCGGCTGCCTAT
>MHBQ01000185.1:0-11792 GCA_001803315.1 Lentisphaerae bacterium RIFOXYC12_FULL_60_16
GCTGATCCGTGCGGCCGTCAATCCGACCATTCCGTCAGCGGTGCGTTGTTCCGCCGTGCAGGCGCTTGCCCGGCAGCAGGCGCCAAGGGTCCGGATGGTGCTGGCCAACCTGGCGGAGACAACCCGTGACCCGGTGTTACGTGCTGAAATTGGTGAAGTGTTGCAATCAACCGGACCAAGCGGGACACAACCGCCCGTCATGGTTGTGACAAATGATGCAGGGGTAGATGGAGAAGTCTGGTTCTAACAGAAGAGGGAGCTACGTATGAACATGTCAACGCGAGTAAAGGTGGCGGGATCAAGTTTGCTGGTCCTGGGCGCCAGTATATGTGTAACGATGGCCGGCGAACCTGCCGGTGCGAAGGCGGATGCATTGATGGATTCTTTCCACATCGATTCACCCCGTGGCGGCCTTTCGTCACCAGTGTGGCATGGCGCCGACGCGATGGAATTCGAGAAGGGGATGCTGCTGGCGCAGGCGGGCACAGCCGGAAGTGGGGCGGGTGGAGTCTTTGTCGGCGCCAATAACGGAGGCGCCGTTGTCGGGGTGTCGAAGGAGTTCAGCACCTGGTCGGACCTCACGGCCATGTTCCGGCCGTCACGCTGGGGAAGTCCTTTCCGTGAAGGGGGTTCCCTGTCGTGGTTGAACTACAAGGCGTGGGCCAATGTGCCGGGACGAACCGGCAAGGTGCTCCTGGGTGAAGTGATCGTCATCGGGACCACGATAGCCATCATTGAAAACAATGACGGAAACAAGAATGCCCGAGGGGTTGCGCCAGTGGTGAAGGATACATCGAGTAGTATTAATAATACGAATGATCGTAATGATGATGGCGAAAGTCAGCCGGTCGTATCGGATAATACCGGGTCCGGTGGCGGTGGGCCTGCTCCGAGCCCCGTCGTTGTGCCGGATCCTGTAGCTCCTGACGCCGGCGGTGAAATGCCGTGGTGATGACTCGGAATGTTCTGGTGCAGGGCCGGGTGAAATATCCCGGCCCTGGGGTGTTCTAGCGAAACCTGCATGAAGATCCCGTGATTGGACGGCTGGGCTTTGGCGTGCCATGCGGCGGGCAGCTTCAACACGCACGACGAGCCGGTGGCAGGCATTATAGCATAAGAAATACGGTGCCGGGCAGGAGATACAACTCGTATGCGCCCATGTCAACCTTGTCGCTGAGTCTGGGCTTATTATCCAAGTCCAGCGCCGACGCCATCCAGGCCAGATCGATTCCATGGTTCTTGCAGGGGGAAAGGGCTGTCAGATTGAAGTTCGCGTTCACAAGATTAGTTCCGCAGCCGTTCCCCAGGTTCACAAACAACGGGTCGTCCGTAATGGTTCCGGCGCCGGCGATTCCCGGTGCGCAGGAATAGGCCCAGGTTCGGGGACCGGCCCCCGCATAGTCCAGCGGCGCGTTGAAATAGACGATGCTGTTGGTCAGGGCCGTGGCGCCGCCAGCCGTGTAGAACCCCCCCGTGCCGCCAGCCGTCGAATTCGTGTTTCGCGCGATGGTGCTGCTTTCGATGAACATGGAGCCCGAGGCGATGTAACCGGCCCCACCATAGCTCGTGATGCTGGTGTTCGCATTACCGGCAAGCAGGCAACTCCGAAGCAGCAGACGGCCGCCGGAGACATAGGCGCCGCCACCGCGGTAACTGCTGACGTTGTAGCCCAACGTGACGCGTTCCACCATGACCGTGGCGGAAGTCCCCACAAAAATCCCGGCCCCGTTGCCGGTGGTGCTCGGGGGCGGTCCCGCCCGGTTACTGATGATCGTGCAATCCACCATGGACGAGAAATGACCACCGGTGAAAAAGGCGCCGCCGCCGCTGCCAGCCTCGTTCCCCACGATCCTGCATTTCGTGAGCGCGACGGATGCGCCGCTGTAAACGGCGCCGCCGGACGAAGCGGTTGCCGAGGCGTTTCCGGAGAAGGAACACTCGTCGATGGCGACCGTATAGTTGCCTGCGTTCAAATAGATGGCTCCGCCATGGCTGCTGCCGACGGAGTTGTTCGTGAATCCGGAACGGGTGATTGTTGAGGGGCCGCCGTTGAGCCGGATGGCGCCTCCGCCGCTGGTCGAGGCGCTGTTGTTACGGAAGGTACACCCCGTGACATGAGCGCCCATGGTTCCAAACACGGCGCCGCCGGCAACGCTCGAGTTGGCGACAAACGTACAGTCAACCACCGTGGCGGTGGTTGCGCTGTAGATCGCACCACCTGAACTGGTCGCCGAATTACTGGAAAAAGTGCATCCATGGACGGTCTGTCGCCCCTGGGCGCCGTAAATAGACGAGCCACCCCCGACGTTCCAGCTGAAGGCGCAATTCGTGAAGATGGCGCTGCTGTTGCAGTAAAAACCAGCCGAGAGGTTGCCCTTGTTGCTGATGACCACGCAGCTATCCAACGTACCAAGCACGTCGAACCGGCCAGCGCCGACATTTCCGTTCGTGTTCGCCACGAAACGGCAGTTCCGGGCGATCGCCCCGGCGCCACCGGCAAAAACCGCCAGGCCACCCCCGTGATTGTCGCCCATGTCCTTGCCGTGCGTCATGGTCAGATCCCGCACGGTGCAATCGGCGGCCGAAATCCCGAAACAGCGGACGGTATTGCTGCCGTCTACGATCACGTCAGCGGCGTTTCCGCTGTAGCCCTGAACCGTCATGCCAGCGGCGGCGAGTGATATCGCGGTGGTGGGATAGTAGACGCCGTTGCTGACGATCACGGTGCCGCCCGCACCAGCGGCGGCGACACCACCCGCGATCGTCGCCTTGGCCAGCTCCCAATCCGAGCCATTGTTGGCGTCACTTCCACCCGGCGCGACGTAAATGGTTGCACCGATACTGGTCGCGATGCCGCCCAGCCCCGTCAAGCAGGCCGCAACAATCAATGCCCGCATCTGCACGAATTCACCCCTTCGTACCTGAACGGGGAAGCAACTTACACCCCGTAGCATAGTGTCGAGAACGTCTCACCAGTCACCGCGATATACGGTTGATAATGCCAAAAATGGAGTATAGCGTAACCGAAAGCGAAGGTCAATACCCGCCATAACCGTCATCTCGTTGTTCACGGATATGGCGGTCGCCTGCGGCGGCGTACGTTACCGGGTTGGCGTCGATTGAATGGTCATTTGATTGATCACCGTGCTGACGCCCCGGATGTCGGCGACCAGCCGGGCAACCAGCGCCTTTTCGGCCTCGTTCCCGGCCATGCCGGTCAAAGTAACCTCGCCGTTCCGGCTGATGACCCTGGCCGGTATTGCGCTGGTTGAGCGGTGGGTCGACAAGGCGGTCTTGACCTGTGCGGTGACCGACGCATCGTCCATGATCTCGTCCGCTGTGCGGGTGTCCGATTCCGGGTCGGAGGCTATCGTCATCTCGTTGATGACCTTTACGACACCGTCGATATCCTTGGCATATTCCGTCGTCAGGTCCTTCTGGGCTGCGTTTGCGGCTTCGCCTTTGAGGGTCACGACCCCCGCTTTCACATCGACCAGGGTCTTGCCGGCATTGACGTTGCGATGAAACAGGAGCGTAAGGTTGATTTTGGTGGCGATCCACGTGTCCGTGGTGTTGTCCGCCGCGGCGGCCTTGATTGACAGTTGGCTGTTCACGCGGGTCACGCCTGCCAGGTTCGAAGCGGTCTCATGCGCCAGGATCTTATGGCATTCGTTGACGACGGTCCCACGCAAGGTCACCACCCCGTCGTTGGCCTTGACCTTGATTGAATCAACGGTGAGAAAGGTACGGTAGACATAGGTGTTGCGGAATGACGATTCAATGAGATCGTCGGTATTCCCCGCCGGTACGGGCATGTCGACTGCGAAGCAGGCGGTGGATAGGGTCACGAATGCCAGTGCGTATGCCATATTTCGGTTCATGGTGTGTCCTCGCTTGATGAATCCAACATTCCTTAATCCGTCCCGATCAGCGTACGGTCACGTCGCCCTTGTCGCCATGGGGTATAACCCCACCGGTCACACCACGTGCCGTTGGCAGATCTTGCGGAAGTGATAGCCGTAGATGGCCAGCGTGACGGCTTCCGGGATAAGTCGGGGACGCCGGACCTGGGTCCACGCCAGCAGGGCCCAGAAGTGGAAGCGTTCCCGGCCCACTATCCCGATATGGTAAAACGAACGAAAGAGGGCCAGAAGGTCCGAGCACTGGATATGCGGTCGTGTTCGCGGCGGACGGAACTCACGCAGAAAGGTCCGCAGGCGGCGGTAGTAATGTTCCGGGGAGTAGATGTGTTCCAGGATGTGCCGGTATCCTTCCTTCAGGGCATCCAGGTTCATGGCCGGGATGATATTCGTGGTGCCGTCCACGTTATCGCCCGATGATTGGGCGCATAAACGGCCCTCCTGCTTCATGCGCTCGTAAAGCCGTGTCCCGGCGGGGGCCTGCAACAAGCCGACCATGGCGGTAACAATTCCGCTCTTCTGGATGAAGTCAATCTGGCGCTGGAAGATCGAAGGCTGGTCATGATCAAAACCGACAATGAATCCGCCCTGGACCTGAAGACCGGCCCGTTGGATGCGTTTCACGTCTTCCACCAGGTTCCGGTTTCCGTTCTGGACCTTGCTGCATTCTGCCAGGCTGTGTTCGTCCGGGGTTTCGATGCCGATGAAGACCTTGGTGAATCCTGCCTCGACCATTTGATCCATCAGGGGTGCATCGTCGGCCAGGTTGATGGAAGCTTCGGTGAAGAACGCGTTTCCCGTCTTGTTCTTTCGCCATCGGATCAGCGCCGGCAGCAACTCGTTTTTAACATACGGTTTGTTGCCGATGAAGTTGTCGTCCACGAAAAAGACGTTGCCGCGCCATCCGAGGGCATACAGCGGATCGAGTTCAGCGACGATCTGTTCCGCGGTCTTGGTGCGTACCCGGTGGCCGAGCAGGGTGGTGACGTTGCAGAAATCGCAATTAAACGGGCACCCGCGCGAAAATTGGATATTCATGCTGACATACCGTTTGAGTTCCAGCAGATCCCATTGGGGAATGGGGGTATGCCGTAAATCCGCGAACTGGTCGGTTGCATAGATCCGTTGGGGACGGTCGTGCCGCAGGTCATCGAGAAAAGGAGGGAGTGTCAGTTCCGCCTCGTTCAGGACAAAATGATCCACGGCCCCGAAGGATTCCCATTCGCTGTTGAATAGCGGGCCGCCGGCAACGACCCGGACTCCCGCCGTCCTGCATTGGTCGATGATCTGTTTCGCCGATTCGCGCTGGACGACCATGGCGCTGATGAATGCGCAGTCCGCCCAGGCAAGGTCCTGGTCGGTGATGCCGTGCACGTTCGTGTCGACGAGGCGCCGGGGCCAATCCGGCGGGAGCATGGCCGCGACCGTCAGCAGTCCCAGCGGCGGCAGCGCGGAACGTTTACCGACGAAGTTCAACGCGTGCTTGAAGCTCCAGAACGTATCCGGGAATTCGGGATAGATCAGCAGGATGTTCATGCGGGATCCTTCCGGAGATCAAGCGTCTCATGTATTTTGTGCGCCAGTTCGCTGCGGGTGAACGGTTTCGCGATAAAAGCCGTGTTCGCCTCGAATCCCGTCCGCGATTTAAAGATGTCGAGGACGTGGCGAATGGCATCCTTCCATTCCTCCGGCCCGTTCAGTGTTTCCAGAACTTCCCGGCCCATTTCCCAATAGACATCGGCCCGTTTACGTTCCGTGATGTTCCGGATATTGCACTGGATAACCCGCAGATTATTTTCGTGGTAGACATTGCTCACGAATTCAACCGCGATCAATCGTCCGTCAATCGTTTCCAGCGGCAGATCCTCGTAACGGACATACTCCCTGGCCTGCAATTCCAGGAATTTGGCCTCGTTGGCGGCGAGGTTCTTGAAGACCCCAAGTTCCCACACCTTCTTGCCGAGAAACTCCGTGCGCGAATAGCCCAGTAGATCGATCAGGAAAGGGTTGACATCCACGACCATTCCGGACTCGGCGTTGAGGATGAGGATTCCGTCTTTTGCCGCCTCGAACAACCGCCGGTAACGCAGTTCTGAAGCCGCCAGCGCCCCGTCTGTATCGGTCTCGTATTCACCGGGGTTCTGCCTGGGTGCGCCGGATTGTGACGAACACGGCTTCATGACCCCATAATCCTAGTCACGGGGACCCGTGTTCGCCATGGGGTAAAACCCGTACCGGCGGGGCGAACGCATCTAAACTTTCAATAATGATGGGGATCGGAACACGAGAGTGGGCGACGAGAGCGGTCGACGATTCGGGAATTTCCTACTCGTTATCCGTTCTCGTCGCCCGCTCTCGTCAACCGAATCCCGTTTTTGCTGAATGTGATTGGTTTGGCCATAAATTTGATGCATTTGCCCCAACCCTACGTGCGGGGCAGGGTGAACCAGAAGGTGCTTCCCTTGCCGACTTCACTTTCCAGGCCAATCGTGCCGCCATGCGCTTCGACGGCCAGTTTGCAGAACGTCAGGCCAAGACCGGTCGAATACATTTTCAGCTGTTGATGGACTGCCACCTGCCCGAACTTCTCAAAGATCCTGGTATGGTATTCCCGGGGGATGCCGGGGCCATTGTCGATGATCTGCACCGTTACCCCGGCATCCGTGTTCTGGATATTGAATTGTACGCGCCCGTTGTCGGGCACGTATTTTACGGCATTTGCGCCGATATTGGTAATTACGCGCCGTATCAGTTCGCGGTCGCACGGAACCATGGCAGGACCCGGTTGTGTCAATTCCAGCCGGCAATCAGGCTTCAGGTGCTGCAGGGATTGGATGACTTCGCTGGCCAAACCGGTCAAATCGCATGCCTCGGGATGGAGCGGCATGTTCCCGGACTCCATCCGGCAGATGTCGAGCAGTGAGTTGACCATTGCAATCAGTCGATGGGCGGCCATGGTGGCCGTCTCAATCGGCTTGATCGCTGCTTCCGTCAGCTTCCTGGAGGTTTGTCGTGTGTAAAGCTCCAGGCTCAAGATAATGGCCATGAGCGGGGACCGCATGTCGTGAACGATCATGTGTGTCAGGTTGTCACGCAGATCCTCCAGGATCTTGAGTTGATCATAGTTGTCCTGGAGCAGGCGGTTCTGTTGTTCCCGCTCACATTGAAGCCGGTGAAGCGTCAAGTGTGTCTGCACCCGTGCCTTCACTTCGGCGAAGTGAAATGGCTTCATGATGTAGTCCACCCCGCCCACGGCGAAGGCCTTGATCTTGTCCAGGGTCTCGCCCAGCGCGCTGATGAAAAGGACGGGAATCGCATTCAACGCGGCATCTGACTTCAGTTGTTTACACACCTCGTAGCCGTTCATTCCCGGCATGTTGATGTCGAGCAGGATCATGTCGGGTTGCTCCGTCTGAGCCGCCAGGATCGCCTGTTCGCCGGATGACACGGGTTGTACCCGGTACCCGCTTTGCTTGAGCAGTTCCGTGAGTAACTGAAGGTTGGCCGGCATATCATCCACGATCAGGATGTTCGGCGGCGTTTGATCCATTCCGAGTATCTGGGTCTTCATGGGGACGCTTTCCGGCGTTCGGTGGCGGTGATCAACGATTGGTGGTTGGTGGTGCAAACGGCTTCGACGGCGTTATCGCTGAGAGCACCGGTCACCTCCTGGATGCCGTCCACGAGTTGGTTGACCAGGATTGTCTCGGGTGTGTCCACGAAATATTGCGGATAGAGTTGGCGGGCACAGTCCGGACAGAGTCCGTGGGTGAACGCCATGTCCGGATAATGTTGTTCCAGGTACGGTTCGATCTGCTGCCAATACCCCTGATCGTCCCGTATTTTCTTGCAGGAACAGCAGATGGGCAGGAGGCGCTGCGTCGTCTGGACCCGGGTAAGCGCGGACGTCAGTTCGGCAATCTGATGTTCCTGTTTTACCCCGGCAAACTCGGTTGACGAAATATCCGCGATCATGCCGTCATACGCTATCAATGTCCCCTGCGGATTAAACACGGGAATGGACGTGTTCTTTAACCAGCGGATGGAGCCGTCTTTGTGTTTGATTCGATGCTTGGTCGGCGAAGGCGTCTCGCCCCGCAGCAATTGCGTGATCTGCCGCAGGATCAGGGGCCGATCCTCGGGAAGAATCATGCTGAACCAAAGCAGGGGTTGTGCGGCATATTCCGCATCGCTATAGCCGGTGACTTGAAACACCCCGGGATAATGAATGGTGCATACGGCACGCCCGTTATGGATGATGACGGTGAAAATAAAGGCTTTGATTGCACGGGCCAGCTGCTCTTGCCGAATGATGCTGCCAGCAGGCGGCAGGGTGGCGGCGACCGGTGATGGAGATGCCGGATCGATGTCCGGTGCGGCCTGTCCGGCGTTGGAGGCCGGGACTGTCGTGTCATTTAAAAATGGTGGTGCAGGTTGCAGTGTGACCCCCGTACGTTGATTGTTGGTGTGTACGATACGATCGTGATCATACCCTCTGGACCCGGTTGCGTGCCATGGGGTATTACCCTGCCCTGCGGGGCAGGGGGCATTTCGTCATTGGACCGTGACTTCCACGGTATGTTCCTGACGGTCGTCGACGAGATGGATCACGGCGTCGGGTTGTTCCCTGCCGTCGACCAGGAGGTGGACCGGCGAATCGTGTTCCGTTCCGGCCCGTTGGGCGGTAATGTGGTAGAAGGTGTCGCGGTAGCGGTAGTGGAGTTTGACCGAATTCCAGGCGCGGGGTAAACGCGGGTTCACCCGCAGTTGGTCGGCTTCGAGTTGCACGCCCAGTAACGTCTCGACGATCAGGCGGTACATCCAACCCGCGGAACCCGTGTACCAGGTCCAGCCGCCCTGTCCGACATGCGGATCGACGGCGTAGATGTCGGCGGCCATGACATACGGTTCGACCCGGTAGCGGTTGACGCCGGTCATGTCCGTCGCGTGGCGGATCGGGTTGATCAGGGTGAATAATTCCCAGGCCTGTTCGGTGTCGCCCTGCTCCATGAACGCCATGACCGTCCAGATTGCGGCGTGGGTGTACTGGCCGCCGTTTTCGCGCACCCCCGGTGCATAGCCTTTGATATAGCCGGGATCGAGCGGGGATTGGTCGAAGGGCGGATCGAGGAGCTGGATTAACCGCTGGTCGCGTTGAACCAGTCGCTGGCTCACGCCCTCCATGGCCTGGCGTGCCCGGGCCGGATTGGCCGCGCCCGACAGCACCGCCCAGCTCTGGACAATGGAATCGATCTGGCATTCGGTGTTCGTGGCCGACCCGAGCGGCGTGCCGTTGTCGAAGTAGGCGCGCCGGTACCAGGCGCCGTCCCACGCATGCTGTTCGATGTTCTGTTGCAACTGCGAGGCCTGGTCCGTACAGTATTCGGCGAATGCGGCATCCCCCCGGTGTTGCGCCAGCGTCACGAAGTGCTGCAGCACGTGATAGAGGAAGAACGCCAGCCACACGCTTTCGCCCCGGCCTTGTTCACCGATGCGGTTCATGCCGTCGTTCCAGTCGCCGCTGCCGATCAACGGCAGGCCGTGCTCGCCATAGTTCAAGCCGCGCTGGATGGCCCGCTTGGCGTGCTCGTAGAGGGTTCCGGATTCCCCCGAACGCTGCGGCAGATCATAGTACGATTCCTCGTCGGGATTGACGGTGCGGCCTTCAAGGAACGGGATCGACTCGTCGAGTATGCCGGTGTCGCCGGTCACCGTCACATACCGGCAGGTCGCATAGGGGAGCCACAGGTAATCGTCGGAACAATGCGTCCGGACGCCCCGTCCGGTGGGGGGATGCCACCAGTGTTGAACGTCGCCTTCGCGGAATTGCCGGCCGGCGCTGCGCAACAAATGTTCGCGGGTTGTCCAGGGGGCGGCATGGATCAGCGCCACGGTATCCTGGAGCTGATCGCGGAACCCGTACGCGCCTCCGGACTGGTAATATCCGCTGCGGCCCCAGTAGCGACCGGCCAGGGTCTGGTACTCCAGCCAGCCGTTGACCAGCAGGTTCAGGGCGGGGTCCGGGGTTTCGGCATAGACCACACCCAGGGTTCGTTTCCAGAATTCCCAGACGTTCTCCAGGGCCATCCGTGCGCTGGCCGGGCTGTTGAATCGCCGGATCAGCCGATGGGCTTCCTCGGTGTCATTGCCGGCGCCCAGCACGAAGACCCATTCGCGTTCCTGGCCGTCCGGCAGGTCGAAGGAGACCTGCATTGCCGCACAGGGGTCAAGGCTTGCGCCCGTCTGGCCGGACAGTTGCGATTGCCCCATGGCGGCAGGAGCGGCCAGCGTGCCATTACGTCCTAAAAACTCCGTGCGGTTGGCGGTGAAGGTCCGCGCCGGCTCGTTGACATTGACGAAAGCGGTTTTACCGGCAAACTCGCGGTTGTACAGGTTGTAGGCCAGCAGGGCGCCCGTGGCCGGATCCATCGCGGTCACCACGTGCATGAGGTTCTTGTGCCGCCACTGGCCGAGGACCCATTCCCAGTACCCGGTGACCGACAGGCGCCGGGGCCGGCCGGAGTGGTTGCGAACCTTCACCACCACCAGCTTTACCGGCGCGTCCACCGCGACATACGTCCAGAGTTCCGATTCGATTCCCATTTGTTCGTGTTCGAACACGCTGTAGCCGAATCCGTGCCGGCAGACATAGGAACCGATTCCGCGTGCGGGCAGTGGCGTCGGCGACCAGAACTGTCCCGTTTCCTCATCCCGAAGGTAAAACGCCTCGCCGCTCGGATCCGACACGGGATCGTTGTGCCAGGGTGTGAGCCGGAATTCATGGGCGTTGTCCACCCAGGTATAGGCGCTTCCGCTTTCCGTGATCACGGTGCCGATAAAGGCGTTGGCCAGCACGTTCGACCAGGGTGCCGGCGTGTTTTGTCCGGGTTCAAGCGAGATCACATACTCGCGTCCGTCCGGTGTGAACCCGCCCAGACCGTTGAAGAAGGTGCGTTCGCGCGGGGGGGGCGTCACGCGGGTTGCCGGCAGTAACGACCGCGTCGGTACAAAGGGCGGGACCTTGCGGGTGATCGGCGCCCGTCGTTCAACCTGCTCGGCCAGGGTCTCGGCGCTGTCGGTGAGGATCACGCGCGCGACCGTTTGCAGGAGGACCCGGTCTTCTTCCGACAACTGTTCACTTCGCCTCAGGAATATCCCGCCGGGCACATCCATCCGGTCCTGTTCCGGGCCCGCGGCGATCAATTCCAGGATCTGGTCCTGCAACACCTGGCGATACCCGGAAAAGTCCTCGTTGAGAATGACCAGGTCGGATACCAATCCCTTCTCGCGCCAGTAAGCATGGGCCTGCAACACCTGCTTGACGAGTTCGACACGATGGACATCGGCGATGCGCATCAGGAGAATCGGCAGGTCGCCCGATATTCCGAATGCCCATAAACCGGTTTGGCCCATCCGGTTGCGGGTAAGGATGCCGGTCCCGGCACGGTGCAGGGGATTCGCGTGAAGCATTGACCCGGCCAACTGCGCATAGACCTGGGCTTCTGCCTCGGTGATCTGCAACTGGCGCAGGACGAGCTGGCTGTGGGCCCAGGCCATGTCGAATGCCCGTGCCGCGAAATGGGGGTCACGGTACTTGTCGATCAACGCCAGCGCTGCCGCGCGGGTTTCGGCCATACCGGTGATGATGTGCACGTTGGCGGCGGTGTCCGATTGGATGACCACGCCGCAACGGATCGCGACAATCGGATCCAGTACGGCTCCCTCCGTGTTGGAGAGCAATCCGGGTTTATCGAAAGCGGCGGGATTGGCAAGGGACCGGCAGCGTCCGATGAAGGCCGTCCGGTCCGTCTCGTAGGACATCGCGCCTGCGGATGTGCCTTGCGTGGTCATCAGGTGGAACATCCACGGTGC
>MHBQ01000185.1:11798-20503 GCA_001803315.1 Lentisphaerae bacterium RIFOXYC12_FULL_60_16
TTCCGGTGTGCGCGGGCGGCGCATGCACAGGATGGCCTGGGCGTCCCGGAGGATTTCGGTTTGAACGAAGAGCTTGCTGAAGGCCGGGTGGGCGAGGTCGTCGTTCCTCGGCGCGATGACGACTTCCGCGTAGCTGGTCAACTCGATGGTGCGGGACCGCGTCGCGCGATTGGTGAGCGTGATGCGACGGACTTCGACGTCATCTTCCGGTGACACCGCGATTTCCGTGTGCGTGTCGATATCGTTGTCCCGGCGTCGATATTCGGCGCGGCCCTGGATGAAGATCGCCTCGTATTGCTTCGATGGCTGCCGGGTCGGCTGATAGGCCGCCGACCAGAGCGTGCCGGTGGCGGTGTCGCGCAGATAGCAGAAGGAACCATACCCGTCACCGGTTGCGTCTTCGCGCCAGCGGGTGACGGCCAGATCCTTCCAATGGCTGTATCCGCCGCCTGCCTGGGTGGCCATGACATGATAACGGCCGTTGGACAGGAGGTGGACCTCGGGAATCGGGGTGTGCGGCGAGGAAAAGATCCGCATGGTGGCCGGCACATCCGCCGGCGGCCGGCGTGCGGCGCTGACTTCCGCCGCGTGCGGCTGCAACGGGGAGGTGATCCTGGGAACCCGCTCGCACAGCAGCAGCGACGACACTTTGAAGGCCGGATCGGAAAGGAACCGGCGTTGCATGGGCTGGTTTTGCAACAGATAGTCGAGCGCCAGCAGGCTCATGCCCTGGTGATGCGCCATGAAGCTGCAGAGGGGCACGCTGCGCGTGCCGCGCGGCATGCGTGCGGGGGTGAAATCGATCGCTTCATATAACCCGTAGGTGCCGTGGTAGCCGATGGCCGCCAGCGCCTGGAGATTCTCGCAGGCCGCCCGGGGGGCGACCATCAACGCCAGGGCCGACGCATACGGCGCAACAACCAGGTCGTCGGCGAGTCCGCGCTTCAAGCCCAATCCCGGTACGCCGAACGCCCGGTACTGGTAAACGCCGAGCGCATCGGTGGTGGCATAGCACGATTCGGAAATACCCCAGGGTATGCCGCGCTGGCGCCCGTATTCGATCTGGCGGGCCACGACCGCCCGGTAGGTCTCGTCGAGCAGCGTGTGTTCGTACGTCGGCATCACCAGCAGGGGCATCAGGTATTCGAACATCGAACCACTCCATGACAGCAGGGCCATGGCGCCCGCCTGGGAGGTCAACTGCCGGCCCAGGGCGAACCAATGATCCTCGGGCAATTGTTCCTGGGCGATGAGGATGAAACTCACCAGCCGCGCTTCCGAGGCGAGCAGGTCATAATATCCGGGATCGCGGCGACGGTCGGTGACATTGTAGCCGATCGACATCAAATCGCGGGAGGTGTCGTACAGGAAGGTGAAATCCATCACCGCCTGCCCGGCGCACCGTTGGGCGAGCTGATCGATCCGCTGGATACGCGCGACGGCGGCTTCACCCGCCACGGGAACCGCGGCCAACTCCTGCAGGGTGGGCAGGCGGTCGAAGGTCCGGGGATCGGGCGCCAAAAGCTGCAGGTCCTCCCGTGCGGCGCGGCATTGCCGGGTGAGTGCGTGTGCCCACGCCTCCTGTTCCACGTCAGCGCTGACCGGCAGTGCGGCGATGGCCGGTTCAAGTTCATCCAGCCACGCCGGCATGGCGGAGAGTGTGGACGGCACCGGCGCCTGCAATAGGGCGCGGAGTTTGTCGCCTGCGGTGGATGACCGCATCATGTCCAGGGTGTCGCTGAGCCCGTCTGCGAGGCGGGGCGAAAAAACCGGCTGGTGCTTCAATTCCAACAGACCGGCCCGCAGGGTGGCCAGCGCCGCGACGAGATTGCCGCTGTCGACGCTCGACACATAGAGCGGACGCAGGGGTTTGAGGGTATGGGTATCGTACCAGTTGTAGAGGTGGCCCCGGTAGCGTTCGAGTCGTTCCATCGTGTCGAGGGTATGCTCGGTGCGATCCAGCAACTGGCCGGTGGACAGGTAGCCGAAATCCTTTGCCGCCAGATTCGCCAACAACGCCATGCCGATGTTGGTCGGTGAAGTTCGCGCCGCGATCAGGGATTCAATGCCTTCCTGGACGTTGTCGGGTGGCAGCCAATGTTCGCCCGCATGGACCAGGACTTCGAAGTAGCGCCAGGTCCGGCGCGCCAAGCCGCGCAGGAACGTCCGCTGTGCGTCAGACAGTTCCGGTTTCGCCGGTTCGATGGGGCGGCTGATCCACCAGCCGACCGCGGGGGACACCCACCACAGCAGCAGCACCGGCCCGCCGATGACCAGTTCGGCGGGATGCATCAGGGCAAGCCCCACCAGGCCGGTCGTGGCAAACAACGGAGCGACCCACATTTCACGGGCAAAATCGGCCAGGCTGGTGCAGTGGTTACGCGCAGCGTAACGCCGGGTGTGCCAGCGCATCAGCCCGCGCCGGGTAAACAACATGCGCCCGCCGGAATCGATAATCGCGTCCAGATGGATGACGGCCCGATACGGCAGGGTGCACAGGGCGAGGCAGGTTTCCGTCAACTGGCGTCCCGCCGAATTTATAACGGTGATCAGGTGCATGGACCAGTCCCGGTCACGCGGTTTTCGCAACCCATCCAGGAGGGTTGACAGCGCCACGGGCAGCAGGCATAGCAGCAGGACATAACCGGTCCAAAATCCTGCCGGTGACGGCCCCGTCGCGGCTCCGCCGAGCACGAGCAGGAACAGGGCGGGTGGCACCACGCTGCGGCGCAGGTTGTCGAATATTTTCCACCAGCTGAGCGGGGTCAACGTATTCGGCTGTCGTTTGCCGGAGGGATCGAGCACGCGCGGCAGGAGCCAGCCGGCAATCTGCCAGTCGCCCCGGATCCATCGATGGCGACGGCTCATGTCGGCGGCGAAACTGGCCGGGTGATCCTCGTGCAATTCCACATCCGTGACCAGGGCCGAACGGGCATACCCGCTTTCCACCAGGTCATGGCTCAGGATGAGATTATCAGGGAAACGTCCGGCCGTGGCCTGGCGGAACGCATCCACGTCATAAATGCCTTTGCCGACATAGGACCCCTCGGCAAACAAATCCTGGTAAACGTCGGAAACCTCCCGGGTGTAGGGGTCGATTCCCGCGTCACCGGCGCTGAGCCTTGCGAAGCGGGAGCGGTTGGCTGAAAGCAGGCTGATCGGGGTGCGCGGCTGGAGAATCGCATAGCCTTCAACCACGCGGCCCGTCGCCGGATCGAATTGCGGCCGGTTTAACGGGTGTGCCATGGTGCCGATGAGTTTGCGGGCGGCATCGCGCGGCAACCCGGTATCGGTATCCAGCGTGATGACGTAGCGAATCGAGGGGAACAGCGTCCGGTCGCCGACGATCGTGGAGAAGGGGTCGGCCGGCCCCCCGCGCAACAGGGCGTTGAATTGCTCCAGTTTGCCCCGTTTGCGTTCATATCCCATCCAGAGGCGTTCGTGCGGGTTCCACAGGCGCGGTCGATGGAGCCAATGGAATACCGTAACGCCTTCCGGGCTGTACTGCGCATTCAAGGATTGGATGCCGGCATACACCATCTGTAACAGCGCCGCATCGTCAGGTTGTTCCGGCCCGGCTGCATCCGCGAAGTCGGTGAGCAAGGCGAAAAACAGGTTCGGATCCCGGTTCCCCATGTAGCGGACTTCGAGGCTTTCCAGCAGATCACCAACGCTCTGAGGGCTGGTTAGCAGGGTGGGGATGACGACCATGGTCCGTCCGGTTGCCGGAATCCCCTTCGAGAAATCCAGGCGCGGTAACGGGCGCGGGCCGATCATGATATTGACCAGCAGATTCACCAGCGAAACCGCCACCTGCGAGGCGCCGACGATGCCCAGGCAGATCAGCAACCAGACCCTCCAGTCATGTCGGCCCGGGTGACTGAATGGACCCGGCAACAGGCAGGCTGTGGCCGTCGTGATGATCAACAGGGAACCGATATAACCGCCAACGGGGAACCGGCGCAACATCCGCGCGCATGACCGTCGTAGCGACCAGCGAACCTGGACGACCTGTTCCAGCCGGGGCAGTCCCTTGTCGATGAGGTAGTAGCCAATGTGGGCCGTGCGCGCCTGGGGGCCGTCGCGAGCAGACGCCTCCGATGCGAGTTGGACCGCGGCGCGGGCCACCACCTCCTCGGCGACACCGGATTGCCGGACCAGCGCTTCCACGGCATGGCGATACCGGTCGCGGGTGAAAAAATCCATGTCGGCATACACGCCGGCAGGATCGGTGCGCAACGTCTGCTCGACGGCGCTCATAGATTCCACGAATATCCGCCAGTCCATGGTATTCAGGAAGCGCAGGCTGCCGATGCTGTTACCGATGGATACCTGGTCAGCCGCCTGGGTCTGGTTGTCCGCCCGCTGCAATTGTTCACGGGTCAAGCCCTGTTCGGCGAGGCGATGATGGATCCAGCTTTCCACGGTTGCCAGCGCCGGGCCCTGCCCCTGCAGACGTCCCGTGAACTCCTCCAGAAAGGGGTTGCTGAAGGGCGGGTTCGACCGGGCCATTTCCGCCAGCACGTTGAGCACGGTTACGGGGTCTTTCGCTGCCGCCGCCAACAGGCGGTTCGCCCACCCGTTGGCCAAATTCATATCGAGTCGCCGCCGGGCAATGTGTACCGATACGCGCCGCAGATTCTCAATCAGCCCCAGGCGCAACATGATCGGTACGGCCCACAGTTCTCCGAGTGTCAGGGAGGTGACCGTTTGGTAGGCGGTGACAAAATGGCCGACGTTTTCCGCATCCACGCGGCCATCCGTGTGAGCGATCAACTCCAGGGCGGTGTCATAGACGCGGGGATAGCCCGCGGCCAGGCCCGTCGCCAGCCGCGGCAATTCGCGGCTGTAGGTCCGTGGCAGATGCAGCCGCGTCAATCCGATTTGCTCTTCGATCAGGTAGAAATTATCCAGGAGCCA
This sequence comes from Lentisphaerae bacterium RIFOXYC12_FULL_60_16, assembly GCA_001803315.1. GTDB lineage: Bacteria > Verrucomicrobiota > Kiritimatiellia > UBA8416 > YA12-FULL-60-10 > YA12-FULL-60-10. The sequence continues at coordinate 16,719 of MHBQ01000185.1, forward strand.
TTCACCCGCCGGGGCGATGCGCCGGCCTTCGGCTTCTGCGCGGGTCACCAGTTCATAGGCACGGATGAGCACCTGTTCATTGTCCGCCAGCCGCAGTAACAGGCGGTTTGGACCGCGTTTCGGGTCCAGGCGGTGTTGTCCGGCCAGACCAATGGCATGGCGACGCAACTGCTCGCCGCTGAACAATTCGGCGCGCAGCGGGGACTCGTTCGCACTCATTTGCCGGCGGGAACGGCTGGCGGTTCAACCCTTGACACCGGAGACGGAGGTTCTACCGGCGGAAAAACCGGCAGGACCGACGGGGTGTCGGGTAGGTCTCCCAGCGGAACGAGCGGCGGCAGGTCCGGCGGGATGACGGGTGGGTCTGCCGGCGGAACGACCGGCGGCAGGATCGGCGGGGTGACGGGTGGGGTGACGGGTGGGTCTGCCGGCGGAACAACTGGCGGCAGGACGGGGGTTACTTCGGATGGTCCAACGAGCGAGACCGGCGAAAGGGCCGCGCGACAGGCTTCGCACTGGTTTTGTGCCGTTGAACATGACGGGCAGAGCTTGAACATGCTGCTGGTCGTGACGCCCACCTTGCAGTTGATGCACAGGCCGACCGCTTTGATAAATACCTTCTTAACACAAACCGGGCACAAACCCGCACCGGCCGGTAAAACGCCCAGAACCAGGACCCCTGCCACCCAAACTGCCATGATGCGATAGGAAATGAAACGATGCATGAAATACCTCCCCGTTATCCCCACAGAGGGCTCCGTTATATGTGAATAAATTTCATAATTTAGGTTTTTTCAGGTTCCATTTTCCCGACAGTCCAAGCGCCAGGAAAATGCCCACCACGGTTCCAATCAGCAGGGTGATCGAAAGCATCGCGGACTGCGGCATGGTGATCCTGGCAAAGAGGAATTTTACCTGCACGGAATCCCCGTTCTGCAAGATCCAGATGGCGGCCAGAATGGCCAGCACCGCCGCGGTGATGAGTCGAATTTTCCACGTGGTCATCGTATCCTCCAACCTGGTGCATACTCCTTGTTCGGTATATTGAATGGTCAACAGCAATATCCTATAAGATGGGCCGGGTAGCGGCTATGGGGTATAACCCTACGGGCTGGCACGGCTACCAGTCGCGTTGGAGACGGATACCCATGGTTCCGGACTTGTCGTCCGGTTCGCGTTGCTCATGCATGAGCCAGACACGTTTTCCAAAGAACCCGAGTTCGATGCGTTGCAACGCAAACGATCCGGTTGCGGTATCCGCGTCAACCGTTGTCTGCAGAACCGGCATGGAGGAAGGGTTTGCGCCGTCTTTTCCCCGGGTCCAGAACTGGCGCAGGGCGGCATATTGATCCGTGCTGATATGGACGGTTCGTACCCCGTTTGCGCCGGCCGAATCCCGCCGCCAGACATACCCCTCATCCTGCTCGACGAAAACCATCGGCACACCGGCGCGTGCGATATCCGCCACGGTGGATGACGTTGTCTTCGCCGGGGTGTTGCCGGCGATCGACCCGTGAACGGCAATCACGTCGACGGTGTCCCGGTGGCGGGCGATTACGTTCGTAGCCGCCTCCAGTGACATGGTGTTCGTGCCGAGCGTAACGTAATTGGACGAGACAATCACGATATCGATCACCTGGATGGCTTCCAGCGGTTGATTGGTGCCGGAATCAAGCTCGGTTCCCGCGGCGAAACAGAACCCTGCCATGCCAAGCGCCGTGAATACTACGCACACCCGGCAAATTCCGTCGAACGCGCGGTTGAAGATATTCTGCAAATTATCAAGTGCTGCTTTTATCATGGTCGTGCAGGAAGCTATGTATGTTTCTATTCCCCACGATAACGACCCCAAGGGTGCCGGGCAATGGGGTGAAACCCTATTGCAGAGGCGCTGCTTCAAACAGCGTGGGAGCGGCCCCGCCGCCGCCCACGGTTCGAGACCCCAATCGGGTGACGAGTTATGTTGCGCGCAACATAACTCGTCGCCCGCTATCGTTTGCCGAAGTGACCGTCGCCTTTCAGTTCGGCAGATTAACCATGCAAACAGGAAACCCAGGTTGTTGAATTGCATGGATATAATTCAGAAAAGGCAGTGTTGGATGTCAAGTCGTTCGTTCCTGTCTTTTCGTTGTCGAACGGCGTCGAGGTGGTCCCTTCATTAGGCTGGGAGCCAGCCTATGTAGCGTTTAAACAGCCAAAATATTTCATTGACCCTGCAAGACGTTGTAGTAAATTGTTCCCATGAGGGCACAATATGCAACAAATTAATAGAAGTACGATCACCGGAGACATTATCCGGCGATTGAAAAAATCGCCAGTTGTTGGCGTGCTCGGTGCCCGGCAGGTTGGGAAGACAACGCTTTCCCACCAAGTGGCCGCGGAGTGGCCGGAGCCGGTAACACGGTTTGACCTTGAGTTGCCTGCGGATCGGGATGCGTTGACCCGGAGCGCTCAGACGGTGCTGGAACCGTGCGAGGGTTTGGTTATTTTGGACGAGGTGCAACGCCTGCCGGAACTGTTCACCTTGTTGCGTCCGCTGTGCGACCGGCGCGACCGCTCGACCCGTTTTCTGTTGCTCGGCAGCGCCTCGTGGGATGTGGTGAAAGGGGTGTCGGAATCGCTGGCGGGCCGGATCCAGTTTGTCGATGTTTCCGGATTCTCGCTGGTGGAAACCGGCATCGAGAGTCTCCACCGGCTCTGGTTCCGGGGCGGGTTTCCCCCTGCCTTTCTGGCGGAAACGGATGCGGACGCCATGGAGTGGCACGAGGCGTTTGGACGAACCTTTTTGGAGAAAGATATCCCGGTCCTTGGATTTGAGGTGGCACCGGATGCGCTGCGGCGGTTCTGGACGATGCTATCCCATTTTCACGGGCAAACTTGGAATGCCTCTCGCCTGGCGGAGGCGATGGGCTCCAAGCGAACGACGGTGGACCGTTACCGGGATATTCTGGCTGGCACATTCATGCTGCGGGTGCTGCCGCCGTGGTTCGAGAATATCGGCAAGCGCATGGTGAAGTCGCCCAAAGTCTATCTGCGCGACAGCGGGGTGCTCCACCAGTTGCTGGGGCTGACAGAAGCCATGGATCTGCCCAGACACCCGCACTACGGCGCGAGCTGGGAGGGTTTTGCGCTGGAACAAACCCTGATCGCCCACGGCCAGCACGACGCCTATTTCTACGGCACGCAGCGCGGGGCGGAACTGGACCTGCTGCTACTACGTCACGGACGGCGCTGGGGGTTCGAGTTCAAATGCGCCGATGCGCCATCCACCACCAAGTCCATGCACATCGCCCGGCAAGACCTGAAACTGGAGCATCTCTGGGTGGTCTATCCCGGCACCCTACGGTATCCCTTGACCGAGCACATCACCGCCCTGCCGTTGCGGGAGATTGACCGGATCGACCTGAAGTCCTCCTCATGACCAAAACCCCAGCAGTGGGGTCATCCCGTCCACTTCCAGTTCCGCACGTCCGGCATGTCCACGCCGTGCTGGTTGATGTAGCGCTTATGCTCGATCAGCTTGTCGGTCATCATCGTCTTCAGCGTTGCGCCGCGACTTCCAAGCGAGCCAACCCGGTCAATCGCGTCCTGCACCAGGTGGAAGCGGTCCAGATCGTTCAGCACGGTCATGTCGAAATAGGTGGTGATGGTGCCTTCTTCCTTGTATCCGCGCACATGGAGATTCCTGTGGTTCGTGCGGCGATAGGTCAGCCGGTGAATCAGCCACGGGTAGCCGTGAAACGCGAAGAGGATCGGTTTGTCCCTGGTGAACAGGGCATCGAAGT
>MHBQ01000186.1:0-20893 GCA_001803315.1 Lentisphaerae bacterium RIFOXYC12_FULL_60_16
CCGCAGTGGTCCTGTATGTGGCACCGGTATCGGACCTGGCGGCGCTCCGGATGCATCTCGAAGCCAACCTGCCGCCCTACATGGTTCCGCGTTTCCTGCATGCGCTGGATGTGCTTCCCCTGACCGCCGGCGGCAAGACGGACAAGCGCCGCCTGCCGAAGGTGAGCATGGAACCCGATGCGGTAAAACGTCCCTTTGTCCCTCCCGCCCCCGGACGTGAACAGGTGGTGGCCGATGTCTTTGCCCGGGTGCTGGGCCAGGAGCCGGTTGGACGGCGGGACAGCTTTTTCGATCTCGGGGGCGATTCGATCAAGGCGTTGCAGATCGTGGCCCGGCTGGTGGAGGCGGGATACGCTATTACGGTGGCGGATGTCTTCCAGTCCCGGACCGTGGCCGCCCTGGCGGCAAGCCTGAAAAAGAAGACGGAAGGCGCCCGGCGCGGGCCGTATACGGGGCCGGCCGCACTCGCGCCGATGCAGCGCTGGTTCCTTGAACAACACGATGCCGGACGCCATCACTATAACCACGCCCTTCTTTTCAAGGTGGCGAGCCTTCCGGCTGACCGGGTGCGGCAGACGGTGATGTTGCTCTGGCGGGAACACGATGCCCTCCGCGCAAGGTTCACCGCGGTTCAATCCTCCCCGGAACAGACGATCCGGGCGGCTCTGCCCGACGATCCCGTTTTTGCCGAAGTCGATTTGCGCGACCGGCCCGATGCCCGGTCCGCTTTGGCGGAGGATGCCGGTCAGCGGCAGGCCGCCTTCTCGCTCGGGGATGGTCCGCTCTTCCAGGTGGTGCTGTACCAGGTGCCCGATGGACAGCGGTTGCTCTTCCTGGCCCATCACCTGGTGGTGGATGGTGTCACCTGGCGGATCCTGCTTGCCGACTTCGGAGCGGCGATCCAGGCGTTTCAGGCCGGCCAGGCGCCCCGGCTGGCACCACGGAGCCTGCCCTTTGCCGAATGGAGCAACACCGTGGCCACCCTGGCTGCCGGGGGACTTACCCGGACGATGCCATCCGATTGGAGGGCGGCCATGGAAGGGACCCGGCCGGTCTTCCCGGGTCCTTCAGGAACCCGGGGAACCGCCGAACGGGTGGTGTTGTCGGTCAACGATATTTCCGAGCAGGACCTTTCATCCCTTCCCCTGGCCGCCTATGGCGGCCATGCGGATGAGCTGCTGCTCGCCGCGTTTCTCCAGGCACTTCGTCAGCATACGGGTGCCCAACACATCGGGTTGCTGATGGAAGGGCATGGCCGGGAGTTGCCGCCGGGACGGGTGGACCTCTCGCGTACCGCCGGCTGGTTTACCAGTCTGTGGCCGGTCTGTTTTCCTCCCCTGTCCGCCACCGGGACCTGCGAGCAACTGGTTGAGGTCAAGGAAACGTCCCGGGCAGCGGCCCGGATCGGGTTCGACTACAGCGTCCTGCGTTATTCAAAGCACGGCGCCGCCCGTTTTGCGGGACTGCCGGAACCGGATCTGTCCTTCAACTATCTCGGCCGCCTGGATGCGGGGGGAAGCCTCCTGCACCCGGTTGCTGAACCGACCGGTCCCGACGCCGCGCCCGAACTTGCCATGCACGCGGCCATGGAACTGGATGCCTGCTTCCTGGGCGGCGAATTTCGGCTGGAAGCTTGTGTCCTGCCGGCCCGCGTGACACCTGTCCTGGCCCGTTCCATTCTCCAGACCACCCTGGCCCTGACCCGGGAATACCTGGAAGCCTGTCGAAACCAGCAGCAGCGCAGAACCTCGGCCAGTGATTGCACCTGCCTGCCGCTGCTTCCATCAGCCGCGTTCGAAAACTTCTGCCAAGCCGGGGGATTCCCGGCCACCGGAATCGACGATTGCTATCCGCTTACCTCCGCCCAGGAAGGGATGCTCTTTCATGCGCAGCAGCAACCCGGGTCCGGCGCCTACTTTGAACAGCTCTGGTTTGACCTGGAAGGGAACCTTTCGGCTCCGGCCTTTACCGAAGCCTGGAAAATCATCGTGCGCCGGCATCCCGCCCTGCGGACGGTCTTCCGGACCGACCGGGACGGACGTCCCCTGCAGGTGGTGGTGCGTGATGGTGAACCGGAATTCACCGTTCATCATGGGGCGGAAGGCGGGGACGGAACCCGGGACGCCTGGATCGAACACCTGATTGCCGAAGACCGTGCCCGGCCCTTTGACCTGGAACATGGCCCGTTGGTCCGTTGCCGGCTGCTCTGCCGGGGGGGGGACCGGTGGCGCTTTGTCCTGAGCTACTCCCATCTCATCGCCGACGGCTGGTGTACCGGGTTGCTGCTTTCCGAGCTGATCACCCTGTATGCCGATGCCGGTCATGAATCGAGCCTTCCTGAACCGGTTCCCTACAGCCGATTCATTGCGGCCCGGCAGGAAGCGGACGACCCCGAAGCACAGGCCTTCTGGCAGCGCCACATGGAAGGCGCTGTCCGGACCGGCATTGCCACCACCCGGCAGTCCGGCGAACGGCAGATGCGCAGTCATACCATGGTCCTTGACCCGGACCTGGTACACCGGATCGAGGAGGAAGCGCGCCGGTCCGGCACGACCCCGGGCGCGCTTTTCCAGGCTGCCTGGTCGCTCATGCTTGCGCGCCATAACCGCCGGGACGACGTCACCTTCGGACTGGTGGTTTCCGGCCGGTCGCTGGAATTGCCGGGGATCGAGGAAATCATCGGGCTCTGTATCGAGACCCTTCCCGCCCGTGCCCGGTTGGCGGAAGGGGAGACGCTAACCGATATTGCCCGCCGGATGCAGGAGTCCCAGTGGGCGATGGAGCAACATCCCTCCACGGCGCTGGCCGGGCTGGGGGTCGGTGCGGTCCTGGACCATATCCTGGTCTTTGAGAATTACCCGATGGATGCCACCATCATCGATCGTTTTGCAGCGGCCGGACTCCGGGTCTCGGCGCCGGGCGGCTATGAACAGGTGGAATATAACCTGAGCGTGGAAGTCAATCCCGGCCGATCATTCGGCGTGACCTTCCATTACAATGCCGCGGTCTATGAGGATGCGCTCTTTCCTGAACTTGCCCGGCAATTGACCGGGCTCTTCACGCAGTTTGCCGAAATGCCCACGCGGCCCGTGAAAGCCTACCGTCTCGACTGGCCGGTGGTATCCGCTCTGCCGGTTGTTCCGCCCTTTGTTTGTGTGACGGATTCCATGATGGCACTGGCCGCCGCACAGGGTGAAGCCGAAGCGTTTGTCTGGCAGGGCCGCCCCGCTTCCCGCGCGGATCTTCTGCGCATGACCAAACAGTTGGCTGCCGGCCTGGTCCGGAACGGGTTGAAACGCGGGGATGTGGTTTGTGTCCCGATGGAGCGGTCAGCGATGACGCTGCCGGTCATTCTTGGAATCTGGATGGCCGGCGGGGTTTACCTGCCGCTCGATCCGGCAAGTGGTGAAGCACGCCTGTCATCGATCCTGGAAGAACACCCGGAAGCTGTCCGGTTGAGTGTTCATGACGGTGAAACGATTCCGGTTGGCCCGCATCGCGTATGGTCGGTGGCGGCGCTGTTGCAGGGGGGACGGGACGGTGCGGAACGATTTCCTGCGGTTGGTCCGCAGGATGTGGCCTACCTCCTCTACACGTCCGGATCGACGGGCCGGCCGAAAGGGGTGGTGGTGGGACATGCCGCGCTATCCAGCCTGGCTGCCTGGGTGAGCAGCACGATCTACCGCGGCTTGACCGGTCCGGTCCGCGAGACCTGGATACCGCCCCTCCACTTTGATGCCAGCTTCCACAGTCTGCTCGGGGTTGTCACCGGAGGGCACAGCCTGCTCATTCCGGATGAAGCCGTGCGCAATGACCCGGAAGCCCTGCTTGCCTTCATGGGGGCCCACGGGAGCCGGGTGGCCAATACGACGCCCACCTATTTTTCAATCATGCTGGATCTGCTGGGCGATGCGCCCTGGCCCGGGGACGTGCTGATCCTGGGAGCCGAATCCATACCGTCATCGCTGATGGCGCGGTTCTATGCCAATCCCGCCAACCGGCGGGTGGTGGTCTACAATCTCTATGGCCCGACCGAAACCTGTGTCGAGGTTGCCTGGCACCGGATGACGGTCGATGACTGGATGCGTTATGACCCGATCCCGATCGGCCGGGCCATTGCCGGCGCGTCGCTGGAGATCCGGGATGCCGGGGGTTGCCCGGCGGCGGTCGGGGTTCCGGGTGAGATCCGGATCGGCGGTGTGCCGGTGGCGCACGGTTACTACAACCGGCCGGAAGAAACGGCGGCAGCCTTTGAGAACCATCCGGACAACGTTCGTTCCTACCGGACTGGTGACTGGGGGAGGCGGCTGCCGGACGGATCCATCGTGTTTCTTGGACGAACCGACCGGCAACTCAAGTTGCGGGGCTTCCGTATTGAACCGGGTGAAATTGAATCGCGCCTGATGCAGGGTGACGGGGTTACGGGTGCGGCGGTGGTATCGCTCGAAGTGGCGGACGATCGGCAGGTGATTATGGGCGCCTTCCTGGTTGGTCAGGAGCCCCTCAATCTCGATGCGATTCGTGCCCGTCTGACCGCCTCGCTTCCCGGTTATATGGTGCCCGAACATTTCCAGCAGATCCGTGCACTGCCGCTCAATGCCAATCACAAGTTGGATGAAGCCGCCCTGCGCGGCATGGTCGAAATCCGGGCTCGTTTGCCGGGTGAAGCCGGCCAGACGCCGTTGGTGCCGGCGAACGAAACGGAAGCCCTTCTGGTGGAACTCTGGAAGGATACCCTCCAGGTTGCGCCGGCTACGGTGGATCAATCCTTCTTCGATGCCGGGGGGAACAGCCTGGCGGCCATGCGTCTGGCCGGCCGGATCCGGGCGCGGTTCGGCCGGGCGTTTTCCATACGGGCTTTGTATGAAGCGCCTCAATTCAGGGCCATTGCCGCCCGGTTGGGGGATATCCAGCCTTCCATTGCCGCCACCCCGTCCGCTCCCGTGGCGGAGAACGACGATCTAACGGAAGATGAGAAGCGTTTGCTTGAACAAGCGTGAAAGCGCAATCAGAACCGACCGCGAATCGGCTCAACCATTCGCATTTTGGCATCCCGCCGCTACGGGATATGCCCTCCATGAACCGTTGCATTAACATCCGAATATATACCGGGTTCTATTGGATCATGAAGAGCGACCCCAGTAGTTTGCGGGGCGGCTGGATGAGCCGGAATCCGTTAATCATCGCGTGTTTCCCGGCCGTCGTGTTGTTGATGTTGATTACCGTGTCTGATCCCTGGACGCCGTCGAATGTGAAATCGCAGGTGCCGATGCCCGTAGCCGCGTTGAGGGTATACGTGGCCGCCCAGGTGTCCATGACCGTGCCGTTGAGGACCGCCTCGTAGTCTCCGTCGAGACCGTTTGGTATTCCGCCCCCGGAATCATTGAACCACGCGGTAAAGTGGTAACTACGCGTTTCCAGGCCCTGAAGTCTCAACACCAGATCACCGTTTAATGCGAACACGAGATCGCGGAGCAGGGCGTTGGACGTCGTGTTCCCGATGTCGGTGCGGATCCGTACCTGCATGTTGCCGGACGAAGCCGTCAGCATGGTGGTCAGGTTCCCGTCCTCGCCGAAGGGATTGGCCGTGAGGTTCGATATGGCACCGGCTGTCACGGTTCCGCCGTTCACAAAGCCGCTCTGCACGTTGGCGATGTCGTGGTAGTCGACGCCAAACCAGGGATCGACGGCATTGGTCTCGCCGCCGCCGCCACCACCGACGCTGGAGGTCAGGATGAGGGCCTGCGGGAAGGAAGTGTTCCGGGCATAAATCCGGAGGAATCCACCGGTCGTTTGGGGGACGGGGTGTGCCGCTTCATGTTCGGGTGAATAAACCAGCATCTGGAGGATGCCCGCGCGGTTCGAGATGGCGTCCTGTACGGCCGACAACAGGGCAGCATTGGAAGGAAAGGTGTAGATCGCCGCGTTGGACCAGGTGGGGGTCAAGGTGCCCAGAACTGTCCCGATGTCACCACCTGGCGTGGACCAGTTGACCGTTGCATGGATCTTGGTCCATGTCACCGCGGTGCTCATGACATTCGTCGTGTTCAGTCGCACCAGCGTGAGGATTGCCGGCAGGTTCCCCGTATTGTTTTGGGTCATGAACGTAAACCGGGCCGTGGAGACGGTGGCGGTCGCTGGTACGCTGCTCAGGTCAAACTGGAGAAAGCTGCGGATCGGTCCGGATGAACCATCGGTATGCACGCCGACCGCTATGACGTCGGCGCCTCCATCCTTCAGTGACACTCCCCCCGCCATGACCTGGGTGTTCAGGGAGGGGGCGAAGGTAAGTTCAGCGGCATGCGCAGCGCCGATCCAGGTTGCCAGCGTAAGGAGCCCCAGGGTCCGTCCCAACCTTCCGTCAGCGATGTGTCCAATTCCCCGGGAGAGTGCGAGGGCCCACCGGACTACGGTTTGCCCGGCCTTCTGGATCATCCCAGGCTTCAGCCGGGGTTCGGGCCCGGTAATCCACAATGCAGCCACGGGATAGCCTCGGTGGTCCATCACGGGTGCCGCGACGCAGTTTATGCCATCCAACTCTTCGCCGCAGTCCGTCGCGAACCCGCGTTCACGAACCCGCCGCAGTTCGGCATCAAACGGCCGGCGCCGGGTGATGGTGCGGACGGTGAATCGCGGCCATGCCATGGCGGCCAGAATTTTCAGGCGCTCCAATTCCGGGAGCCAGGCCAGGATGGCTTTGGCGGGAGCCGCGGTGTGCAGGGGGAAACGGGTGCCGGGCGCGACCTGTACCTTGATGGGATGACGGGAGGGTTCCTGGTCAAGTACGACACCCCGGCCATCGGTCAGGCAACCGAGGAGGGCGGTCTCACCGGTTTCGTCCCGGAGGTTCCGCAGGATGGTGCCGGCGGCCTTCAGGAGCAGTTCGGAAGCGGTGCCCCGGTATGCCAACCCCAGGAACTTGCCGCTCAGGTGGAACCGTTGGGTGTGTTCCTCCCGCAGGAGATACTCGTGGGCAGCCAGCGTGCCAAGGATACGGAATACGCTGTTCTTCGGCAACTGGAGGGCGTTGGCGATATCCGTGATGGTGAAGCCTTCCGGGGTCTGGGCCAGGTATTCCAGGATTTGCAGGGCCCGTCCCAGGCTCGGTACGTGGTAATGCCGCGTATTGACCGGTTCTCGATTCATTCCACCCATAGAATAGCGTTTGACAGGTGGAATTGCAACGCGGATATGAAGATGGCCTTGTGACATTAACGGACACGCCCAATATTACGTCCATGAATCCGGCACTGCATAATCGACCGGGACAGCGTCTGCCTTCCGCCCGCAAGGATGCCCACGCCCCGCCTGCACCCCTCCCGTCCCCGTCATTCTCCACAACCCGCACGATTTTTTCCCTCGTCCCGCACGACCCGAAAACGTCCCCCTATGAAACAATGAAAGTGCGTCTTTCCCGGATAGTCAGATGTGGTTAATCTGACGACCTCTGGGTAGACCGCGGAGAGGGGAAGAAGCTGTGGCATCCGTTATTGTCGACGTGTCCTTGACCATGGAATCTGGAATCGGTAGTATGACGTTGTCAGAAGGGTTGCTTTGCGATCGGTCATGTTGGAGGCGTAATGAATACTTGCACCATGCAATTTCCGGACAAGGTGTTCGCAGCTACGAGAAGTGATCCCGTGCAATTTTCACGGGAACTGCGCATCGCGGCAGCCGCAACGTGGTATTCTCAAGGACGAGTTTCGCAGGAGTTGGCTGCCGAGATTGCCGGTTTGGATCGTACCGACTTCCTGATGGAGTTGGCAGGCATGAAGATGGACGTGTTTCATGTTGACCTGACTGAACTTAAGCAGGAGTTATCGCGTGGTTGATATTGCAATAATCAATGCTTCTCCACTGATCTTTCTGTCTCGGGGTGGTCATATTGATCTATTGCTCCAGGTGGCTCGTCGGATCATCATTCCTCGTCCCGTTGCGACCGAAATTCTGGCAAGAGGCGTCTCCGATCCAACGTTCCAGGCAATAAAGCATTATTCCTGGCTGGAAAACGTCGATTCGCCTGATATTCCTGAGGGTATAAAGATCTGGAATCTTGGCTCAGGCGAATCGTCCGTACTGGCCTTGGCATTGAAAGAGAAAGCTTCCGAGATAGTCATGGATGACCTTGCAGGCAGGCGATGTGCCATGACGCTGAATATCCCGGTTCGCGGAACACTTGGAGTCGTGTTGATGGCGAAACAAAAGGGGATTATTGCCCAGGCCAAGCCGGTTATTGAAGAATTGGTTCGAGGTGGCATGTATCTGTCCCGGCATGTGTTAGAAGAAGCCCTGAAGTTGGTAGGTGAATAGCGGGGGTTCGACAATGGCCCCCGCACAATCCATCACGACAGAGTCTGACTTCTGCCCACCAAGGGGCCCACGTTCCACGTTCAACTCTCAACGTCCCACCCGCACCCCTCCCGTCCCCCACGCACAGCACAACCACCAAGATGCCGGAAGAGGCCAGTGTTCAGTATTCGGTTTTCAGTAATAGCACAACCCACACGACCTTTTCCCTCGTGTCGCCCGACCCGAAAACGTCCCCCTTCGCCTTGCCTGCCTTATAGCGCGATCCGGTTGCCAGGGGCATCCGATTTAGAGATTGGCCACGAAGGCCAGCAGGTCGTGGTCGTCGCGGAACCCGGCGTAATCGAATCGGTCAACCAAGCGGCGCTGGTCGAGGCTCGAAAGCATGTTTCCGGCGGCGGGAGCGGTGGTACCCGAGATGACGCCGATCCTGATGGCAACGGTTCGAGGCTTCCAGCGTTGTCAGCAACCAACAAACAGACGCATTGACACCCCACAACTGGACGCAACAATATCCAGCAACTGGACGCACACAGGAGCGATCCGGATGTGGTGATGGCGGAAATCGGCATATTCCCCCTTTGGAGTGCTTGTAGGTGTTGAACTGGGGATGTGGTATCAAGGCATGGTTACGATTTCGGAGATAGAGGCGTTCTGTATGCGTTTGGGGGAGACATTTCGTCCCCACCGCATCATTCTGTTCGGCTCCTACGCGGATGGGAGCGCAAGGCCGGGATCGGATGTGGATTTGCTGGTTGAGGTAAGTCACGGTGAATATGGCTGTAAAGCCGCGGCTAAGATCATCCGGGCGTTGAAACCTCGCTTTGGTGTGGACTTAGTTGTTCGTCCGGAACACGAGATTGACCGTCGACTGGTGCAGCATGATTCGTTTCTTCAATCGGTTTTCAACCAAGGGCGGATCTTGTATGAAGCCGCTGACCGTTGAGTGGATTGCCAAAGCCGAGAACGACTATCGTTTTTGCGTACGGGAATATCGGGCAAGGCGAGCGCCCAATTATGATCGCACCATGTTCGGTGAATACATGCGGCATGTATTTGCGGTGTTGGCCTCGCTTTAAGGTCGCAATTTGCAACCTTAAAGAACGCCATTCGTTGTTTTCCTGGTTTAGAGATTGGCCACGAAGGCCAGCAGATCGTGGTCGTCGCGGAACCCGGCATAGTCGAATCGGTCAACCAAGCGGCGCTGGTCGAGGCTCGAAAGCATGTTCCCGGTGGCTTCGAGAAACGATTGGCCGGTTTGCTCCATCAACGCCTTCAAACCCTGCGGCCCGCTGAGCGTGAGTTCAAAACCGCTCGTTGCATGCGTCTCGGCAACAATCTCCAGCGCGAAACTCCGCCGGTATTCCGGGTGAATGGCGGGGACGGGTGGGGAGTCCTTCAGCCGGAACCATTCATTCTCCTCGTCAGCGCCGGTCATTCCAAGGTCATGGAAGAGAATGGCAGGAAGCCGGGTTGCTGATCCGTTCAAAAGGTCCGCGTTGCGGGTGCGGGGCAGGGCGCGCAGTTGGTCCTGTAGCTCATGGAGTGCGGCGGTGGCGGAACCGCGCCCGACGGCAAAGGTAAGGGGATCCAGGGCGGTGAACCAGCCGACGACCCGTTCCGGATTGAGCCCCATCCGGGCTTCCCGGCCATGTCCTTCCAGGGCGATGGTCAGGGAATCCACTTTCAGTTCCTTGCAAAGGGATTGTGACAGCAGGTGTAGAATCATCTCGCGCCAGCGGCAGCGGTAGGAACGGCAGGCCGCCTGCCGGAGTCCGGCGGTAGTTTCCGGGGACAAGGCGACGCGATGGATGCGGCAGGCGCCTTCTTCCCGTTCGCCGGCCGGGAATTCTAGACCGGTTAACGGCAGGATGGCCGGGCCCGGTTCGTGGACGGGTGTCCCGGTCTGGAGGGAGGCCTGCCGTTCCCCATCGACCCATTGCCGCCATCCCACCGTAACCGGTGGCAGTTGGACGGGGTGTCCCCGGCTGATTTGACCGAGCGCCGTGCCCAGATCCTCGCAGAGTATCCGCCAGGAGACGGCGTCGATACACAGATGGTGGGCTGTGATCAGCAGGAGCTGTTTGCCGGGACTGTCCATGAGTGTGGCCCGGACCAGGGGCCCGGCGACCAGGTCGAGTGATTGCTGATCCTTCAGGGCGACCGGTACCCGGTCGGCTTCTGCTGGACCGGGCAAGGGGATGACATTCAGCGGGATCCGGGCTTCATCGGGAGCAAGGATTGACAGGGTGTTGGATTCCGGATCCCGGAGGCGAAGGCGCAGCGCCCCGTGGTGTTCCAGCAACGCGTTCAGGGCGCTTGCGAGGGTTTCCCGCGTGAGGTGCTGTTTGAATTCCAGGCAGACCGATTGGTTGAACCAGTTCCGGACTCCCGGCTTCTGTTCCTGGGCAAAGAACCATTGCTGGATTGGACTTGCGGCAACCGGACCCGGCTGGTCGACGATGCCGGGGGATTGGTCAGTCTGCGGTTTGCCGGCAGCCAGACCGGCCAGGCCCGCCACGGTGGGGTGGGCGAACAGGTCGGATGCCGACAGGGTGAATCCCGCCTCACGAAGACCATGTGCCAGCCGGATCGCCCGGATGGAATCGCCGCCTACCTGGAAGAAGTTGTCGTCCCGGCCGACCCGGTCCAGTCCGAGGATGGACTGCCAGACGGCGGCAATCCGGATTTCCCGGTCTCCCTGTGGAGCCTCGGAACCCGTTGATCCCGTCGTAAGCCTGAGCGCCGCTTCGCAGTCGAACGCCAGGCGTTTTCGGTCGATTTTTCCGCTGGTGGCGAGCGGCCAGGATTCAACCGGGCGCAGCAGGGTCGGAACCATGTATGCCGGCAGGGTCCGGGCCAGGGCTTTTGCCAGGGTTTCCGGTTCGAGGGAAAGGGTTGAGCGATAGCAACCGCAGAGGGTACGTTCACCGGTCCGGGGATCCTGGCAAAGGACAACCGCCGCCTCGCGGATCCCGGGCAGTTGTTCCAGGGCCTTTTCGATCTCGCCGGGTTCGATACGGAAGCCGCGCAGCTTGACCTGATCATCCAGGCGCCCCAGGAAGCAAACCGTTCCATCCGCCTGCCAGGCGCCCTTATCCCCGGTCCGGTACATGCGGTTACCCGGCCGGAACGGATCGGTGACAAAGGCGGCGGCGGTGAGGTCCGCCCGGTTATGATACCCGCGGGCGACCCCGATACCGCTGATGCAGATTTCGCCGGGCTGGCCGATGCCGCACGGGTTTCCCCACCGGTCAAGGATGGTGATCTGGTGGTTGAATACGGGCTGGCCGATGGGGATCCGCTCGCCGAGTATTTCGTCCGGACTGACCTCGTACCAGGCGGCACAGACGGTGGTCTCGGTGGGGCCGTAGCCGTTGACGAAGCGCAGGGTTTTCCGGTAACGCGTGGCGCTGCTGGTCCGGGCGGCTTCTCCGGCGGTCATGAGGAAGCGCAGGGGCTCGAGTGCGGAGGGCGGCAGGGCTTCGACAAAACTGGGTGGAAGGGTGGCCATCGTGACCTTCTGCTCTCGCAGGTAGGCGGCAAAGGCGCCGCTGTCCCCCAGGGTTGCCCGGTCGATCATCACCAGCTGGGCGCCCGCGCCATAGGCCATCGCCATGTCAAAGACCGAGGCGTCAAAGCTGCAGGATGCAAACTGAAGGACCCGGTCCGCAGCGGTGATGTCAAAGCGTTTGCGCAAGGCCAGCGCCAGGTTGACGAAGCCCCGGTGTTCCACCAGAACGCCCTTGGGTTTGCCGGTGGAGCCGGAGGTGTAGATCATGTAGGCGAGATGGTCCGGCAGGATCGCGGGAAGGGGTTGGTCGTTCATCTCCGGCAGATCCCCGGTATGCAGGAGGGTTCCGGTGAAGCCGTCCGGGACCAGGGCACGGGTCGCTTCCTCGACAAAGAGGGCGGTGCAGCCGGCATCCTTGAGGAGGCCGGCGATGCGTTCCGGGGGCAGTCCCGGTTCAATCGGCAGGTAGCAACCGCCCGCCCGCTGAATGCCGACCAGGAGCATGGGGAGGTCCGGGGAGCGTTCGATCATGACGGCGGCACGCGCCTCGGGTTTCCAGCCGGGGAGTCGGATCAAGGCTCCGGCGATGCGGGCGCTTCGCCGCTCGAATTCCCGGTAGGTAACGGATTGATCGTGGAAACGGATGGCAATGTGTTCCGGGGTTTTCCGGGCCCTTTGCACAATCAGGTCGGGGAAGGTGAAGGCGGACTCCGAACCCAGGTCCGATTGAAAAGGTTGATTGAAATCGTGCAGGACCCGGTGACGTTCCGTGTCCGCCAGCATCGGGAGGGATTCGACGCGTTGGTCCGGATGTGCCGCAGCCGCCGTGATGAGTTGGAAGAGGCTTGCGCCCAGCTGCCGGATACGGGCTTCATCATAGCGGTCGGTACGGTAGTGGATGCGCAACGTGTGAGTGGTTCCGGGCGAGTATTCAAAGACCAGGTCAAGCAGCGCCGGATAATGTCCGGTATCGAATTCCTCCGTTTCCAGCCCCGGAAGGTGAAACGTGGTCTGCCCCGCCTCCTGCATCACCACCATGACGCGGGTAAAGGGGGAGACGGCCGGATCTGCCGCCGACGGGTGGTCCTGGATGGCCATGTCGAGTGCGTAGGGCTGATGTTCAAGGGCCGCCAGCAGGGCGTCGCGTGCCTGGCCGAGCCAGTCCCTGAAGGAAGCGTCTTCCCGGACCCGGAGCCGCAACGGCAACGTCCGCATGAAGAGCCCGACGGTTTGCTCGTCGCCGGGATCCTCCCGGCCGGAGAATGGAAAGGTGGTCAGGAGGTCATCATGGCCCGTGAGGCGGAAGCAAAGTGCCTTGACGGCGGTATCGAGAACCACGAAAGCGCTGGTACTTGTATCAGAGGCAAGGCGCTGGATGGCGGCGACCAGGACCGGTGGTACCGGTATGAGGATGGAAGCGCCGGTATACGACGGGGTTGCCGGGCGGGAGCGGTCGGCCGGCAAGTCGATGGGTTCCGGCAGCGGGCTGAGTGCATCCCGCCAGAATTGGCGGACCGGCTCAAAAGCCGTCGACGCCAGCCGTTGGGTTTGTCGGGACACCGCGCGATGCCAGCTGCCCGGTTCCGGCAGGCCGGCCGGGATTCCGGTCACCGCTTCCGCATAGAGGGCGGCCAGTTCCTGCATGACGATTCCCACGCTCCACCCGTCCCCGATGATGTGGTGCATGACCAGGAGGAGAATGTGTTCGTTTCCGGAAAGGCGGAACAGGTGCATGCGCAACAGGGGCGGGATGGTGAGATCGAAGGCCCGATCGGCAGCTGCCCGGACGGCCTGGCGTGTTGCCGGGGATTCAGCCTGGCCCGGTACCAGGTCAACCGTTTCGAGGCTGAACGGAACCTCCATCCGGATCCGTTGCCGGGGTGCTTCCGCCGGCCCGGTGAAGTCCGCGCGCAGGGCGTCGTGGCGTGCGATCAGTTGCCGGCCCGCTGCTTCGAGAACGGTTTCCCGGAGGGGGCCCCGGATGCGATAGGCTCCGCTGATGTTGTAATTGCCCGCCTCGCCGGCGCCGAGGTGATGGAGGGTCCACATCCCGCGCTGTGCGGGGAGGAGGGGGATTCCTTCCTTCCGGGCTTTCAGCGCTTCAAAGTATCCGGAGGCCCGGAGTTCCCGGAGGGCGGCTTTATCGCCGGCCTGGGCAGCCAGAACCAGCTCCGGAATTCGCCGGGTCCCCGTCAACTTACTTCTTCCAGCCGGGCCTTCGATTTTTCTTGTTGTCGGGTATCGGCCCCATGTCGGGTGCGGTATCGGTGACGAGGTTCTGCATCTGTGCGGATCCCATCATGGACTCGGTGACTTCCAGCTTCGCGGTTACCGGACGCCGGGGCATTACGACCACGACCATTTCCTCCTGGTCATGGTTCTTGTCCTTGTTCCCGAAGAAGAAGCCGATGATCGGGATCTTGCTCAGGAAGGGGGTACGCTCGATGTTCATCTTGTAGATCTGCTGGATGAGCCCGCTCAACACCAGCGCCTCGTTCTCCTTGAGGATGGCGCGCCCGTGATGGCTGAACTTCGTGAAGCGGTTGGCGGTGTCGTTGAGGGGGATGGTCAGTTCAATATACACATCCACCTCGATGAGGCCGTCGGAGGTGAATGTCGGCAGGATGGTCAGCTTGGTGCCGAAATCCTTCCATTCGATGTTCTGGGCCTGCTGGTTGATAATGGTGAAGGGCTGCTGGCCGCCGGAGTGGAACACCGCTTCCTGTCCGTTCAGCGTGGACAGGTGGGGCCGGACGAGGATTTTTACATTATCCTCGGTGACGCCGAAATTGGCGGTGATCGCGTTGGCGACCGCGCCCCCGGCGAGTTCCGTCTGGGTCCCGATATTGAGGCCCGCGCGGTGATTGATGGCGGAGTAGGTGCCGTTGCGGTTGTTGACGGCATCGCTGACGGATGGACTCGGGGCCCCGTTGACGTTGTACCCCAGCCGCGGGATCTCGATCTTGGCGGATTGGAGCCCCTTGGTGCCGATGGAGCTGCCGTCGGTGCGCTGGATGCGGCAGAAAATGGCATCAATCTCGATCATGTCCTTGCGCATCTCGACATTGATCACGGGGTTCTTGTCGAAGATCTTGGCGATGTTGGTGATTTTCTCAATGTCTTCCTTATTGTTGGCGTAACCGCTGACCACCAGGCGGCCTTCAACGAGCTTGAAACGGAGGTCCGCGGCAATCTGTTCGCTGACGCGCTGGCTGAAGCTGAGCGCCAGTTCTTCGGAGAAGGACTGTTCCATCTTGGTCAGATCTGCGTAGGCTTCCCGTGACAGCCGGGTCAGGTCGGAGATGTTGCTGAACTTTTGCTGGAGCCGCCAGATGGTGAACTTGGTATTGGCGTTGGTGCAGACACCCTGGAGAATGACGCTGGTTCCGGCCTTGACGATCTGGATGCCGGTTTGGGCGGGGGCACCGATAAGCGCCTCAACCTTGTCGCCGGGAAGGAAGTTGTCCTGTGCGAAACCGCCGGCAGCCGCCATCCATGTGAGCAGAACCATCCACCGTATTCCGTTGCGACAGGTCATGTGCATCTCCTTCTTGTTCGAGTTGCGAACCATCGAGTCTCAGGCCGGATGCATGTTCTTTCCGGGTTTGATCGGTGATAAGCGCGTGTTCAGGCTTCCAAACTTGGGTGTGCGCGTCAAGTCTGTTTATGCGGCGCGCTCGGCGATCGCGCCCTACCAAGGGATGGAGGGGCGAGCTCCTGCGAGCCCGTCCGGACTTATCGCAGGTCCGGCGGTTTTCCAGGCTTGAAGGTCCAGGTGTCCGTATGGGTGCCGCTGGTCACGGTGATGCGTTCGGCGAGGAAGGCAAGTCCTTCGCCCGGCGGCTCACGCCGAAGCCGGATGTGCGGCGGTTTCCCCGTGAAGGGGACCAGTAGGGTGATACACCCGATGGCACCGGTGGACCCGGCGTTGCTCCAGCATTGCAGGCGCAACTGGTGCCGGGCGGGGAACTCCAGGTTGCCGGTGGATTCCGCCGCCGTATACACGGTGCGCGTTTCCGTGCGCCGCAACCACGGGCCCGCATCCGCCACGACCAGCAGGCCATGCGGTCCGTGTTTCGCGCAGGCACGGCCCGGTGCCTGCACGGTGAACGGGAACGGGGACAGCCAGTACTGGCTGATCACGCCGGCTGCGGATTCGCCTTCCGGCAGGGCGCTGTCCAGCACCAGAAAATAGCCGGCCCGTTTATTCAGCACCACCTGGCGCCGGATCCGGTAATCCTGTGCCTGGGGAAGCACCGGCTGGTTGCCCCGGTAGGCCCGGTGGACCGCGGACGCGTAATCAAACCGGGCGTTGCTGTGCCAGCCGATGTCCGTGCCGGTCATGCCCTCCGGGTAGCGTTCGTCATAGGTTTGTCCGTCCACGGCGGGCGTGTTATGCAGTTCCGGCATGCGGAACAGGCGGCTCATCGGTTCGCCGTAGGATCCGAACCGGCCCGCCTCCACGAGGAAGGGAATCCCGAACGCCCAGACGTCGAGGTTCAGTAAATCCATGTGGCAATGCCACAGGTTGCAGCGGCCGTGGTTGAACAGGGCATAGCTTTTCCCGACCCCATTGCGCATGACGGAAAAGCCGGTATCCGGCAGGTGATAGGATGCGCCGCGGTCGACGCCGAGATCCGGAGGCGTGCCCGGCGGGAAAAAGTCGCGCGCCGCCGTGATGATGCCCGGCGATCGTGCCAGGCAGCCATCCGCGTAACCGGGACGATAATCCCCGGGAGCGAAGGTCTTGGCGAAGAATCGCGAAGCCCGGAGCAGGATGCCGCCGATGCGCCGCCGATAAGCCGGCGGCAGGGGACGATGCCGGTCCATCACGCGCAGGGCGCCGGCTGATCCCTTGAGGGACACGCCGCCGTAGTCGAAGCTCCGTTCAAAGTAACCGCCGTCGGGCAGGAATCCACGCGTTACATTCTGGTCGATGCGGATGAGCGCCCGACGGCGCATCGCCGCGCTTTCAGCGAATTCGGGAAACGCCGAGCCGAAGATCCCGAACGCCGCGGCGTTGGTGATGGTCTGGTTGCCGAGTACCAGGTCGGTTTCGCGACGGTACAGGGCGCGGGACATGCCGAGCATGAGTTTCATCCACGCTTCCGTGACGCGGGGGGTCAGGTGCCCGTTGCCGGCCAGTGCCACGTAGATCGGGAACGTGTGGTGGAACTTGATCGAGGCGGCCAGCGCCGTGTAGGCGGGGTGGTAATCCGGTCCATGCCAGCGGAACCGGTTGCGGGCTTCGTAGTATTGGAGGAGGAAATCGCGCAAGGCGGCGGCATAATCGGCCCGGGGCTTTTTTGCGTAGGCGTAAAAGAGCGGCAGGATCCAGTAGAAACTGTGAATATTGGACCCGGTAAAGGACAGGTCCCAGTTGATGCGCGGGTTGAATTGGACCGCCTGATCCACCCGGATCCAGAGTTTGTGGGCCAGCACCTCCCTTAGGGTTTGTTTGGGGGCCCAGTAATTGACCGGCAACTCGCCGCCTTGGATGGCCGCCCACTCCCGTGCCAGGCTCTGGGCCTGGTAGGCGGCCAGCAGGGTGTAGGCTTGTTTCTGCCGGCCGGCCAGACCGTCACGGACGGCTTCTGCCAGCAGGCGCTTGTTGCCGCGTCCGCGAGCCGGCGACTGGGCGGACCAGAAATCATCCTCGCTGATGTTTACAATGCGGGCCGGATAATCGGAGTGATAGTGGGGCGGACGGTAGCGGAATGTTTTCGACATGATTAGCGCTCCTTATAGAAGGTTATGGCGAATTATGCCAGCAATGTATTCACCATGAAAATCCTTCTTGATATGGTGGATATTCATGGTACGGCGATACACCCTTGAGGATCGGGTGGAAGCGGTGCCACTGTCCGTCATCACACAGGGTATGGATGGATTGTTTCCCCAGATCGCTTAATCCGTCCGGACCGGTCGGCCGTCGCAGGTCCACGTGTCCAACACGCGGCCGGTGCGGTCACGCCGGATCACGGCAATCTCGCTTTCCGCCTGCACTCCCGGCAGGCGGACATAAATATGATCACCGGCGTAGATCACCTGGTCCACGAAATCGCCATGCTCGATGAACGCGTTGAACGTGCGTGAAGCGGTGGCATCGCGGATGGTGAGGGCGGCTTCGGCAATCCCGCGCGGGACGATCACGGCCATGAGGGAGCCGTTGCATCCCTTCTGGTCGGCCACCAGGCGGGGGTTGGTTTCCGGTTCACCGGTCTGGATGTTCCGGTGCAGGTGCTGGTCGAAGGTTAGGGTCAACTGGTGCGGACAGGTCGGGTAATCCTCCGCCAGCGGGTTGAAGAAGTGGCAGTCCAGCCGGGAAGCCTTGCCCTCGACCACCGCCTGCCGCTCACCCGTGACACGAATCGTGGTGTCGAGATTGCCCTGCAGTTGCCAGGCGAACGAATGAATGCCGTTGTCCTTGTTGATGTTGTCGAGGACGGCCAGGTAGCAGGTGTCGCCGGCGCCGCGCACGAACAGGAAATGCCGGTGCGCCCACATGCAGCCGCGGGCACCGGAGGCATCGACGGCGACATAATCCAGCAGGGGATGGCGGGCCGTGGCCATGAATCGGCCCGCGTAGAGGTTGCCCTGCGTGGTGTGATGGAATGGCTTGCCGTCGATCAGGACCACGCTGTGGACATCCTCGTCGAAGTTGAAATAGGCCGTGTCGTAAGCCGGGAGTTCGCCGTGCGTGAAGATCGAAAAGTGCCCGGCATCGGCATGCGTATGGTCCGGAATATTGTGACTGCGCCCCTGCCCGAGCAGGGTCACGCAGGTGGCGTTGTCATTCCATGAGGTCCGGAAAACGGCCACCGCCTTGCCCTGTCCGATGTGGGCGGTCGGGGGGGTGGGAACCTTGCTGGGAGGGGGGGACCCGTCCCACCAGAGCAGTTCAAGCACCGAGAACCAGTTGCGGGACCATTTCCAGGTGCCCAGCGACAGGGTGCGGTCGTGGAGCTGGTGCCAGAGTGCAAGGTCCTGCGGCCGGTTGAATTCCCGGGCCGTGAAGGGCAGCCAGGGCATGGGATGCGCGACGATCGTATTGCGGCAATCGTCGAAACCGCTGACACCCCGGAACCCGGGCAGTTGCAGGTTGATGTTGGCATCCAGGATGGCGGTGAACTCGGGCCGGGTGCGGAACAGGTCTTCGCCCCCGTGGCGGCGGAGCAGATCGGCGTACAGGAAGACCCATTCCAGCGTCACGAAGGCATACATGGGACCCTCGTGCGGGGTTCCCTCGTCATCGAATCCCCACCGGAGGTGGGCGATGCATGCATCGCGACCGAGCGCGATCATGCGATCGGTATCGGGGTGGCCGCATTCGCGGCCGAACAAGAGGGAACAGATGGCTGCCGAAACCACGTGGGTTACCACGGCGTTGTGGCCGGCGTTGAAATGGGTGAAGTAATATTCCGGCTTGTGGCAGTCGTCGATCAGCCGGGTGCGCATCAACTGGAGCAGGGTGTCATAGGTTCCGGGTGGGAGTCCTTCGCCGCACAGGCGGACCGCCAGTCCGGTGAGCACGTTGGAGAAATAGGAGGAGGGTCTCCCTGTCGGCCCCAGTTCCCGGTAGAACGATTCGGGGGGATCGGCATAGACACGGACCAGCTTGCCAACCTGCCGGGCCACGTGCGCAGCGGCTGCGGGATCGCCGGTGACGGCGTGCACGAATCCGGCTTCCAGAACGGCGGGGGTGAAAAAGTGGCTGTGGCACCACCCGTGGCTGGTCAGCTTGTCGGTGGCCCGGTCCTTTTCGGCCGTATCGTGTACCCTTTGGACCATTTCGGAAAACGCCTGCTTGAACGGGGGGCGGTCCATTTTCTTCCGCAGGTCGTCGAGGTTGGATCCGATCAGCAGTCCGTTCGAAGTGGCAGCCGGCATGATCATGGCCATTGGGTCATTCCTTTCAACATCCTGAAACCTTTCCGCACGCCGTCCCTTTTCCGCTTGTCGTGCGGCGGACGGAATGGAACTGTATGCCCTCGTGTGGATCAACGCCAGAGGAATGCATCGTCGAAGGGAGTCAACGATTATGAAGCAATTTCAACCGCCGTATTATGGAGCCGCGTATTATCCCGAGGACTGGCCTTCGGAGCTGGTGGATGCCGACATCCGCATCATGCGGGAGATCGGCATGAACTGCATGCGGATCGGTGAATTTGCCTGGAGTTCAATGGAGCCCCGTGAAGGGCATTTCGAATTCGACTGGCTGCACCGGGTGGTGGACAAGCTCGGCAAGGCCGGCATCGCGACCGTTCTCGGCACGCCCAGTTGCACCCCGCCGGCCTGGCTGGCGGAACGGTACCCGGAAGCCATCATTGTAGATTGCCACGGTGTGCGGCGCCAGCATGGTGCCCGCCGGCATGCCTGCCCGAACAGTCCGGTATACCGGGACCTTTGTGCCCGTATCGTGACGCGCATGGGGGAGGAATTCGGGAAGGACCCGCAGGTAATCGGCTGGCAACTGGACAACGAGGTGTATCCTCCCGTGGAGCGCGGTTGCTGTTGCCCGGCCTGTCATCGGAAATTCCAGGATATGCTGCGGGCAAAATACGGCACCATCGGGGCGTTGAATGCCGCCTGGTGCAATCACCTGTGGAGCCAGGATTATGATTCCTTCGCGCAGGTGCCGTTCCCGCGCAATGACGTCTGGCACCACCCGTCCCTGCTGGCGGCATGGGGTGAGTTTGTCAGTGATTCCTACGTGGATTTCTGCCGGCACCAGGCGGATATCCTGCATCGCCTGGCCGGCCAGCCGGTGGGAACGGACATGATGCCCTTCCTCGGTGTGGCCTATGAACCCATGCACCGGAACCTGGAACTGGTGCAGTTCAACCATTACCGCTCCACCGAGAACCTGTGGCATGTCGCGTTCTGGTTCGACTATATCCGGACGATCAAGCCGCATCCCTACTGGAATACCGAGACAGCCACGGCATGGAACGGCAGCACGGCGTCCCACAACTACAAGGTGCCGGGTTTCTGTCGGGCCAACACGTGGCTGTCGTATGCGCTGGGCGGCGAGGCGGCGATGTACTGGCTGTGGCGCGAACATTGGGCGGG
>MHBQ01000186.1:20901-23319 GCA_001803315.1 Lentisphaerae bacterium RIFOXYC12_FULL_60_16
TGATGCACAGCGCCGTGATTGCCAGCACGGGACGCCCCCTGCACATGATCGACGAGGTCAAGGGGATTGCCGCCGGGCTCAAGCGGTCCGGCGCCTTCCTCAACGGGACCCGGCCGACCGTCAGCGGGCTGGCCCTGCACGTGTCGTCGAAGGCATCGTTTACCTTTGAAGCACAGGCGATGACCCATGGGTTCAAGTATGTCGACCGGTTGTTGTCGGATGTGTACCGGCCGATGATCCGCAGCCAGTTGCGGCCCGATGTGCTGGATCCGGCGGCGGACCTGTCCCCGTACCGCGTGGTGGTTACGCCGTTCCTGCCGTGGCTGGGTGAGTCGGGGCTCGATGCACGGTTGGGCGCGTGGATCCGGGCGGGTGGAACCTGGATTGCCGGGCCGATGACCGACAACCGCACGGCCGACGGCGCCAAGTTCACGCATGCGCCATTCGGGGTGCTGGAATCCTGGGCGGGCCTGCATTGCAAGTTCCAGGTTTCCGTGACGGCGGGGCCCTGCCAGCTTGAATGGCCGGGTGCGCCGGTCGGGGAAGGTTCCCTTTGGTTTGATGCCTTTGAGGCGAAGGGCTCACGGGTTCTGGCGCGGTACGCGGACGGGCCGATGGCGGGCGATGCCGCCGTGGTGGAACGGCGCATGGGCAAGGGCCGGGTGATTGTGCTGGGAACCGTACCGGATGCGGAATCCTGGGCGGCGCTGGTCGTCCGGGTATGTGCCGAAGCGAAGATCCGGCCGGTAACCGAAGCGTCATCGAACGTGCTGGTGGTGCCGCGAAACGGCAAGGGCGGGACCGGCTGGGTTGTGGTTGAGCTCCAGAACGAGACCGGCCGGGTCACGCTACCCAAGCCGGCGCGTGATTTGCTGACCGGCAAGACCCTGCGCGGCGAGTTGGAAGTGGCGCCGCACGGTGTCCATGTGCTGACGTTCGAATAAGCGGCGGGAGCTACCGGCTGTGGTTCTGCGTGGTGGGAATTATACGGGCCGGGTAGGGCGGGGCGGGCCGCGCCGGAAGGGAGGACGGCCATGGCCGCCGGACCGGGGACGGAATGACCGGACCCCGCGGGGCGGGCCGCCGCCCGGCCGTGAAGCCGGTCCGGACCGTGTGGAGAAGTCCGAGGTGACGGACGGGACGCCCGGAATCGATGAGCGGGGAATGGCTGCC
This sequence comes from Lentisphaerae bacterium RIFOXYC12_FULL_60_16, assembly GCA_001803315.1. Taxonomy (GTDB): domain Bacteria; phylum Verrucomicrobiota; class Kiritimatiellia; order UBA8416; family YA12-FULL-60-10; genus YA12-FULL-60-10. The sequence goes on from MHBQ01000186.1 coordinate 22,075, forward strand.
CGGATACATTGCTCGATGCGGCGTACCTCCTGGGTCTGGTCGGGGGTTGCCAGCGTGATGGCGTGCCCTTCGTGTCCCGCACGGCCGGTACGGCCGATCCGGTGCACGTAGCTTTCCGGATCGTCGGGCAGGTCGAAATTGATCACCAGTTCAATGTTGGCCACATCGATGCCGCGCGCGGCGATGTCGGTGGCCACCAGGACCCGGAAGGCGCCGGTCTTGAACCCGCGCAAGGCATCCTTGCGCTGGGCCTGGGTACGGTCGGCGTGGATCTCGGCGGCGGTATGACCGCTGTCGCGGACCATGCGGGCGACGCGGCCGGCGGCGCGCCGGGTCCGGACAAACAACAGCACGGAACCCTTGTACTGCTTGAGGATCTCGTCCAGGGCCCGGGGTTTCATGTCCCGCTGGATCATGAACAGTTCCTGGACGATATTGTCAGCCATGGTTCCGGACGGGGCGATTTCGGTGCGGACCGGCAACTGCATGTAGGTGGACGCGATCTTGACGATTCCCGACGGCATGGTGGCCGAGAACAGGAAGGTCTGGCGCGGGCGCGGGAGGACCTTGAGGATCTGCTCGATCTGGGGCAGGAAGCCCATGTCGAGCATGCGGTCCGCCTCGTCCAGGACCAGCACCCGGACATCGTTCAGGCGGGCGGTCCGGCGGGTCAGGTGATCGATCAGCCGGCCGGGTGTGGCGACGATGATGCGCGGATTGTCGCGCAGCCGCTTGATCTGGTTGTACATGGACTCGCCGCCGATCAGCACGGCCGTGCGCAGTTTGAAAGCGTGGGTGAAGGGTTGCATGGCTTCATGCACCTGCAGGGCCAGTTCGCGGGTGGGGGTGAGGATCAGTCCGGTTCCCTGGGATTGGGCCAGTTTCTGGACCATCGGGATGCCGAAAGCCAGGGTTTTGCCGGTCCCGGTCTGGGCGATGCCGATGATGTCCTTGCCGTCGACGGCAATGGGGATGGCCTTGAACTGGATGGGGGTGGGGATCTTGAATTTGAGGGAATCCAGCACGCCCAGCAGGCCGGGGGCAATACCCAGGCCGTCGAAAGAAACAATTGATGTCGTCATAATATCGTCCGGTTGTGTTCTCGGACAGAATGGTCCGATACAAGGTGAATACCGGAAAGGCCGGTTTCCCACAAGTTCAAACGCAAAATGGATTTTGCAGCGGTTCCAAATAACGAAATTTTCGGGTTGAACGGGAGGCTGTAAAGCGCGAGAGGAGCGGGAG
>MHBQ01000187.1 GCA_001803315.1 Lentisphaerae bacterium RIFOXYC12_FULL_60_16
GCTCCGCGCACGGCCTCCTCGATATGCCCTCGTCTCAATCCCTTTTGCTTCCCTCGCTCAATCCAGCCTCTTCCTTACCAGTATTTGGAACCGCTGAACCTTTCCACGAAGGTTTACTTCTGAACAAAATCATAGTAGCGTTCTGCCCGTTATGGACAGCACTGACAAACCGGACCCGGCAGAACAGGACGACGGAACCGCGGAAACGGCTTCCAGCCTGGAGTTTAATTTTGTTCCCGACTGGGCCAAACAGCCGCCACCCGCTCAGGTTGATTTCTTTGTTTCCAAGGGAAGGAAGGAACGGGACATCCCGGATGAGGGCCGGGACCGGAGACGCCCGGGTCATGGACGACCGGCACCGGCTCGTGGGGGACCACGACCGGACAACAACCGGCGCGATGACCGGCGCAGTGCCCACCCCACCCGTCCCCCCGAACCCCGCCGGGAAGTACCCCAACGACGTCCCGAACCGGTGGAGCGGGTTCCCGTCCAGGTTCGTTTCATGCCGGAACAGAAACGGCTTGCCGCTGTTGCGCGCGAGATTCAGGTTTCAAAGAAGTCCTATCCGCTCGTTGACCTGGCAACACTCTTCCTTTCACGCCCGGAAACCTGCGAAGTCCGGTTGGAACTGGACCGGGAGTTCCGGGCTCAACTCCACCAATGTAAATTCTGCCGCCTGGTGGCAAGGGACCCAGCCCTGATCGCAACGCATATTGTGAAAGATCACCTGGCTGACTGTTTCGACCAGGAAGCGGTCCTTTCGGATCCACCGTCGGGACAGTTCACCTGCGTTGCCAAATGCGGGCTCAGCGGGGAGATCCTGGCCCCCCCGAACCACCACAGCTACAATGATAAAATCCTGGAAATCCACCAGGCCCGTTACCCGGACATGCCCATGGAATCGTACCGGAACCGGATCCAGATCGTACATGACGCCGCGGTGATCGAGCAATGGAAGGAAGCCAGCCGGAAACAGACGCTCTACCGGAGAAAACCGGACGGCGGCGAACCGGGAACTCCCATAACACTTGCCGAGGCGGAAGCCGTCATGCTGAAGGAGATCGTTCCAACAGCAATCCAGCAGACCCGGCACGCCATTCTGCCGGCCGTGACCGCTCAAGCGATCAGGGATCCGGGGTTGCGGTTGGCCGTGCAGGAAGCGTGGCGGAAAGAGAATCGTTTCCCCCTGACACTCCTGCTGGCCCTGCGGGGCGCTTTGCACCACCGGCATCTGCACTTTTTCAAGGCCGGCAAAGGCATCGAGTTTGTTTCATCGGTCATTCCGACCCCCTTGGATCCCGAACAAACCGTTGAACCAATCCGTCAGGTATTGAACCACCTGCGCGAGCATCCGGGCTGCACACGGAAAGATCTTGTTGCGGCACTGCTGCCGGACATCGCCGCCGATGCACCGGAAGTCCGGAATGTGTTGACCCCGCTGGCATGGCTCGTTGAGCGGGGTCACATCATCGAGTTTTTCAACGGAACCTTATCGACCCCCGTCAAGCGTCAACCGGCACCGGGCAAACCGCCAGCCGGACCGGTTAAGGGATAGGCCGGGCAGGCGACCCGGCAGTTTATCACCGGTCGATCAGGAAACCACCGGCCCACCCCCGTTCATATTCACCGCCGTTCTCCAGATTCCCGGGGTACTGATCCTGCCCTTTTCCATCGATCAGGAATGCAAAGTTTCCCCCGGTTTTCTGGTCGGGATGATAATCCGTATTTTGTTTTACGGTGGCCGGTGGCGCCCCTTGGTAGACATCATCGCCAGCGGCATCATAAAGCACCGCCAACCCGGCATTGGCTGCCGTCGCCGCTCCATGTCCGGGAGACACATACCGGTCATTGCCTTCAAAATCGCAGATCACCGCGATCGCCAAATCCCAGGCAAACGCCACACCCGCGAAATCGGCCAGGTAAAGATCGTCACCCTTGTCGTCGAACAAATAACCCGCCGCATAATGACAACCGAATCCAACCCCCCACCGCATAAAGCGTGCCGGTTTCCGTTCACTGCCATCAAAAGCGGTCCGGGTCGATCCAAGACGCTGGTCATTGCCACCGAAATCACGCATGAATCCAGCGGCAAACCAATACCCGCCTGCCATGGAAAAATAATCCGCTTCGTAGATGTCGTCGCCGCCGCCATCCAGCAAAGCCCCGATTCCTCCATTGGCTGCACCACGCGGCCCGATACCCACACCTTGTGAAAACCCCGCATACCCCGGAGAGTCGTCATAAGGGGAAGCATAGAGCCCTCCGGCATAGTAGTGATCGGCGCCGGTCAGATCGGCAAGCAATCCAAAACCCAGCGGACCCCCGACGCCCTGCGCCAGCAATGCGCCACGATAGCGGTCTTCCCCCGTACGGTCGATCAGCAAGCCGATGCCGCCGATGGCCTGACCCTGAACGCGGCACCGGCCGGTAAAATGGTCATCGCCGGCCATGTCAACCAACACCCCCACCCCTCCCAGGCTGGAACCCTGGGCAACATCGACGGCCTCATAGCGATCGTTCCCGGCAACATCCACCAGCATCGATACGCCCAGGAGTGCCCCTCCCTGGATGCCCGGCTTAACACCGCGGTAGACATCATGGCCGCCCAAATCAATGATGACCAACACCGGACGATCAGCAGACAGGCTGCCCTCGATATACCCATCATCGCCCCCCAGGTCGACCACGGCACAGACGTTGGTCATCGTATCCAGCAAATATTCATTGGTGCCATGGCCGCCAACAACCACCCGGCCGGCAGATGTCTCGAAAACGGCAACCACGCTTCCGTTAACCCCGTTCATCGCCGGGGCCGGTCGGGGCTGAACCTTGCCAAGATCCCGCAATACTTCCGGATGAACCAGCACCGAAACCGAGCGCGCGGCCGCATACTGGCAGGGTGCATCCATGCTTTCCAGCAGGTCGAACATGCGCCGGCCGACAGCCTTATCCGCCACACTGACCGCCGGCCAGTCGTGCCCGGTTGTCTGGTAGTAGAGACCGGCATGAAGTTCTGCGATTTCCGCGGGGGCCAAAGGGGCCAGGGCCTTTTGTACGTTGATCCCCGCCCCAACCACGGCTTGGATAAGGATGTTCAACCCGGCATTATCGGTAACCGCCGGAACCACCCCGGTCGCCGGCTCCTGTAGCACCGAAGGCACCGCCATGGGGGCACCGACCGTTCTGAGTTTGACGGCCGCGAGGTCAATAATCGCACCGAGATGGATTTTCTGTTGGCTGACCGCGGCATAGGCCTGCCGGGTGAAGCCATCCGCCTCACTGATCGAGGTCAGGGGATGTCGCAGGAGCTTATCCACCCAGGCAAGGCGGCAATTCCCGGTCTTGTCGCTGAACGTGTTGGTGCCCCCACTGGCATCCAGTCGCGCACCGAAGAAAGTCTCCATTTCCATGAAGGCGGGGTCAATCCCCCGTTGCTTCAGCCCCTTCACCATGATTGATGCCAGGGGCTTAAGTTCCGGACTTGTCCCCCGGGGAACACAACCGGATGGCAAGCCGACGATTCCCGCCACCATCGCAATTACGAGATATTGATGCGGCTTCAATTGCAGTCCGCCACCAGGGGTCCGGCGATTTCTTTCAGGAAAAACAATCGCCCGGGCATGGTACACATATAACTGGCGGGGATTGAGGGCGTGGGTTGATGGTGCAACGCCACCCACAACGAGAGTCCCTGCCACATCATGCCACGATTCAAGAGCCCATCCGCCCCACCAATGCAATAGTCGGCCTGGAGGAATAATCCGGGGCCGATCGTGTTCGCCCGGGCTGGCACCAGCGTGGTCCGGCTCTTGAACGAGGTAATGGCATTCTGCTCGATGGTCAACGGGTGCAGCTTCGCGCCCAACCGATGCGTCTGGCGTTTCCACTGCGCCTCGGTTTTGAATTCGGCGGCGAAATGGGGTTCCCAAAACGCAATATGGAACACACGCCCGATCCCGTAAACCACCACCAGTGACGCACCTTTTTTTTTCAAGGCGGAAATCTTTTGCGGATACGTTGGCAGATTGGTACGTATGGCAAAATTGCGCTGACCTTTCGGCACGGTCAGCTTACCCAATGGACCATAAAACGCTTTCTCCATGGCGTATTGGAACGCCCCCGGATTGCTGGACGGCAAGGTATTCCCCCGGGCATCGCTCCATTCATCCATGTTAAAACCATGCACATGGTCACAGGACACCTTCCATTCGGTGAGGAAATATACGGCCCAGCGATACATCCCCATCGGGCCAACCGGCAGGATCATGGCAAGTTCACACCCGGCCTCGCGTGCGGCCCGGATCCGCATGGCGATCTCATGGCCCATCAACATGTCGAAATCACTGATCGCGTCACAGGGGACGGGTGTATAGGCATGGTTCCACCAGGACTCGGGCTTCAGGAGCTGTTTGACGGGTTGCTTTTCTGAACGGGACAGTATGAGGTCGAATTTTGCCAGATCCCATCCTTTCGGGAAAAACCCTTCCAGCAGGGAACCCTTGATCGTCGTCATCAGATTAATCGCCATCGTTATCTCCGTAATTACCTGTTATCCACCGGTCATCAATCCGCCATCAATCGTCAACGCCGTGCCGGTGATCCAACTGGATTCATCGCTGGCCAGGAACAGCACCGCCTTCGCAATGTCTTCCGGGGTTCCCAACCGCTTGAGCGGAATCCGGTCAATGGCGTCCTGAACGGCTGTTTTCGGATCCGGAAACGCCTTGGCTGAATCCCAAAGGAGCGGGGTATCCACCTGGCCCGGACAAAGGATATTCACCCGTATGGTGGGCGCCAGATCAATGGCCAATTGCCGGACCAGGGAGACCAGTGCCCCCTTGGACGCACAATAGGCCGGATGATTCGGAAACGCCTTGAAGGCGGCAATGGACCCATTGACCACGATGCTTCCACCCCGTTCCAACAGGTGGGGGACCGCCAGCTTGATCAGGTAATAGACGGCGTTCAGGTTGATGTCGATGGTCTGTTGCCAGGTTTCAATCGAAGAATCCTTTACGCCGCCGATACCGAGCACACCGGCGTTGGGCACCAGGATATCGACCCCGCCGAACCGCTTCACGGCGGCATCCACCAAGGCCTGGTTGGCCTCGACCGTCGCAATGTCACCCGACACACAGGTTGCCACGCCACCTGCCGCCGTAATGCCATCCACCACCTCCCGTCCACGATCGACATCCCGCCCACCGATCACCACAGCGGCCCCCTCGGCGGCAAACAACTCCGCAATCCCCCGCCCCATGCCGCTGGTACCACCGGTCACAATCGCCGTCTTTCCCTTAAGTCTGTTCATGTGCACTACACCTTTCGGACACTCCTCGTACAGGATGCTTTGAGCCAGCGGGCATAATCGGCTTCCGTAATTTCCCGTGCTGCCAAGGCAAGTGTTTGCCCAAGCACCGCTTCTTCAGGTGCCGTAACTTCAAAGCCATTGATGCCGAGGAAAGTGTAGGCGACCATGAACCCGGCCCGTTTGTTACCGTCAAGGAATGGATGATTACGAATGATACCCGAGGCATAAGCCACTGCCAGATCAAACAAGGTTGGTTCGCCATTGGCAAGAATCTGTTGGGGACGTGCCAGGGCGGAGTCGATTAGACCTTCATCCCGAATACCGCCCAATCCACCAAACCGGACCAGCAATTTTTCCTGTATTGCCAAGGCCACATCACGGGGAATCCAGACAGGCTCTTTCATTTGGCCAACTTACGAAGTGCATTGCGGTAGGTCTGCATTCCGGTCTCGGCGATCTCCATCATATCGGCAAATCCCTTGCGTTCCGGCGTAAGTCGAAGGGAGGATTCGGGAGCTTCCGTGATGTATAGGGCGGCTCCTTCCTTGACCTGCAAGGCCTGGATGGCCTCCTTGGGCAGGACAATACCGAGTGAATTTCCGATCCGGCGGACTTTGGTTTGAATATTCATGTAATAACATTAGTTATAACATGCATCCCTGTCAAGGGTGTCATCGCCTTCGCTTCAAATCGCGTTCACCAGGCGTCTCGCATACTTGATCAGTGAGAACGGCAAACGGAAACATTCCGTTTCCGGCCGGTCCACGCGCTCGAGCAGACGGGCGGCATCCGTATCCGGCGCATCGCAGAATTCCACCATGGCCTGGGCATATTCCGTCAGCAGGTTGGCATAGGCCACCAGGGTGGCCGCAACCCGGGGCGGCATCGGGCTTCGGATGAACCGGGCCTTGAAATCGCACAGCGGCTCGAGTACCGCCCGAATGGCGGCGAACAATTCCTTCCGTTGCGGTCCGGTCACCTTTCCCCCGGCTATCGCCGGAAGATTCGCTTCGCTTGAAAGCATCCCGTCTCCCGGGGCGGCAAACCATTCTGCCGTGAACCAGCGCGACAGGGTCATCCCCAACGGCGCGGCGTCCGGACCCATCAGGTGTTCGACATGCCGCGCCATGGAGGTTTGCGGATTATACCGGCGGGGATCGGCCAGGTAGTCCCCCATGCAACCGAACACCGGCAGGTTGAGGAGGTATATATTTTGAGGGTTGAGTACGATTCCTGAGCAAATCGTGTCGAGGTTCGCGCCACGGCCGGAATAGGGGCTCCAGTGGAGGGTGTTGACGGAATTATCCCGCACATTGAAGTTGTCCCAGAAAAACGGCCTCCGCCCGAAGTTCTGGAAATAGCGTTCAGCGCCCTGATCAGAGATAAAGCGCGGACAGACGGTATCGGTGCCGGCATCGACTCCGGTCACCAGGGTCTGTATCCGTTGATCCAACCGTTGATGAAGCCGGCACAGGTATCGGGATTTATCAGCGGTCATGTATTGAGTCGGCGCAAACAGAACGGTCGCCGACGGACAGATCCGGTGGAGGGATTCCTGGAGGCCGTTCATCAGTTTGGCCTGCCGCTCTGCCTGCTGCTCCCCGGTAGTGCTGTCCGGTTCAAATCCGGCTTCCAGATCATCGTACAGGATGGGAAATAACGTACACCCGAGGTCGGCGAACGTTTTCAATTTTCCGACCAGGGCATCGCGATGCGCGGAGTTGCCCGGCTCAAACGTATTACCCGGTGAAATGGCATAGGAGAACTGCACCCCCTCCTCACGTGCCGCACCGGCAAGTTCCACGAAGCGTTGCATCTCATCCGCCGGATAGGGTTTATCCCAAAGGAAACGATGATAGGGATCATCCCGTGGGGCATAGATATACAGGTTCATGTTCCAGCCACGCAGGTGGCGGATCAGGTGGAGTCGCTCCTCGTGCGCCCACATCGGCCCGTAAAAACCCTCAATAACCCCCCGATATTTCAAGGTTGTGCCATTCACAGCAATGTCCTTTCCAATGATTCCGGCTTAGTTTTTTGGATCCGCCGGATAACCCACCGGCTGGGTCAGGGTGACGACCTGATCGACGGGAAGTCCGAGCCGTTTCTGCAAAGCGGGCTTGTCCACCGACACCAGCGCGACGGTTGCCAGTCCTTCCGATGCGCAGAATAGATACACGTTCGCGCTCACGTAGCCGGTGTCGCAGGGAGGATAAAAGCTCCGCCCATCGGCATCCGCCCCCCGCATTCTGGCCAGGTCCGCCACAAAGGCCAGCACCACCGGAGCCTTCGCCACGAATGCCTGAACGCCGGCCGCCGGGCGAAGATCGCCCGCCACCACCCCAATCAACCGGTGTTTCTGGGGATCATACCGGTAGGCGCCGTCTTCACGGATCACATAGAGATCGACTTCCTGCCAGTTACAGGCTGACGGCGCCGTCCGCTGTCCTGTTTCAGGCCGGTTGATTCCGTTGGCCGCCCACAACAGCCGCGACAGCATCGCATCCGTCAAAGGTCTTGGCGAAAAACTGCGGGACGAGATCCTCAGCTTCAATGCTGACATGACCGGCATGCCGCCCGTTGTTTCAGGGGGCGGCAGGGAAATCGCCGGGGGTGGCGGGAGTGATGGTTTCATAAATCGACACCTTTATTGAGTGCTTGCAAATACCGCAACGCGGGTGGCGCCTCGCCCCCCGGCCGTTATCAGCGCTATTTTTACATAACAAATCGGGGATAGACGAAATATCCCCTGATTATTGCGGACATTACACCTGGTGTTCGCATTAACCGTCCAGTCTGTCATGTCATCCAGAGCAGTAGCGGCTAAACCGTCATTACACATTGTACGGCATTGGTTTGTGCGTTTTATATGGCTTGTTTAGAAGCTTAAAGGTTTGATTTTGGATTAGAATCAGTCTCGTAAGACACACCCGGTTCGTAGACTGCCCAGGCTTTATCTCCTGAAACACCGTATACCTCGTAATGTTCCATGCGGCGGCGATACGCCGTTGTCCTCACGGCTGTATCAACAAAATCCTCGCTGCCGACAGCCACGGCCTCGGTCCAACACGGCTCGCGAACCGTATTCCCGGCAGCAAGCCGTTCCGTGATACTCGCACGGTAGAACTCCCCGAATTCAGGCATCGATGAGAATCCTGTCAGAAACAGCAGTCGATCCTCGTCTAGAATGCGATATCGTTTCCGTTGCCCGGTCAGTTCGTCATAGCTGCACCAGCGCCACTCGGACGGATGATTGACCATTCCGGCGCGAACCATGTTCAGGTCCACGTAGCGTAGGCAATTAAGCAGGTGCCTCCCGTCCTGAATGCGCGTGCAATGATAAGGATGCTCCCACACCGACCCTTCGTGTCCCTTGCGCAAGTTCCGCTGCTGCGCAACCGAGCCGGCTGCCAATTTCATCATATCGGCCACCGCCAGACGGTCGCGCACTTCGCAGACCACATGGGTGTGGTTGCTGGTAACCGTGTAGCCGAGCACCGGCACATGATAGCGGTTGACGCTAACACGCAACCACTCCCGGTAGGCATCCCGCTCCTTGGCAAACCGGAGAAAGAATTCTCGATCCGCACATCGGTGCGTCAAGTGGTACAGATATCCCTCAACAATGTAACGCGTGGCGCGTGGCATGAAGGTGAAAGTACCAATACAATCGATAAGGTTAAAGCTTCGATTTCAGCTAGAAAATGCAGTTCTAAGCATCACTATGACCGACATAGCCTGCACAACATATTATATAGCAGCTGGTTGCAACGGATTAGCCGTTAAGGTTTTCAGCTGGTTGCAACGGATTAGCCGTTAAGGTTTTCCAGTTCTAAGCATCACTATGACCGACATAGCCTGCACAACATATTATATAGCAGCTGGTTGCAACGGATTAGCCGTTAAGGTTTTCGTTAGCCGTTAAGGTTTTCACTGCCTCCGGAATTGTATCCCTCCAGGAGTCGCCAGCCATACCACTGCATCCGCGGATGGTGAAAACAGCTCTTCCAAAGGTTGCCTTTGAGGGGAACGGATACCCGTCCCTCCCGGTGCAGATAGCCGAACCATTCGCCATGCACTGGATCAGGGAAGTGGGCGTAGCTCCAGTCATGCACCTGCCGATGCATGCGTTCGTACCGGGCATCTCCGGTTAACGTCCAGGCCATGAGTGTAGCAATGATCGTCTCGTTGTGCGGCCACCAGAATTTCATGTCATGCCAGTATTCCTGCACCGGCTTGCCGTATACGTCGCGGAAGTAATAGATCCCGCCCTGTTCCGTATCCCAGCCCCGCTCCCACATCCAGTCCAGCATGTCGAGCCCGAGGCGCACCAGGGCATGGTCGCCGCGATGGCGTCCTTCGCGCATGATAAACCAGGCGCCCTCGATGGCATGACCGGGATTCAGGGTACGGCCGTCAAAGTGATCGATAATCTCCCCGGCTGGCCCCACGGATTCCATGACACAGCGGATGTCGGGCTTGATGAACCAGCGGCGGATCTCGTCGATGCACCGGTCGATCCACCCGTCCAGTTTCGGGTCGCTGCCGAGGCAATCCCGCAGTTCCTGGGCGGTGACGACCGTGATCATCCGTGGCGCCATCCCGATCATCGGGCGGGTATCGGTGAACTTTGGTTCCATCTGCCCAGGCTCGAAGTTTACCCGTGTGAAGCAATCGAACAGCTGGTGTGCCCGTTCCGCCGACCGGTCACTGCCCGTCGCCCGGGCATACGCGGCATGGGCAATGGCGGCGAAGGACTCGCTGTACGCATAACGGCGTTTCCGGACCGGCTGGCCCTCACGCGTCACCTGAAAGAACATGCGCCCATCCCGGTCGAAACAATGGGTGTCGATAAAATCGAGTCCCCGCCGTGCCCACTCCAGCCATTCGGGTCGCTTCTCAACCGTGTTGTAGATTGTTAACAGCATCCAGGTCATCCGCCCCTGAGCCCAAACGGACTTGTCGGTATCCAGCACGGTTCCGTCGCGGTCGAGACAATGAAGGAAACCACCGTGTGTCGTATCGATCGAACGTGGGAACCAGAACGGCATGGTGTCATTGAGCAATCCATCGCGGTACGTGGCCATCCATCGTCCGGGTTCACCCACCGGTATCGTTTGCGTGGTCATCTTCGAACCTTCTTCATGAGTTGCCGGCGGCCCTTCTCATAGCCGTAGGGGCCCTTGCTGTTGCCGCAGGTGTCGCGCCAGGGCGATGTGTCGGGCAAACCGTCCGACGGCAGGCCGCACACCCCGTAGCCGCGCGGGATTTTCCGGAAGATCAGCCGGAACAGATCCGGTGCTTTCAGGGTGGTACCGTAAGTCAGTCCCAGCGCCTGCAGGACATTGAGATCTTTCACCTCGTTGAACAGTCCTCCCGACCCGAAGATGACACAGGCATTTCGTTCCGGGACGCGGTATGGACAGGGCGCACACATATCCCAATCAGCGCCCCGCACGAGGGTAAGGGGCAGATTGACGCCCTGGTTGAATACAAGATCAATCAGTTCCGGAAGATTATCCTCCGCGTAGGGCGGTCTCACGCCGTTCCCGTACTGGCACACGGCGCACATCAGGATATGGGGGCGAATCCTGATCCCCTTGCCGCATGCGATTTTGGCAAGGGACGCCTGTTTCTCCGACTGCAAGGCAACCGCAGGTCGGCGGGGAATGATCGCTTCGATTCCGGCACGGATGCCGTTCGCGTAGTGGGCCATGCGAGCCCGCGGACAGCCTTTCCATGCCCGGGAGGTCGTATGGGACGGGGCGCAGATCCGCTGGTTGCACGGGATTGCCTTGAGAACCAACTGAAGAAGCACCCGGGCCGGGACCACCGCGCCTGGAATCAGGTTCAGCCGGCGCAAGATATCAAAATCCCTTTTAATATTGAACGCCGCGCCCTCCGGGGTGTCCTCGCGGGTTCCCGGATCCTGGTACGCGAACACGTCACCGGCATTGCAGACCAGGCGGATCGGCTGGTCGGGATCCTTCGCCATGGCGCGCAACAAACGGCGGGCGCCACGCCGGCGCGGTCCGTCTTTCCGTTCATCCACAGACCCGCAGATCAGGCATAACACCTGGTACGGGCGGATGGACAAGGGACGTGGTCGCGAGGGCCTCATCGGGATATCCCCGCCTGCTTGAGACGCTTCCAATACGCCTGATAGTCCCGGTAGAATTGAACCGCCCGGGTTCCACCCGGCTTGAGGCGGCATCCGGGTGCAGCGAGCAGGCCGGGATACTGATACGCGCAGACGTACTCGAAAGCGCTTAACTGGTTCAACTCTGCCCGGATAAGATCCATGCGCTGGGGAATCAACGGAGTCTGAATGAAATCCGTGGTGCCGTCCGGAAGGATACGGGAAACGCTTTCCCGTTGGGGCTCGGTTACGCCGGGATGTTCGAATCCAAAGATTTCAAGGTCGATCCAATGGTGGGCCCCCGCTGCATCGCACCATCCCTGCATGCGGCGGATCACCTCGGCTGCCGGAACGCCATCGGCCGGGGCACGTTGATAACCCTGGACGCAAACAATATCGCAGTGATGCAGCAGTTGCTGCCACGTGTCCGCAGCGTCCGCATGATGGTGGGAATCCGGCGCCATCATAAGCAGGGTATGCGGTGCCAGACTCCGGATGGCGCCGTGGAGGGTCTCAAAGAAGGTCAGTACCTCCGCCCGGAACTCGTCGATGCGGTCCCAGTAGCGCATCTCGTGCGGTTTGATCCAGCCGTTGAGTTCCTCCGACACATACCAGCCGTAGAGCGAGGGATGGTGGCCATACAAGGACCACAATTCCCGGAGCACATCCAGATGCCAGGCAAGCGAGCCGGGCGTATAGTCAAAGTGCGCGTAGTTGCCGAGGCCCAGGAAGACCTGCATATTGAGCCGGTCCGTTTCATCGAGAATGGCCTCCAGGGGGTCCGCACACGGCAGATCCATCCGGCCGGGCCATAGCGAGGAGGGATAGAACGCGCGGCCGGCATAGATGGTACGATAGTTCGCCTCGGTCATCTGATGGTAGTGGATCCCATACCAGGTGGGATTGCGCCAGGTCTCCTGGATGATGATCGTATCCATCCCGATCGCATGCATGCCCCGCACATGTTCTCGCCAATCAGCCGCGGTGAACTGCGCGAGTTCAGGATTCCAGTAGGCGCCTTCCGCCTCGCTCCAATGCAGCAACCCAACCCAGGCACCGCTGATGCGGCGGGTCGAACGCGTGTCCGAAGCAAGCACCTCCAACACCTGCTGACATCGCCGGGTTTGCGAACCCGCCGTAACCTCCATCAGAAGCGTATGTTTTCCAACCCATCCAAGCGTTCGATGGCGCAACGAAAATCCACGCACCCCATTCGCCGGCACCTCCAATTGTTCCCGGTAAAGCAGGGACTCCTGCCGCACGGTGTCGAGATACACGCAGGTTTCAAAGGTTTCCGAAGACTCCCCTGGATTCCGGACCGAACCCCGGATCTCGATTTCAATTTGATCCGTCACCGGCGAAGGAGGAACCACGGACAGTCTGACATTGGTTAAGAGGCAATCGGTTCCTGTCATGGATTTGACTTTCATATTCCAGGGGTTATCGCTGGCGAAAACGCTTCCGGAGTAATTCCCGCCCCTTTTCGTATCCGTATGGCCCCTGGGTTTTGCCGCAGACGTCACACCAGACCGATGTTTCGGGAAGATCCCCTTGCGGCAAGGCGCAGACCCCGTAGCCGCGCGAAATCTTTTCAAAGATCAGGCGGAAGAGATCCCGCGCCTTCAGGGTGGTCCCGTAGGTCAGCCCCAGCGCCTGCAACACGTTAAGATCCTTCATCTCATTGTAAAGGCCTCCCGAAGACAGCCGGCCCGTGACACAGGCGTTTAGCGCCGGAATACGGGAAGGACAGCAGGCGCACATGTCCCAGTCAGCGCCTCGCACCAGGGTCACCGGCAGATTCGGAGTTTTCGTCAGGACCATTTCAAGGAACTCCGGAAGGTTGTCTTCCTTGAACGGAGGCCGCACACCATTGCCGTACTGACACACGGCGCACAACAGGATATGGGGCCGGATCTTGATTCCCTTGCCGGTTTGCATCCGGGCGAGGGATGCCTGTTTTTCCGACTGCATCCGTCCGGCAGGACGTGAAGGAATGAATGCTTCGATGCCTGCAGAAACGCCCTTCGCATAACTGCCGATCACAGCCCGCGAACAGCCCTTCCACGCCGGTGCCGTCGCACCAGGCAACGCACAGATTCCCTCGTTCGACGGCAGGGTCTTGAGGACCAGTTGAAGCAGCATCCGGGCCGGGACGACGGCGCCCGGCAGCAGGTTCAGCCGGCGCAAAACATCGAAGTCACGCTTGATATTGAAATCCCGGCCTTCCGGCGTATCCTCGCCGGTTCCCGGGTCCTGGTACGTGAACACATCACCGGCATTGCACACCAGGCGAATCGGCCGGTCGGGATTTTTCCGGATGGCATTCAGAAGCCGCCGGGCGCCGCGTCGGCGTGGCCCATCCTCCGGTTCGTCAATGGATCCGCAGATCAGACACAGGACCTGGTAGGGACGGATGGACAGCGGAACTTGTATGGTGCGCTTCATAAGACAATTCCTCCTGACCCGAATGGCACTTACTTAAGCACTTCCTTTGATCACGGCTCGCCGGGAGTCTCGCCCTCCAAGTTGGTGTCATTCCTTTCCGGATGAAAGACTTATGGAGGGCGAGCGTCCTCGCGAGCCGTCTTCCCAAAGATCGAAAAGAGAGCTTAAGTAAGTGCCATTCCCTCCTGACCCCAAGTCGGCATGCTTCGCCCCCTCTGACTAGAACCGGAAGGTGGCCGGCTTCGCCCGCACCGTGGTGTCAAATGGCTTCAGATAGGTACCGTTCACACAACATCCACCCGTCACCCTCCCGGCCGCATCCTTGCGAAGATGCACCAGGGATGAATCGGTCTCGAAATCGGGCTGTTTCCCGAGCATCAGGTTGAGGTTGCAGCCCCAGTGGATTTCATCCTGCGTCCCATCCTGCCAAGTCAGCCGCACATACCCGAGCTGGCCTTTCGGCGACTTGGCATCCACCGAGACAACCGGGACAGTCCGGCCCCGATACGGGGTAAGGATCGATACGTAATAGTCGTGCCGCACCTGCATCCGCAGCGTGTTGAGTACCAGTTGCGGGGCGGGGTGATGCTTGCCTTCGCCGGGTGCCCAGCCACGCAGGGGATCCTTCTCGGCACAATGGACCTCATACCGGGAACCCTCGGGTCGGATGGGAGTCAGTAGCAGCAGGCCGGCATCTTTCCATTGCGCAATGGCACGGTTCTGTTCCGGTTGCAGGTCGATCGCGGCGCCCGGTGCAAGTTGCCACACGCATTCATAACTTGGACGCTCCGCTTCCGGATCGTCCGGCTGATGCGGCAGTCGGAACATGCTGTCTACCACGAAAGCGAACCGGTCCTGCACCCAGAAGAGAATCCGCGCATGTTGAGCCCACAGGCCGTTGGCGGCGTGGGTAAAGTCCCACTTCAAGTCCGTATCCCAATAGCCACCCTCGTATAGACTCAGGAGCGCATCATACCCGGGTGCGGAATAGGCGACCAGGCGACCTGGGTTGGTGGAGGACTGGTTCCTGCCATTCAGATTACAGGTGCTGTGTGCACGTGTGCTGCGGCCGTACACACCCCATTCATTTGAGTCGTAGCTGAGCCAACCGGGATCGATAACCATGCTCTGCCGGCAAGCGTGCAATTGGACGGCATGACGACTGAGGTGACAGTGTCCCCCACCCCACTGTGTGGCATCGAAGCTCATCCATGCGGCGTCCTCGTCCCACCCGGTCCGCAGGAACGCCAGCCCCGCATCCGGAAATACCTGGCTGGTGGATGGACGTTCCATCGGGAGGTTGAACTCGCGCCGGAAGTCTTCCCATGTCTTGTTGTTGTCCACCCCTTTGTGCGAGGTGGTATGGACATTGTCACGCCGGTGCCCGGTGAATTCCGATTGCGAATCGTGTATGCCGCACAAGTACCCGTTCGGCTTGACGCAGGCCAGCATGAAGTCATAGGCGGGAATCAGCGACTCCAGGGTCATGATCAATCCCAACTCCGGCAACTGGCGACCAAGCCGGTATAGATCGCAAAAGGTGCCGGTCATGCCGGTATGATAGATCGGGTTACGCTCGTAATGGACCCCGTCCGGC
The DNA here is from genome assembly GCA_001803315.1 of Lentisphaerae bacterium RIFOXYC12_FULL_60_16. GTDB lineage: Bacteria > Verrucomicrobiota > Kiritimatiellia > UBA8416 > YA12-FULL-60-10 > YA12-FULL-60-10. Next base: position 15,493 of record MHBQ01000187.1, read on the forward strand.
AAAAACTGCCTGAACCAGGCATCGTTGAGCACCCTGACCGAGTATTCCCGCCAATCGGCGGCTGTGTCGAGAAATGACAGGTACAGGCCGCCCGCCAGCAGGTTGCGCGCATTGAACACGCGCCAGTTGATCGTGGTGGAAAGGTGGTGTCGCAGGTAGTCGAACTGTGCAGCGACAAACGCCACCACACGGGCAAAAAACGCGGCGTCAAAGGCCGGGCTGGCGGCCAGCAGATGCAGGCTCCGGCTCCAGTTCGCATTCCGCCCGCACAGCGTGAGCGTGTTGTCGGCATTGTGGTTCTGGCCGATCGTCTCCGTTGGCCATGCCGTCATATACTCGGCCAGATAATCGTGCGCGGCTTCGGCATACCGTTCGTCTTTGAAGACGTGGTAGGCGTTCGCAAGATCGCGGATAAACGCCGTACCCAGCACAAAGCCCCGGGTTTGTTCCCCGGTACCCGCATCGGTAAGCCAGATGATATTGCGGCGGCCCAGTTTAACCCGGCGTTCCCCCTGGTAGTGGACGATGACCACGCCATCCACCGCGGCATCAGCGGACTCGCGCACACTGTCACTTAACGTTTCGGGGGGCGGATAAATCGCCTGCAGGCGTCCGGCTGCCTGGCGAATGGCGTTAACAAGGTCCGCAGCCTGTGGAAGGGTCGCTGGTTTCGGGACATGCATCAGGGTCTCGCTTTCGTTGCATACAGGAACGGACGGCGGAACATGCCGCCGAAGTGGTGTTCACAATTGGCCCGGAGGGCAATGGTATTCTTGCCAGCCTTGAGTTTGCCCGTCAGGTCAACATCCCATTCGAACGCGTAGTCGTTGAGCCACCAGAGCTTGCCCTGTTTGCGATAGCCAACCTCCTGGCCGTTCACGTAGAGCCAGCACTCGTTGAACAGCCCGGGGAACAACAGATGTACCGACCCTTTCAATTGATCGGCCGTCAATTCCACGTCCGTGCGGTACCACATGTCGCCCGTGAAACTCTGGCGATCCGGATCACGGATCCCCTGGGCTTGGACGTACAAGTCCGACCGCAGCACTTCCCACTCGTCAGGATAGTCCTTTAGGGTCTGCGGCGTTAACGTAGCCTTGTTGGCATTCCAGTAAGTCAGGTCCACGTCCTGCGTGCCAAATTTCTTTTCCACCCCCTTGCGGGCCTTGTCGCGACGGAAAGCCCAGTCGATGGGAAGCTTCTGGATCAGCGTGCCATTGGTGCCGGCTGTGAACGTGGCAAGCTTGGCATACTGCTTGACCTCGCCCGGCCACCACGGGGTTCCGTGTTCGCCCATCTTCCGGTACGTGGTGAAAATGCCGCTCATTTCGGTCATTTTTTCGCGGATAGGCAGGGTCTTCCCCCCAATCGCAGCGGCCTTGGCATAGTCACCATCGGTGGCGGCTGCACGCCACATGCCGAGGTAACCGTCCATGATATCGAAGCTCATGCGGGTGAAGGCCATGCGATCCAGTACCTGTTTGGCCTGACGGGTGTTCTGACCCTTGAGCGGGGCCACCAGTTTTTCGGCTTCAACCAGGCTTTTCCGGCAGGATTCGATCAGCTCCGGTGTATAGATGGCGGGTGCAACGAAGTATTCGTGTTCGGTGACAAGGGTCTCGTCCCAGGCCTTGTAGATGGCGCTCCAGTAGGTCTCCATCGGTTCCGCGGCAGGGCCGTAGAATTTCGGATAAAATTCCTTGAGGAGCGCGTCGACATCTTCGTCCGGGTTCCACATCAGCCGTCCGCGGAAGAAAAGGTTGAGGAACGTGGTCCCGATCGCGTTGCGGCTCTCGGTATTGACGCCCAGGATACCTGCCTTGGCGTAATGGGTAAAATCCTGCTTCAGCCCCTGGTGACTGGGGTTGGGGATATCCCGCCACACCAGCATGCCCTGGTCGTAGTCGTAGATCGCCAGGCGGCCATCCATGATCTTGGCCCACTGGTACATCATGTCCCGGTATTCCCGGCGGGGGGGCGAGTCCTCATCGTCCATGCCATGGATGGGGTCGATATCGATCGGGGCCAGTTCACAGAAGAGGGATTTTTCCGCCTTCATTTCCCGTACCGGCGGGATGGTCATGTTGGCATAAGCAAGGAAACCCAGCTTTGCACCGCTGTTGGGAAACTGCTTCTGCAGGATAGCCGCGATGTTGTTGTAGAGTTCCAGCATGGGATCGGTCACCGACCAGCGCATCATGTACTTGTCCCCTTGGAGCTTCATCAATTCAACATCCTTCGGATAGTCGGAGTCATAGTTCCCGTCCTCCATGCCAATGGAAATCCCCTCGCCCTTGCCGAAACGTTCGGCGATCTTTCCGGCCACGTGCGCGGCGGTCTCCGGCGCGGTGATGGGGAAATTGAACGTGCTCTTGGCTCCCGGTGCATCCTTGGTATACGCGCCGATGGCATGCCCAGTTGAGGGGAAACCGCGGCGACCGGAAACCATCATATTCCGCCGCTGAAACTCGGGCCGGCCGGCATTGTCGCCCACCCAGGAAATCCAGTATCCGCGAATCTCGAAGGGCGAACCGTAGGTGTAATCGAGATCCCCAACCGTCAACGTCTTGATCTCGGGAATGCACTCGCCGAAATCGGTGGGAATGTACCAGCGGCACCCCCAGCGCCAGAGCAGTTCAGCGACGGCGAAGTAGTGCGCCTCGTCATGGTTCCCGGCTACATAGATCCGGTTTCCGTCGCGCAGGAGGCCGATTGAATCGGCCTTCAGTATGGGATTCTTCTTGGCCGCCTCGCGAACGCGTTTCGCCCAGTCAGGCTTGGCCTTCAACGCCTCCTCACCCACCAGGATCACCGGGTTCTTGCCCTTGATGGCGGCATCGATTGCCTCCCGGGTAACGGCCAGGCGGGGCTTGGCGCCAGTCATCAACTCGATGTATTTGACCAGATCATTCACGGCCAGCCATTCACCGTTGCGCGGGCCATTCGGGTCCACCCCCCGCGAGACTGTGCCATCCTTGGCCGTGGTCTCGGGTAATCCCGCATCCGGGGATACGACCACCACCGTTTCAGTCGTTCCGTTATCGGCAAGCACCAATTCAGCTTCCGCAGCCTGAATACGGGCCGTCAAACCGGCAACCGCCATTACCAGACAAAGATTACGAGTCATTGACTTATGCATTCCGGTCGCTCCTTTGCAGGGGACCAGACAGGCCCCCATCTCCG
>MHBQ01000188.1:0-5122 GCA_001803315.1 Lentisphaerae bacterium RIFOXYC12_FULL_60_16
CGCCGACAAGTCTACAGGGATTGACTCTTTATCCGTCATTTTCACCGCCCATGTCGAGGGTTCTGACATCAGTGGACTGAATTATCAATGGGACTTCGACAACAATGGAACTTTTGATCTTGAAGGATCAGCCCGACAGGTGGTCACCAACCTCTATCTGCCGGGAGTCCATGCCGTACGCCTGCGGGTTACCAATGCCGGGGATGGCGACGAGACACTGATTAAAACTGCCTATATTTACGTGTCATCCACGACCATCTATGTGTCGCCGGACGGCGACAATTCCGACGGGTTGAGTTGGGCGACGGCATTCAACAGCATCCAGGCGGCGATTAATTTTGCCGGTTTGTCGAACACGATCCATGTTGCCGGTGGCACCTACAATCTGACCGCCAGTCTGATCTGGTCGGAGCAGCAGGCCGTCAACATTTTGGGCGGGTACGAAGCCGATACCGGCACGGTTGGACCGGGTCCGTATGATTCCGCCCAATGGCCGACGTTGATCCAGCGATCTTCCGGCAGTATCCGGGTGCTGGATATCAACTCGGTGACGGGCTGTTTGGAGCGTGTAACGATCGCCAACGGCAATACGTTGTCGGTTGATGCATCACCCGCGCCCGGAAGCGGCGGCGGAATCCGCATCCAGAATTCGAACCTGGAAATCGCGGATTGCATCATATCGAACAATACCGCGAATACCGGAGGAAATGGTCATGTTTGGGGAGGGGGTGTTTACATCGTCAATTCTACGGTTAATATCCTCCGCACGTCGTTTGCCGGCAATAAGGCGAAAAGTACACCGGGTAGCAATAATAACCGCGCTTATGGCGGCGGTCTGGCCGCGAGCGGCAGTGTGATCGCCATTCTGGATAGTGAATTTCACGGAAATGACGCCGACGCGCAGGGGCACCATGGGTCATGGGGCGGTGCGATCTACCTGATCGGTGGAAGCGGGATTGTCAGTAATACGGCGATGATCGGGAACCGTTCCAGCCCGAACCGGGCGGACCGTGGCTATGGTGGCGCCTTGTACCTGAATGCGGGGACCACGGTTGAGCGATGCGTCATCCAGTCGAACCGTGTATGGAATGCTGCGGATGGCTATGGTGGGGGCGGGGTTTACATGACCGGCGGCACGTTGCGCAACTGTCTCGTGGCGGATAACCAGGCATCGTGGGATGGCGGCGGCATTTTCGCCACCGGTGGCCGGATTGAGAATGTTACGGTTGCCGGCAACCTGAATTCGGAGGCAAACCGGATCCCGGGTGTGTATCTTTCCGGTGCGACGGTGACGGTGACCAACTCGATTTTCAGTGCGAATATCCGGACCTTCGATAGTGCGGAGGTCAATGTGACGGATTCCGGAGGCACCATCGCTTATTCCTGCATGACGCCGGGACGTGCCGGGACGAGTAATCTTACGGCCGATGCGGAGTTTGTCGATACGGCGACATCGAATTACCGTCTGCTGCCGTCGTCCCCTGCTGTCGATACCGCTTTTGCCCTGGGATGGATGACGGATTCCGTCGATCTGGATGGAAATCCGCGCATCCGGAATGATGTGCCCGATATGGGGTGTTACGAGGCGGCGCCTCCGGGGGAAGGACCGATCCAGATAGGCTTTACCGCTGACCGTCAGACGGGACTGGATTCGTTGGATGTCGTTTTTACCGCATCCGTTGCCGGTTCCAACCTGGAAGGCCTTCAATATCAATGGGATTTCGACAACGATGGAACTTTTGATTTGGAAGGGTCGGATCGAGCTGTCGTGACGAATGTTTTTACCCCGGGACGATATGCGGTTCGCCTCCGCGTGACCAATGAAGTTGAAGAGGTTGCCGAACTGATCCGTGACAACTACATCTTTGTTTCGGCTTCGGAAATATATGTCTGGTCCGGAGGTGATGATTCCGACGGTCTGTCCTGGGCGACCGCATTCCACGAGGTGCAGCCGGCCATTGATTTTGCAGCGGTTTCGAACACCATTTACCTGGCGGGTGAGACGTTCCTTCTGAACGAGACGCTGGTGTGGGCCGGTCATCAGAAGGTGCGCATCCAGGGCGGATATCAGGCCGGAGCCCTGACCGTGGGGCCGGGATTGCGTGATTCGGTTCAATGGCCGACAAGACTGGTGCGTAATCCGGCTGCCGGCAATCTGCGCATCCTGTATGTCTCGTCGGTTTCAAACTGCCTGCTGGAGCAAGTGGTGGTGGCCAACGGGTTGACCACGGCCGGTGGGGAAACCCCTTATTCAACCGGTAGTGGAGGCGGCATTCGTTTGCTGGCGTCGGAACTCGATATTACCGATTGTGTGATCAGCAACAACCAGGCCAATGCCACCGGCAACGGTTATGCATGGGGAGGCGGGGTGTTTGCACAGGATTCCACGGTGGTGTTTCGGCGAACGCGCTTTCTCGGCAATATTGCCCGTAACACATCGGGAAGTAGTAACAGCCGTTCCCGGGGGGGAGGCTTGGCGGCGGCCGGTGGTGCAATCACCATCCTTGAATCCCATTTTCTTGATAATGATGCGGATGCGTATGGTCACCACGGGTCGCATGGTGGCGCCATCTGCCTGGATGGGGGAAATCACCTGATCCGCAATACGTTGATGGCGGGTAACCGTGCCGGTCCCAATCGTGCGTTGGGCGTGGGCGGTGCGATATACCTGACTGCCGGTACCACGATGGAGAATTGCACGATTGCAACCAACCGGATATGGAATGCCACAGCCGGCTCCGGTGGCGGAATCTATCATGCCGGCGGGAGCGTGACGAATTGCATCATCACGGACAACTGGAATATCACGACCGGCACCCGTACGGATATTTACACGGCCAATACGACGGTATTCGGCTACACCTGCTCTCCGGATTTGGTGCCTGGGGTCAACGGCAACATCACCAGCGATCCCCTCTATGCCAATCCTGCCGCGGGGGATTTCACCCTCTTACCAACCTCCCCCTGTCTGGATGCCGGCGTCCAACGTCCGTGGATGAACGGAGCCGTTGACCTGAATGGCGCCGAACGCGTTCGCGGGAACCAGGTGGATATGGGTTGCTATGAGATCATAATCATGTCCGGTGGATCCCTTTACCTGTTCCGTTGATTCCCTTGTCAATAGACCGCCGAATCCTGATAATAGGAACTGATGACCCTGTTGTCCCATAGGATATTGAGTGGTACGGTGGCATGCCTGTTTTTACAGGGATCGCTCCTTTTTGCCGCTTCGCGGTATGTGTCCAACACGGGGGGCGATTCGACCCATGACAGTTGGCTGACCGCCTACACGAACCTGCAGGAAGCCCTTTCCGGCGCCTCCAGCGGCGATGTCATCCACGTGGCCGGGCAGTTGTTCCAGGTTCCGACGCAGATCAACTGGACGGTTTCGCATCTCACCTTCAAGGGCGGATATGCCGGCAACGAGGTGGGGGGCTTGCCGGGTGAACGGGATCCGGACCGCTGGACAACGGTTATTACCCGTACGGCCGGCGCCACAACCCGGCTGTTGTACGTGAACGGGATCAGCCAGGGTGTGTTGGATGGCGTGACGTTGTCCGGGGGGTACATCACCGAGCAGTACGGGTCCGGACTGTATGTCAATAACAGTGCCTTGACGGTTACGAATTGCGTGATTCGGGCCAACCGGATCAACCACGCTTCCGGGGCCGGCGCCGGGTTGGCGGTTATCAACGGCGGAGTGCGTGTGACCGAATCGGTGATTGATTTGAACGTCACACAGGGTGGCACGCATCTGGGTTCCGGGATATACATTAACAACGGCACCCACTCCGTCGAACACAGCGTTATCGCGAATAATTATTCCCTTGGCACGTCGTTCGGCGATGGTTTGTACATCGTCGGGGCGACGGCAAATATGACCGTGTTCAACAGCTTGATTACGGGCAATCACCGGGACGGGGTGCATGTCCAGACAGCCGGGGCGGTGGCGGGGATTGTCCACAGCACGATCACGGGCCACAGTCGGTACGGGTTGAATCGGGTGGCGGGCACCGTGACGGTGGAGAACTCGATTCTCTGGGGGAATAACGCCGATATTCTGGGCACCGTGACGGCGTCGTACTGCCTGTTGGGTGCCGGAACGGCCGGGATCGGGTCGAACGGGAACATTACGGGCGATCCGTTGTTCGAATGCGGGTTGTATCTGGGAAATGGAAGCCCGGCGATCGACCTGGGCAACGGAACCGCCGGCCTATCGGGCCTTACCGGACGCACGACGCGGTTGTCCGGAGCGGTCGACGACGGTGTGGTGGATATCGGATACCATTTCATTCCCGGCATCCCGGCCGGCGCGGCGAACCGGTATGCGGCGTACGATTCTGGTTTATCGGATATCTACGTGTCTCCGGCAGGCGATGACGGCAATGGCGGTATGACGGTAGGTGATGCGTTCCGCTCCATCACGCGCGCGTTGGCGGTGGCAGGAACGGGAAGCCGCATCCATGTGGCGGCCGGCAATTATACGAATGGGGTCGAGACGTTTCCCATCCAGATGACCCGCTATGGGGTGCAATTGCTTGGCGCGGGAGCAGGAACCACGGTGGTGAACGCCGCCGGATCGGGCACCCGTGCGTTACAGACGATCGGGTTGGCGGGCGGTGGCGCCCGGATCGAGGGAATCACCTTCACGGGCGGATCCGTGGGAACCACGACCGCGTACTCGTCCTATACGGACGATCATTTCGGGGCGCGGCGCGGAGGCGGACTCAACCTGGTCAACAGCGTGATGGTCTTGGAAGGCCTGGTCGTGACCAATAACAACGTCAGCCCCGGTGGAAACGATGCGGCGTTTACATGACCGGTTCCCACCATTTGCGCCAGACGGTGTTGACACGAAATCGGGTTGCCGGTGCCGGTAATACGCCGCGGCTTGGTGGGGCGATTTCCATGACGGGCGGAACGGTGGAGCGTTGTTCAATCACCACCAACTGGATGACGACCACCACATCGGCCAGCGCTCAGGGCGGTGCAATTTACATGACGGGAGGCATCATCCTGAACAGCCTGTTGACACGCAATTACGCCATCCGGGATGGCGGCGGCATTTATGCCTCCGGCGGTCGGATCGAAAGCATCACGGCGGCAGCCAATCGTGCCGTTG
>MHBQ01000188.1:5267-20509 GCA_001803315.1 Lentisphaerae bacterium RIFOXYC12_FULL_60_16
TGAATCCCGCCACTTCTGATTATCGCCTCCGTCCCGGTTCACCGGCGATCGATGCGGGAACGGAACAGAACTGGATGTCGGGAGTGACTGATTTCGCCGGGAATCCCCGTATCCTCAACGGCATTCCCGACATGGGTGCCTATGAATCCGAAGCCGCAAACAGCGGCGTATTAAGGATAAATTTTATTGCCAACCGGCGACAGGGATACGCTCCGCTTTCCGTGGTCTACACGTCCCATGTGGCAGGTGTTGACCAGTCGGGCCTCTATTATAGATGGGATTTCGACAACGACGGCGATTATGAGTTTCAAGGATCTGGCCATGCGACAACGACATGGGAATACGGGCCCGGTACGCATACCGTCCGGCTCGTGGTTAGCAATGCATCGGGGGTAGTGGAAAGTTTGATCAAGGAGGATTATATCAAGGCGCCATCGATGAGTGTATACGTGTGGTCGGGCGGCGATAATACCAGCGGTGACGGTTGGGCCACAGCCTTCACCAATCCGACCCTGGCCCTGGCTGCAGCAATAGACAGCAATACCATTCATCTGGCAGGCGAAACCTTCGAGGTTTCCGCGGCCTTGGTATGGTCTGGTGTGAATGATCTGACGATCATCGGGGGATACAATCCAGCCGATATGCCGGCCGGTCCGGTTGCCTGCCAGCCGACGAACTGGCCGACCGTGTTGCGCATGAGGTCCGGGGTGAATAGCCGGGTGTTGGATGTCGCCGGTATCTCGGGCGGTCGCCTGCAGGGCGTAACCATACGGGACGGCAATACACCGACGGATTCCTTGAAGGGTGTAGGCGGCGGCATGCGCGTGTTGTCGTCAAGCCTGGTCATTGAGGATTGCGTCTTCACCAACAACCAGTCCAATGCAGGGGGAAATGGTCTTGTGTGGGGCGGCGGGATTTACGCCAATGCGAGCACGATTACCCTGAGCCGGGTGTCATTCAGGAATAACCGGGCCAAGTCAACTCCCAGCAGCAACAACAACCGGGCGATGGGGGGAGGCGTTGCCGCCGAGGGCGGTAAGATCCATATCCAGAACTGCCTTTTCATCGCCAACGACGCCGATGCACAGGGGCATTTTGGATCCCGGGGCGGGGCTGTATATTTTGAAGGTGGGACGCATTCCGTGCAAAACTGCCTGATGGCCCTTAACCGGACCGGCCCCAATCGTGCCTTGGGAGCAGGCGGTGCGGTCTATTTGAACAATGGGGTTACGATCGAGAACTGTACGATCGTAACCAACCGGATCTGGCATGCCACGGCAGGATCCGGGGGTGGGGTTTACCGGGCGGGTGGCAGTGTTACCAATTGTATTATTATGGATAACTGGAATGTTTCGACGGCGTCCCGGACCGACGTTTATACGGCCAGTGAGGCGGTTTTCGGATATAACTGTTCTCCGGATCTGACCGCTGAGGTGAACGGAAACATCAATGCGGATCCCCAGTTCACCGATCCGGCCGCCAATGATTACACGCTCCTGCGATCCTCGCCATGTCGCAATGCGGGTGTGAAGCGACCCTGGATGAGCGGCACCAGGGATCTGGCAGGCAATCCGCGTGTCCTGAACAACCTGGTGGATATCGGTTGCTATGAAGTGGTCCCCATTGCGGGCTTCCTGTTGATCGTGCGTTGAGACGGTCAACCGGCGGCGTGTTTCTTGCTCAGCCGCGTGAATTCTTCGGACATGGCGGTGATGGCTTCCGGACGATGGCCGGCGCCGGCGGGATCGGTGTACCACCGGGGGATCAGCCCGCCTTTGGGCCGGCCCAGATGCTTGACCATGGCGCGGCAGTAGGCGCGGATATCATCCAGGGATCCCTTGATCATGGTGTTTTGGATATCCACCGGGGAAAAGAACGTAATCCGGCCGCCAAACCGTTTATCCAACAGTTCAAGTCCCATGTTTTCCTGCTGGTCCATATGGATGACCTGCAAGCCGATTTCGATCAGGTCGTCCAGGATATCCACGATATAGCCGCAACTGTGCAGGAAGGTGAGCAGCCCGGCCTTGCGCGCAGCCTGGAAGATGCGGGCGTAGCGGGGTTTCCAGATGGAGCGCCAGGATTCCGGCGATATCATCAGGCGGTTTTGCAGCCCCCAGTCATCACAAAAGATCAGCCCGTCAAATCCCGCTTTCCGGTATTGCTTGATGGCGTAGAGGTTCATCTCGACCAACTGGTCGATCAGGTGACAGAGCTGTTCCGGGGCCTCGTGGATGTCGACCCAGGTGTTCTCCAGCCCGCGAATGAAGTGGACGCGTTCATAAATGGATATGCCGGTCCCCAGGAGGAATTTATCACCGGCTTTTTCACGGATGCCATTCAGGCAGGTCCAGCGTTTTGGATCGCGGATATCGGGGATAGCCAGGCGGTTGTAATCATCCCAGGATTTAAGGGGGAAATCGCTGACTTCGCCCAACCGGCAAATGCCGATGTTATGCCAGAGGGCGCCCCACTCGTCCCTTCCGGATGATGGGCGGGCGTCCGGCGATGGATCCATCGACGCATGGAAGAAATCAGCCGTGAAAGGGGCGGGGAGATCCAATGGCAACCGGTCGGCTCCTTCAAATCGAATGCTGCGGGCAACCACTTCACGGGGTGACATCATGTGAACCCTCCTGCGTTGGGGATACGCTACCCCATGCGTGGAAAAAATCAAGCGTTGCTGTATTGCGTTCGGTTATTCAAACCCATAGTCTTCCGCCATGTCGAAACACGATGGAAGCCGGATTGGGCAGCGGGTCTGTCTGGGCCTTGATGTCGGTGGAACCTTCACGGATGCCGTATTGTTTGATGGGGTGGCTGGACGGGTCATCTGCAAGGCCAAGGCGCCGACAACCCCGTGGGATGTCAGTTTGGGGGTCGGGCACGCGCTGGGCAAACTGGATGCCGCTTGTTTTGCAGCCATTGAACGGGTTTCGATCTCTACCACGCTGGCCACCAATGCGATTGTGGAAGGCAAAGGACAGCCTGTCGGGCTGTTGATCATGCCGCCGTATGGACGACTTGATCCGGATAATTTCAATCATACCCCCCGGGAGGTGATTGACGGGCAGATGGACATCGACGGGACGGAATTGGTGCCGGTCAACCCTGCCCAGGTCATGGCGGTTGTCCGACGCATGATGGCGCAACAGCAGGTAACGGCCTTTGCCGTGGCCGGTTATGCCGGGCATGTGAATCCTGCCCATGAACTGGCTGTCAAGGATCTGGTGCAGGCGCAAACGGGTCTGACGGTGACCTGTGGCTATGAGATTACCGAAGGCATGAATTACCGGGTGCGTGCCGAGACGGCGGCCCTGAATGCACGGATTATTCCCTATCTTTCGCTCCTGATACATCGTGTCCGCGGGGTTCTGGAGGAACACGCCATACGTGCCCCGGTGATGGTGGTGCGAAGCGATGGTACCCTGGCCAGCCTGCAGGCGGCACTCGAACGGCCGATCCTGACGATCCTGTCGGGTCCGGCCGCCAGCATGGCGGGTGCGCGTTATTTGTCGAACTGTCCGGATGCCGTGGTCGTGGACATCGGCGGAACCACCACGGATATGGCCCTGCTCAAGGGGCGGGATGTTCCCTTATGCCGCGATGGGGCACGGGTGGGGCCCTGGCAGACCCATGTGCCGGCGCTGGATATGCGTACCGTCGGGTTGGGGGGGGACAGCCGGATCGTGTTACGACATGGGGTCCTCTCGGTTGGTCCCCGCCGGGTGGCTCCGGTCGGATGGTTGGCACAGGCTGCGCCGGATATCGACCGGGCGATCGAATGGCTTGAACGTGAGGCTGAAGGGTTGACGGCGAACAGCGAGGCCGCCGAGTTCCTTATCCGGCGTGGAACGGAGATTCCGGACGGATTGACCGAATCCGATCATGCCATCCTGACCCTGCTGACCGAGCGACCGATGTCGTTGCATGAGCTGGGGGTTCGATTGAATGCCGGCGCCTGGGAATTTGTCACGACCGAGAACCTTGAAAACCGCTGTCTGGTTCAACGCTGCGGCCTGACACCAACGGATGTACTGCAGGCCGAGGGACGCTTGTCCTTGTACGGTGTTGAAACCTCAAAACGTCTGCTCGGCTTGTATGCGGGCATGGCCGGTGTGGATCGGGACCGGTTTGCCGGACAGGTGTTGACCCGTGTTGTCAATACCCTGGCCTGTGATGTGGTGCAAACCATTCTGGACCGGCAGGGCCTGGGGGTGTTGGCGGAGTCCCCCCAGGCACAATGTCTCATGGACAATGCCTTGTCCGGCGGCAATGCGGACCTTGCCGTCCAGATCAAGGTGCGGCATCCGGTGATCGGAGTGGGGGCCCCTGCGGCTATGTTTGTGCCGGAAGCCGCCCTTCGGTTGGGGGCAACGGCGGTTATCCCGGAACATGCGGACGTGGCGAATGCCGTCGGCGCGGCGATCAGTTCCATCCAGATCATCCGGCGGGTTGCCATCGGGGTGGATGAGACGGGGTGTTACCGGGTTGAGGGGATGCCGGATACCCCGCGGTTTTCCAAACTGGAAGCAGCGGAGGACTGTGCGGAGTCTTTTCTGCGGTCGGCGGTGATGGCGCAGGCCGCGGAAAACGGCCTTCCTTCCGTCCGGATCGTGGTGGAAAGACGGGACCAGATTGCGCGGACCCGTTCCGCGGTGGAGGTGTTCCTTCAGCGGGTGATTGAAGTCAGGATGGAAGGCGGAACCGGTCAGGAATCATAGCGGCCATGCCGCTGGATGGCTGCCATGATCAGGCGCATGCCGGTCAGCCTTGATCCGTTGTTGATGGAACCAGCCGTACCGAAAAGCAGTCCACGCGTCTTCCGCGCCATGTCAAAGTCGCGCAGGAATTCCGACACCATGCCGGCTTCATCGTTCCGGCTGAACGTGAAGGGGGCCAACTGTCCATGGATGACGGCGCCGGGAAGATGCCGCCTGATCTCGTCGACCATAACGGTCGGGCCGAGATTGACCGCGGTCAACCCGGTTTCTGCCAGGATGGGGAGCAGGTGTCCCATGGCGGAATCCGAATGCTGGAAGCGGGAGTCGCCAGGGTCCGGGCTATACCGTTCAAACATGCCCTTGAGAATCGGATATCCGAAGTGCGCATACATGTCCGGGGTGAGCAGGTAGCAATTGTCGTCACAGAATGCAAATCCATGCGGTGCGGTGGTCGTCGAGAAACCGGCGGCCTCATCCATCGTTCTGCCGATTTCCAGCATGACCCGGAGGATGGTGTCCCGGAAACGGGCCGCCAGGTCCGGTTGATCCATGATCAGGTAAATCAGATTTTCGATTCCGAAGATGGATGTGGCAAAGGTCACCGGACCGCGTTGTCCGCGGTAGAGGGGTGGTTTGGCCCCCCTGGCAGCCAGTTGGGCCCAGGTGTCCTGCCATCCGTCAGGGAGGATGAAGGAGGGGATATCCAACCTGTCGATCCGATCCAGCAGTGTCTTGAGTTCGTCAGGGGTATGGGCGGATTGTTCCAGCCACCAGGATCCCGAATGCCAGATATTCCTGGCCTCAAAGACATCATGCAACCGTTTGAAGGGGGGATAGCACAGGTCCGGGTTTGATGGCGATTCGTTTAACAGGCGTCGTCCGACAATGGATTCCGCCTTGTCGTTGTAGGCCTTATTCAGTTGCAGGCTCCAGGGTTCATCATGGGCATAACGCCAGAAATCCTCTTCGAGTCCCAGTTCCGCGTAGACGCATTCGCCGCTCATCATGATTCCCAGGGGAACCTGGGGGATGTCGGGACCAGAGGGATCGGTGCGCGCAACTTGCTGGTCGGTCCAGAAACGTTCCAAATCGACGGGAGCCAATCCGCCATTGGCACGGGTTTCTGCGAGCAAGTGGTTGACGCAACGTTGATGTTGATCGGACGTTGGTACGGGATGCATTGGATCAGAACCAGAAGTTCAAACCAGCCCTGACCATCTGATAATCAAACTGTTCGCTCGAGGCGCTGGAAAACATGGTGCTACGTCGGAATTCCCCGAACAGGACCACCTTGTCCAATACGTTGTATTGAAGACCGCCGCATATAAGCCACCCGAAATCGTCATCGAGGGAGGATGAATCAAAGGTATGATAGGCGGCTCCGATGCCGGCGTAGGGACCGAAAACTTTCAGGAATGGCAGCTGATAACGTGCAGTCAAGGCGATGATATGGACATCCATGTCACGGCGTGTGCCCTTTTTGCGCACATCCATTAGATACGACCATGCCAATTCCACTGAAGCACGGTCGGACTCATAACCGGTAATCTGGACGCCGCCTCCGAAGGCGCTATCATCCATGTCGCCATGGTCGGCATAAACGCCGTGAAATCCCATGGGCTTTTCGAGTGTTTCACGGGCCAACGTGAAGGTGGCGAGCGTTGACAGGACTGCGGCGATCATGAGTATCCGTTTCATATCCGTCCTCCTGTTTCCGGCCGACGGCGTTAACAACTCCACCATTCAAGCGGCGAAAACTGCTGAAAACCTATCACGATACGCCAAGCCCGTCAATCGCCGGTTACGGAAGTAACGGGAAGTGAACGGGGGGTTGCGTTGCCGGTCTGAATTCGCTAACGTGACGTCCTAACCTAAGGAGAGACAGCATGGCCGATGTATATTCCATGGACAGCCAGTTGCTCGAAGCCTTCATGGTGGATGTGTTCCGTGGACTTGGTGTGCCGGAGATGGATGCCCGGATTTGTGCGGACGTCCTTGCAACCGCGGACCGGCGTGGTGTGGATTCGCATGGTGTCGGGCGGTTGAAGCCCATTTATTACGACCGGATACGCAAGGATCGCATCCAGCAACCGGTCACCCGGCTGGAAGTGGTTCGAGATTTTCTGGCGACTGCCGTACTGGACGGTCATCATGGCATGGGCATGGTCATTGCGCACCGTGCCATGGAAATGGCGATTGAAAAGGCCCGCCGGCACGGTCTGGGTATGGTGGTTGCCCGGAATTCCACACATTATGGTATCGCCGGGTATTATGCCTTGATGGCGTGCAATGCCGGCATGATTGGCTTAACCGGGACCAATGCCCGCCCATCCATTGCCCCCACGTTTGGCGTGGAGAATATGCTGGGCACCAACCCCTTGGTATTCGGGTTCCCCACGGATGAGTCGTTTCATTTCACCAACGATTATGCCACCTCGGTCACCCAGCGTGGCAAGATTGAACAATATGAACGGGAAGGTAAAACCATGCCGCCGGGGTGGGTCATCAATCATCGGGGGGAGACGGAAACGGATCCCGCCGCAGTTTTGCGTGACCTGGTGGCCGGACAAGCTGCGTTGACCCCGCTGGGTGGCATCGGCGAAGCAACCGGCGGATACAAGGGTTATGGATATGCTACGGTGGTGGAGGTCTTGTCGGCGGCGCTTCAACAGGGGGCCTTTCTCAAGCAACTCAGCGGGCTGGATGCCGATGGATCTCCCGTTCCGTATGCGCTGGGTCATTTTTTTTTGGCGATCAACATTGAATGTTTCACGGATACTGCTGCTTTCCGGAAGACCACGGGTGATATTCTTCGTGAATTAAGGGGATCGCTCAAGGCTCCCGGCCAGCGCCGGATATTCACCTGCGGGGAAAAGGAATACCTGGCCTGGATGGATCGCCGTGCGAAAGGGATTCCACTGGACGACACCGTACAACGCCAGATGATTACCATGCGGGATGAATTGGAATTGAACGGATACCGGTTTGATTTTGAGCGATGAGACGGATCGTGGCAGGATTTCAACGCTTCGAGTAAGGTGATTGCGTGATCAAGGATGTGGTGATTCGCGAATACCGTCCCGAACAGGATGTCCCGGCTGTGGCGGTTTTATGGGAATCCACGCTGGGCGCCACCTATCCCGTGTCGTCGCGGGTCTTGTATTCCCGTATCGGTTACCGACCCGGCGTTGAGACGGGGGACGGGTGGGTGGCTGAACGGTCGGGGCGGGTGGTCGGCTTTATCCTGGCCGATCATGATCAGACGGCGCAAGGGGTCTCCTATGGCATGGTTTCAACCATCCTGGTGCATCCGGATTGCCAACGGCAGGGGATTGGTACGCGACTCTACCGGCAGGTGGAACAACGTTTATGTGCCATGGGTTGTACCGAGGTTCATGCAACGGCCGGATGGTTCCGATTCTGGAGCGGTGTGCCGGCCGATTTGCCGGATGCCGTTGCCTTTTTTCAACGGCAGGGATTCGGGTTGGAAACGGAAACGCACGACTTGATTGCTCCCCTGGATGGTCCCGGCAGGTTGCCGGATCCCGTCAACCTGCCGGCCGGATTTACATTCGGCAGCCTTCAAGCGCAGGATCTTGGCGCCTTATTTGCATTTCAGCAGATGGAGTTTGCCGGATGGGTTCCCAGCATGCTCAAAATCCTGGCGGAGGGTGATGGAGCCAACATCCTGGTACTCAAGCAGGATGTAACCGTGGTTGGTTCCATCCAAACCTATACCCCATCCAGCAAATGGCGCGGACCCAATGTGGTGTGGGAACGATTGTTGGGGGAATGCCTGGGTGGCTATGGTTGTGTGGGGGTGGCGCGTGCGTTCCGGGGGCAGGGACTGGGCCTGGCGTTGTGTGTGGGAGCCATGCATCATATCGCCCGTAACGGAGGAACCTGTTGCCTGATAGACTGGACGAACCTGCTGGAATTTTATAAGAAGACCGGAGCCGTGGACTGGCGTTGCTACAAACGGGGAAGCAAGCGTCTGGTCAAGGAGTGATCATGCAAGGCGAATGGATTGCGATGTCGGAGCGGGATGTGGCCGCCTTACGGCGCCGGAGCAAGGGGGTGACGGTTCTTCCCCTGGGCAGCATTGAAAGCCATGGACCGCATCTTCCGCTTGGCAGTGACCCCTTGGTGTTGCGGTCGGTTGTCCGGCGAATGGCGGAACAGGAGCCGGTTGCGGTTCTTCCTGAGCTTCCGTATTCGTTCGTGCTGGAAGCCACGCGTCGTCCGGGCGCCATCCATATTGAGTCCGGACTGCTGATGGATCTGGTGGAGAATATCTGCGATGAAGCCGCCCGTAACGGGTTCAGGAAAATCGTCCTGATACACGGTCATGGCGGTAACGTGGCGTTGCATTGGATGTTCTGCAAGCGGATCCTTGAGCGGGGAAAACCCTATGCCGTATATTCGATTCCACCCCTGCCGGATATGGGGGAATTTTTCAAGACGGTGATGGACACGGAGGTGCTGGGGCATGCGTGTGAAATGGAAACCAGCATGGTAATGGCCGTCGAACCCACCTTGGTGCGGATGGACCGGCTTCATGGCCGGGTGTACCGGTCGGGACGCCCGCCGGACGTGGGGCCGGCGTTTACCACCGTGGAATGGGTGAGCCGATGGCCCGAGATGCCGGTTGGTGAGCCGGCTTGTGCGACAGCCGACAAGGGGGAAAAGATTGTATCCGAGTGGGTTGATCGCCTCGTGGCCTCCCTCCGCAAGATCAAGCGGGACCGCGTGGT
The DNA here is from genome assembly GCA_001803315.1 of Lentisphaerae bacterium RIFOXYC12_FULL_60_16. Lineage (GTDB taxonomy): Bacteria > Verrucomicrobiota > Kiritimatiellia > UBA8416 > YA12-FULL-60-10 > YA12-FULL-60-10. The sequence continues at coordinate 14,746 of MHBQ01000188.1, forward strand.
GTTGCGTGTGATGCGTGAATTTGCCGCTGAACGCCGGCAGGGTGGGACCCTCAAGCGATATGGTGGCCGGTTGCGTTGACAGACTGAAAGGGAAACCTGGTATGAGGATATCTCGTGTGATGCGGATGATGTGGCTTGCCGTATTGTTGACGGGGGTCTTGACCCGGGCCGCTCCGGAGCGGAGTGCGGATCCTTATGTGGGGCACATTGTGGTGGATGGCGTACATGGCGATGTCCTGTTGGAGGACAAGGCGGATGTGGTGATGTATCCAGCCAGCATTGTGAAGTTGATGGATTTGCTCCTGATTTGCGAGATGATTCAGCGCGGGGAACGATCCCTGGATGAGATGGTGCGCGTAACGGCGGAAGCCTCCCTCATCGGCGGTTCACAGGTCTATCTCAAGGAGGGGGAAACCTTTACACTCGGTGAAATGCTGAACGCTTTGGTTATCAAGTCGGCCAATGACGTGGCCGTGGCGCTCGCGGTGCATACCGCCGGTTCTACGGGTGCCTTTGTCATGCGGATGAATGAAAGGGCCCGGCAATTGAACATGACCCAATCGGTGTTTCGTTCGGTCCATGGTCTGCCGCCGGGCAAGGACCAGGAACCGGATGTCACCACCCCACGCGATTTGGCCATCCTGTGCCGCGAAGTGGTGAAGTATCCGCTGGCTTTGAAATATACCTCCGAAACCTTCCGGATGTTCCGGAATAACTCCTTTGAATTACGGACCCACAACTACCTGCTCGGGAAAGTGCCCGGGTGTGATGGACTCAAGACGGGATTCTTCAGCCTGGCCGGGTTTTCCATTGCGGCCACGGCCTTGCGGGGTGACTTGCGTGTGATCGCAATCGTGGGAGGATCCAAGTCGCGCCAGACACGGGATCGCACGGCCACCGAATTGATCGAATCCGGTTTCATTCGCCTGGAAGCCCTGGAGCGCGAACGGCGTGATGCGCGTGAACGGGCGGAACGCGAGGCGGCCGAGCGGGCGTTGCGGGAGGCCGCCGAGCAGGCGGAGCGAGCCCGGGCACGGCGCGCCCGGATTGGTTGGACGGTGGCGGTTGTGGTTCTCTTCATTGCAGGAGCGGCCGGTGTGATGGCGTTGAGGCAACGAATCCGGCGTCCCCGCAATGGCTTTGAGATGGATTTGTAGGAGGGTGACATGAAGCAGATTGTTTTCGGATCGACCGGGCTCAAGATTTCCCGTGTAACGTTCGGCACGTGGCAGTTGAGCCCCCGTTTCTGGGGTGATGTTCCCAAGGAGGACGTTGTCAGCGCCCTGCGTCTGGCCCATGAACAGGGGATAAACTGTATTGATACGGCGGATGCCTACGGTGACGGCTATGCCGAGACGGTGGTGGGAACATTTCTGCGAACGGTTCCACGCGATGACGTGGTGTTGATCACCAAAGTTTTCAATCATTTCAACCCGGATACCTCGCGCTATCCCGATCTTTCTCCCGCCCATATCCGTCAACGGTGCGAGATTGAATTGAGCCGTTTAGGAACGGATCACATCGATGTTTACCTGTTGCATTTTCATGATCCCCTGACGGCGCCGGAAGCGGTTACGGGCATGCTGGACACCCTTCGCAAGGAAGGGAAGATCCGGCATTACGGGGTGAGTAACTTCACGGTTGAACAATTACGCGCCTACCGGACATTCGGCGATTATGCGGTGCATCAGCCGCCTTATAGCCTGCTAAACCGGGGGATTGAGTCCGATTTGCTGCCTTATTGCCAGTCGGAACGGGTGGGTGTCATGGTCTATTCTCCGTTGCACATGGGATTGCTGACGGGTAAATATAGGGGAACCGAATCATTCATGGATTTCCGCCAACACCACAAGGATTTCAAGGGGGAACGTTTCCGTATGGTGTCGGAGGCCGTACAGGGTTTAAAAAGCATGGCTGACCGGTATCATCTGTCGATTTACCAGCTGGTGCTGGCCGCCACCCTGGCGCATCCCGGGATTCACACCGCGGTGGTGGGCATCAAGACGCCTGATCAGATTCGTGAGGCGGCCGGTGCGGGTGACATTGTACTGGAGCGGTCCGATGTATGCGCCATACGGCAAGTGTTGACGATTGATGGAGGGAACCGGGTTGCCGATGCAGGAGGGGGACGTAAATAGCTGAAGGTTTGAGTGGTGGAGAAGGAGGGGTGCTACGCATGGAACAGGGGATTCGCATGAACACAACGGAAGAAATTCAGGAATTGCTGGCCATTCGCAAACAGATGGATGAGTTGCAGGCCCGTTACGATGCCATCCTGGCGCGTGCCCACACGCGACCGGTGTCATCCGCCCCGTTACCGGGTACGGTGCCGGTGGAATTCACGCCGGGTCCCAAGCCCACGGTGTCCGTGCCGGTTGCCGTTCCGGTAATCAAACCGGTTGAAACGATTTCAGCCAGTCAGGGTACGGTCCTTTCGCCGGTTCCTGTCTTGAAAGCGCCGGTAGCAACCGCAACGCCCGTGCCGGGGCCGCTTGTTCCTTCCATTCCGGTGTTGAAGTCACCATCATTCCTGCCGGAATTAAAGCCCTGCCAGGATGCCGTAAAGGCGCCTGCTGCGCCTGCAGTTCCGGTGGTGGATGCTGCCGGCTTGTCTCCGCTTGAATCCGCCATTATCAAGGTCATGACCGAAAAGGGCCTGCCCATGGGGTTTGACGCCATCTATGCCGCGTTGGAGAAATCCGGTGCACCCTTGCCGGCAGATAAACCAAAATTGGTGGTCCGGAAAATCCTTTTCAATGCCCGGCGGTTCAACACGTTGAAGGGTGGCTTATATTCACCGTTTGTGGGATAATGATTCGCGTAGGAGGGCTTATGGACGAAACAATGGATGCATCCGAGGTGGCGGCTATGCCGGATTGGGATCTTGAGGAGTGGGAGCATGCTTTGACAATACGGGTTGGAACCGCCTATGCCTGCAGGCAGTGCGGAAACCTGATCATGGTGACGCGTGGCGGGGTGGGGGTGCTCGATCTGGTCTGTTGCGGAAAACCGATGCAGCCGGTGTGCACGGATTCCGGAAAGGCAACGTCGACGTGAAGCGGAACACGACGATGGGTGTGACGTACCGTTGTCCGGTGTGCCGGGCGGAGATTACGGTCCTTGCTTCGCGGCATGGAGTATTTACGCCCCATTGCTGCAACGTCCCGATGGAACGGATTGTGATGCCCCATAGCTTCTATTGGTGTCCCGTGTGCGGGGCTCAACTCATGGTACTGGCGGCCGGCACCGGTTCATTCAAACCACGGTGTTGCAACCGCTCCATGGCCTCCCAGGCAGCCTGATCCGGGGATTGTTTATGTTTAAATGGTTTCAGGATGTCCGCACCTTGAAACGGTTGATACAGAGCGTTGAGGCGGACGGATTGCTGTCGGAAGATGAACTCCGGCGTCTGCATCAGCAGATCATGCATGACGGCGCTGTGACAGGAGCCGAACGTCACATTTTTGAAAAAGCTCTTAAGCGCCTGAAGCCATTGCCCCCTGCAAGGGCGAAAGATGCTTAAGGGTTACGCGGTAGGTGTCAACGGGTCGTTGCGGGGACTGGATAGTTGCCGGATGGTGTCCCGCAGATCGCGCTGGGTGATGGGTTTCCAGAGTATCCGGTCTACGCCGGGCGGCCATTCGTGATGGTTGGTGGTCTGACCGAATCCGGTCAACAAAATGACGCGGGTTTGGGGTTTTGATTGTTTAATTTTCTCGACCACCTCGGTGCCGCTCACGCCGGGCATGGCCCAGTCGGTGATCACCATGTCGAACGACTGTTGTTTGAACTGGCTCAAACCGGTCTCGCCGTTGTGTGCAAAGTGGACATCATGGCCGTCGGCCTTCAGAAAACGTCCAAACACCATCCGGGAAGAGACTTCATCGTCGATGACGAGAATCCGCAGGCATACCGGCAGTAAATTGCTGGATATGCCATGGGTCGTGGGTGTGCCGGTGGGAACTGCGATCTGGGGAAGTTTGATGGTTACCGTGGTTCCTGTTCCCGGTGAACTGGTGATCAGCAACGTGCCGTTGTGGCGCTTGATGATGCCTTGAACCAACGCGAGCCCCAGGCCGGTTCCCTGGTTGCCTTTGGTCGTGTAAAACGGTTCCATGCAATGCTGGCGTTGTTCGTCGCTCATGCCCATGCCGTTATCGGAAACTTCGATGCAGGCGTGCGTGTCACCCGTCTGCGCCGACAGGCGGATGGTTCCGCCTTCCGGCATGGCATCCACCGCGTTGAGGATGAGGTTTACGAATGTCTGTCGAAGTTCCGTGTTGATTCCAGGGACATGGATGTCATCCGGTATGGTGGACTCGATGGCAATAGTCTTGTTGTGCGCCTGCATCTCCGCACTCCAGCGGGGACGGGTCGTCTCGACAGCCCGCCGGATCGTTTCAGCCAGATTGACCGGAGCGAAGACCTGTTCGCTGGTTTCACGGAAGGCATCCCGCATGTGGTGGATGACGTTACGTGCGCCACGTGCGGCTTCGGCAATTTCACGTATCATGTTCAGGGTTTCGGATTGGTTGTCGAGGAGGTGCGGCGTGTTGATGAGCAGATCGCTCAGCCCCAGAATGGGAACCAGCAGGTTGTTGAACTCGTGGGCGACCCCCAGGGCCATCTGTCCCAAGGCGTGGAGGCGTTCCTGCTGGATGATGGTTTGTTGTGTGTTCTTTAACTGGTCCACAACGCGGTTGAGTTCGCGGTTGGCGGTCCGCAACTCCTCGGCTTGTTTCTTGTGCGGGGTGATATCGGTAAAAACCGTTGCAAATTGTTCGGGACCGATCGGAACGACGGATATGAGAAACCAGATTTTCATCGGGTCGAAATACACTTCCATGGTCACGGGTTTCCCGGTGATGGTGACCCGGGTGAAGGATTCCAGGTAGGGGGGCGCCTTGGTTCCGTACAATTTCGAAGCCAGCGCCCCGGTGGCCTTATCCCGGGGAATTCCCGTGATGCGTTCATACTGGGGATTTACATCGATCAGCCGGTAATCAATGATCGTTCCGGTATTGTCGCGAACCACTTCGTGAAGGGCCACGCCTTCCTGCATGGAATTATACAACGACGTGAATCGCTCAAGCGTGGTACTCAGGGAGTCATGCACCTGTTTGCGGGATAGCGCGATACCGATGCTTTGGGCCATCACTTCCAGGGATTCCACCGATTCACGGGTGAAACGCTGGGATTGAACGTCGGCCATGTATAGCAATCCAATGATGGTCCCGTTTGAACGGAGGGGGATCAGAGCCATGGACTGAAAGCGTGATTGAAGACATTTCAACCGCATGACGCCAATATTGCTGAGTTTCGGGATCAAGGGGAGCAGTTGTTCCGAGCTGTCGATCCAGCAGCTGCCGCCTGCCGTGAATATCGGCAGGTCGGTAGGCGTCTGCCCGGAGATGACCATCCCGCAAAGGCCTTCAAGTTGTGGTTTTCTGTCGGAGCCCAGGCGCGGGGTTCCGTCCGGATTTCGTTGGCCGATGAAGCGTTCGGTTTTCAGGAGTTCCGGTGGTAAGCCCGCTGAAGCGACAAGCGGGTAATCGTCTCCTTCCCGCACGCGAATGCCTGCGGCCGTACACCCGATATGACGATGGATGCAATGCAATATGTCATCGATATGATTGGCATGGTGGTCGGATTGGTTCAGGAGGGTCAGGAGTTCTGCGGACAATGCCAGCATGCGTTCCGCACGGCGGTCATCGGTAATATCGAGGCCGGTGGCCAGTATGCCGGCCGGTTTCCCGTCGGGGTC